>NZ_JAQGLJ010000113.1 GCF_028292945.1 Sphingomonas bacterium | reverse complement strand
CGAACCCAAGGGCAGATTCCCACGCGTTACGCACCCGTGCGCCACTAGACCCGAAGGTCTCGTTCGACTTGCATGTGTTAGGCATGCCGCCAGCGTTCATTCTGAGCCATGATCAAACTCTCAAGTTGATGTCCGAGCCAGGCGCGGGGGAAAACCCACACCCGGACCGTCATCTCAGGGAGCCCAACCTGCACATCACATTCTTGTGGATATGTAATGAGACATGTTAGGCTTGGCTTTAACCGAGCACCCGACACCCTGAGGTTGCCGGACCCGGAGCCGCCGCCCACATGTCCCTTCATCTTGACCAACAATGTCAAAGAGCGCAAACAACCGACGCCGTGGTGTACCCTCTTTTGGAGAGCGACCCTGGCGCCTGGCTATTTGATGACCGAAGCGGCGGACCGTGTGGTCCATCGCTGCGGTGACACCCATCTAGGTGGGCTTGCCGGATGCGTCAAACGGTTTTTTGCAATTTTCTTGCGGTGTCCGCAAAAACGACGCGAAACTGCGGTTCTCCGGCTTGTGGGAGCGTTCCAGCAGGGCAGGTGAGGACGACTCTGATCGCATGGCGGCGAGACTACCTGCCCGGCGACTCAAGCCAAAAGCGGTGAATGAGCGGTCACGCGGACTGGATGTAGTCCCGCATTGCCGCGGCATCCGCTTCGATCCGGTCGATACGGTGCTTCACCAGGTCACCGATCGAGACGAAGCCGATCAGCCTGCCTTGGTCGACGACGGGCAGGTGGCGGAAGCGCCGCTGAGTCATCATCGACAAGGCGGCGATCACGGGCTGCTCTGGCGACACGGCGATGGCGGGTGCGGTCATCGCCTCGGCCACCGTGCCCGACAGCGCACCCGCACCCTTGGCCTGAAGGCAATGGATGACATCGCGTTCCGAGAAGATGCCGAGCAGCGCTCCCTGCCCGTCCACTACCGGCACCGCGCCGATGCGTTTAGTCGCGAGCAGCGTCACCGCGTCCGCCACGCTGGCGTCAGGCGCGATCGAGATCACCTCGGCGCCCTTGCCCCTCAGGATGGCCGCGATCGTCATGGCGCTCTCCCCGCTGCTAGTTGCGATCACTGTCTCACGTCTGGCTCACTACGCAAAGCCCGGACACGAAAAAGCCGGCCCCGCTTAAGCGAGACCGGCCTTCCTCGAACCAAAGGTGATCGTTACTCAGCTGCGGTCGGCGTATCCCCGACCGGCCGAGCGCGGCGACGGCGAGGCTTGGCCTCGGCTGGAGCCTCGTCATTGGCGGCCAGCGTCAGCGAGGGCGGCAGGCGATCCGCCTCCAGGCCGCTGTCGTCGAACGGTGCAGCCTCGCCAACCGGCTCGGCGTCGCGGCGGGGCCGTCCACGCCGACGCGCAGGTGCATCGAGCGGGCGATCGGCAGACAACACCTCTTCCGCGCGCGCCTCCAGCGATTCGGTCGGCGCGATCGGATCGGCGCGGCGCTGGCCGGCGACTTCGACTGGCAGCCCCGTCGTGCTAGGGTCGGGACGACGTTCGCGCGGGCGCTCCTGCCACTCGCCACGGTCACGGCCGTTGCCGCCCCCCTCACGCCGAGGGCCGCCATCGCGATCGCCGCGCGGGCGGTCGTCGCGATCACCACGCGGGCGCTCCTCACGGGGCCGATCATCGCGAGGACGATCATCGCGCTGCCGGTCGTTCGATCTCGGATTGGGGCGATCGTCGCGGTCGCGCATCTCGACGCGCTGCCCGCCCCCATCGCTGCCACCGCCCTGTTCGTTACCGCGCGCGGGCTCGCCCTCGTCGCCGAATTCAGGTCCGAACTCGCCGTCGCCATCGTCGTCAAAGTCGTTGCGGCCTCGCTGAGGTGCGCGCTCCTCGAACTGGCCACGCTGCTCGCTCAGCACGCGGAAATAATGGTCGGCGAACTGGAGGTAATATTCGGTTGTGACACGATCACCCGAACGCTGCGCGTCGGCAGCCATGTTCTTGTATTTCTCGAGCAGCTGGGTGGCATTGCCACGCGAGCGATTGTCGATGCGGCTACCGTTGCCCTGCTGCCCGCCACCGGGGCGCTGCCCACCATTATTGCCACCGCGACCGCGACGGCGGCCGACCTGCCGATTGTTGATCAAGCGTTGTGTCCTCGTCCTGGAATTCTGAGTCTGGCCAAAACTGGTCGTGCTCCCGGTATGGGCGGTGCAACCCTGCCGCCCGGCCGCGAGGATCGCGTTCCCGAGCGTCTCGTCACGGCCGCGGTTCAGCGAGCGGCGGTGTCAAGGTAGGGTGTGGGCTTCCCCCGTATCCGACCACTTCGCGTCGAATACGTCTGCCCGATCACAGCCTTAGCGGCGACCGACCACTGTCCACAAGTAAAATGTGGAACAACAGCCGGTTTGTTCAAGCCGTTGCCGTCACGCAACGGTCACGCCCACCCAGGTCCCGATGCACCCGCGTTGTCAGCCCGTGGACGTGGAGCAACGCCGTGACGGCAGCGGCCTGGGTGTGGCCGATCTCAACGCACGCCACGCCGCCGGGCGCTAGCAGGCGCAGGAGCTGAGGGGAGAGACGGCGATACTCATCCAGCCCGTCTGTACCGCCGAACAACGCAGCTGCCGGTTCGAAGCCGCTCACCTCGCGCGGCAGCAGCTCGCCGTCCGCGATATAGGGCGGGTTGGCGAGCACCAGGTCGAACTTCTCATCGACATCTCCCGCCCAATCGCCTTGCTGGAGGGACGCGCGCGCCGTCATCTCCAGCGTAGCGGCGTTGAGGCGCGCATAGGCCAAGGCCTCTGCCGAAGCGTCGATGCCCAAGCCCGTTGCTTGCGGCCATTGGTCGAGCGCCGCCAGCAGCAGCGTCCCCGGCCCGGTCCCGAGATCGAGCACGCGCGCCGGCCCCGACGTGCCCGCGAAGTGCGTGACCGCCGCTTCGATCAGCGTCTCGCTGTCCGCGCGCGGGATGAGCACGCCGGGGCCGACCGCGAGGTCAATCGTCCAGAACCCGCGCGTGCCGGTGATGTAGGCGATCGGCTCGTGCCGCGCGCGGCGCTCGACGAGCCCCGCGAAGCTGGGCGGCACCGGATGGTCGAGGCCGAGCAGCAGCTGCGCGCGCGTGATGCCGATCGCGTGGGCGAGAAGGAGTTCGGCGTCCAGCCGCGGGGTGGCGGAAACGCCGAACCGGGCGGCTGCGGCGGCAAGGGCTTCGCGGGCGTTCACCTCCCCTCTCCCGCTTGCGCGAGACGGACAGACCGCGCAGCGGTCAGGGTGAGGGCACGACGTGCGTTCAAGGTGAGTACGTCCGGACCCGTGTCAGGCCCTCACCCTGCCGCCTGCGGCGGCTGTCCCTCTCCCGCTTGCGGGAGAGGGTAACCGGCTCACCCATCCAGCGACGCCAGCCGCTCCGCCTCATCCTGCGCGATCAACGCGCCGATCAGCTCGCCCATGTCGCCCTGCAGGATTTCCGGCAGGCGATGGAGCGTCAGGTTGATGCGGTGATCGGTCACGCGGCCCTGCGGGAAGTTGTACGTCCGGATCCGCTCCGACCGATCGCCCGAACCGACCATCGACTTGCGCGCACCCGCGCGTTCGGCGTGCAGCCGGTCGCGTTCCTGCTCGTACAGCCGGGTCCGCAGCACGCGCATCGCCTTGGCCTTGTTCTTGTGCTGACTCTTCTCGTCCTGCTGGATGACGGTGAGCCCGGTCGGGATATGGACGATCCGCACCGCGCTGTCGGTGGTGTTGACCGACTGCCCGCCCGGCCCGGACGAGCGATAGATGTCGATGCGCAGGTCCTTGTCGTCGATCTGGA
>NZ_JAQGLJ010000069.1 GCF_028292945.1 Sphingomonas bacterium | reverse complement strand
ACGGACACAGGCGGCTCGATCCGGCAGCCGGCGGCGTTCACCGGGATCAGCGGCATCAAGCCGACCTATGGCCGCTGTTCGCGCTGGGGAACGATCGCCTTCGCCTCGTCGCTCGATCAGGCAGGGCCGATGGCGCGCGACGTGCGCGATTGCGCGATCATGCTGGAGGCGATGGCCGGGTTCGACGCGAAGGATGCGACCTCGCTGCAACTGGAAGTGCCCGCCTGGGAGCGTGGCTTGTCCAGCGATCTGCGTGGGTTGCGCGTCGGTGTTCCCAGGGAATATCGCGTCGACGACATGCCGGCGGAGATCGACGCGCTGTGGCGGACGGGTATTGCGTGGCTGAAGGACGCGGGGGCGGAGATCGTCGACGTCTCGCTGCCCCACACCAAGTACGCGCTGCCCGCTTATTACATCATCGCGCCGGCGGAGGCCTCGTCCAACCTCGCCCGCTATGACGGGGTGCGCTATGGTTTGCGCGACCTGCCCGATGGTGCGGGGTTGCAGGACATGTACGCAGCGACCCGCGCCGACGGCTTCGGCGCGGAGGTCAAACGGCGCATCATGATCGGGACTTATGTCCTCAGTGCAGGCTTTTACGACGCTTATTACACACAGGCACAGAAGGTTCGGACGCTGATCGCACGCGATTTCGAGCAGGCCTGGGCGAAGTGCGACGTGCTGCTGACCCCGACCGCACCATCGGCGGCGTTCGCACTGGGCGAGAAGTCGGCGGACCCGATCGCCATGTACCTGAACGACGTCTTCACGGTGCCGTCCTCGCTGGCGGGGCTGCCGGCGATGAGCGTGCCGGGCGGGCTGGACGGGCAGGGGCTGCCGCTGGGCTTGCAGATCATCGGCAGGCCGCTCGACGAACAGGGCGTGCTGAATGCGAGCCTGGCATTGGAAGAACGCGCCGGCTTTGCCGCGCGGCCGGAGGCATGGTGGTAACATGACCGACTATCGCATCCAGGGTTCGACCGGCGAGTGGGAGGTGGTGATCGGGCTGGAAGTCCACGCCCAGGTGACGTCCAATGCCAAGCTGTTCTCCGGCGCCGCGACCGCATTCGGGGCGGAGCCGAACACGCAGGTGTCGCTGGTCGACGCGGCGATGCCGGGGATGCTGCCGGTGCCCAACCGGGAGTGCATCCGCCAGGCCGTGCGTACCGGCATGGCGATCGACGCGCAGATCAATCGCTGGAGCCGGTTCGACCGCAAGAACTATTTCTACGCCGACCTGCCGCAGGGATACCAGATCAGCCAGCTGTATCATCCACTGGTCGGCGAGGGCGCGGTGGAGATTGCCCCGGACGAAAAGCTGCCGGACGTAACCAAGACGATCGGCGTCGAGCGCATCCATGTCGAGCAGGACGCCGGCAAGCTGATGCACGATCAGCATCCGACGCGCTCCTATGTCGATCTCAACCGCTCTGGTGTTGCATTGATGGAGATCGTCAGCCGACCTGACATGCGTTCTCCCGCCGAGGCAGGGGCTTACCTGCGTAAGCTGAGATCGGTGCTGAGGTATGTCGGCTCGTGCGACGGCAACATGGAGGAAGGCTCGATGCGCGCCGACGTCAACGTCAGCGTGCGCAAGCCCGGCCCAATCTCTTCAGAAAATCCGCTCGGCACGCGGACGGAGACGAAGAACGTCAATTCGGTCCGCTTCGTCATGGCGGTGGTGGAGGGCGAGGCGAAGCGACAGGTCGCGCTGCTCGAGGATGGCGGGCGCGTGGTGCAGGAAACGCGGCTCTACGATCCCGACCGCAACGAGACGCGGTCGATGCGATCGAAGGAGGACGCGCACGACTATCGCTATTTCCCCGATCCCGACCTGCTGCCGCTGGAACTGGACGACGCGTTCCTCGATGAGTGCCGCGCGTCCTTGCCGGAACTGCCCGACGCCAAGCGCAAGCGTTACGAGACGGCGGGCGTAACCCCCTACAATGCCGGCGTGCTGACCGCCGAGGTCGAGACCGCGCGCTGGTTCGACGCGCTGCTCGATGAGGGCGCACCAGCGGGACCGGCATCGAACTGGGTCACGGGGGAACTGTTCGGCGCGCTCAACCGGCTCGGCAAGTCGATCGGCGAGAGCCCCGTGACGCCAAACCGGGCGGCCGCGCTGCTGGCGCTGGTCGCGGACGGCACGCTGTCGGGCAGTCTTGCCAAGCAGGTGTTCGAGGTCATGCTGGACACGGGGCAGGATCCTGCCGCGATCGTCGAGGAGCGTGGGCTGAAACAGACCAGCGACACGGGTGCGATCGAGGCGGTAATCGCCGATGTGCTGGCCAAGAACCAGGGCCAGCTGGAGCAGTATCGCGGTGGCAAGGAGGCGCTGTTCGGCTTCTTCGTCGGCCAGACGATGAAGGCGATGGCGGGGAAGGCGAACCCGGGCGTGGTCAATGCGTTGCTCAAGAAGGCGCTGGGGTGAGTCGGCGTTAAATCGCTGAAACATTAGGCGCTCAACCGGATGCCGGCTTGACGTCCGGCCGCAGTTTCGCTTCTCTGCGTTCACGATCGAGGGAACGGCCGGAGCGCCGTGATCGGCAGGAGGGGTATGATCAAGCGGAAATTAGTGGCGGCGTCGCTGTGTGTGGCGCTCGTGACCGCTGCACCCGTGGCCGCGCAAGAGCGCACGGCGGTGAAGGAAGGCTTCACCCTGCCGGCGAAGAGTGGCAAGACCATCCTCGTCTTCCGTCCGGCCGTCAGCGTTGGCGCACAGTCGACGGGCGGCATGTTCGAGCCGAACGCGGACTGGACGGACAAGGCGCGCGCGAACATCGCCACCGCGTTGGGAAAGCGCCAGGCGAGTCTCGGCAACACGATCGTGCAAGCGCCCGAAGCCTATGGCGAGCAGGCGCAGCTGGTGGAGGAATATACCGCGTTGTTCGGTGCCGTGGCGCGCGCGGTTGTGACCTATCAGTTCTTCAAGGGCAACCGACTGCCGACCAAGAAGCGCGACAACAAGGCGGGCGTCTTCGACTGGTCGCTGGGCGAGGGCGTGCGCAAGCTGCCGGGGGCCCAGACCGCCGACTATGCCTTGTTCATCTACAACAAGGACGCTTATGGCTCGACCGGCCGCAAGATCCTGCAGATCGTGGCGCTGCTGGGGCCTGGGATCGCGGTAAAGTCCGGTGAGCATATCGGCTATGCCGGATTGGTGGACCTGAAGACCGGCGACGTGCTGTGGCTCAACGCCGATGGCGCGATGGGCGGCGACGTGCGCGAGGTCGATGGCGCCGAGAAGCGCGTCGGGCAGCTGCTGGAGGAGTTTCCGGGCAGCACGGTTCCGGTGGCGGACAAGCCCTGATGCGAGGCCTGCTGTTCACGCTCTCGCTGGCTCTCTCCGGCCATGCATCCGCTGCCGCCAAGGAGGTGGTGAAGCCAGCGGCAGCGCCACCGCCCTATGCAGGAACCTACCAGCCGCAAGGCGTGGACGAGATCGGGCTATGGCGGGAGAGTGACGAGGGCGAGCGCGCGCTTGCTAATTCACCGCTGCTGATCCGCGACGAGAAGCTGAACGCCTATGTGCGCGAAGTGCTCTGCAAGACAGTCGGAGCCGATCGTTGCAACACGGTCCGCATCTATCTCATTCGATATCCCGTCTTCAACGCGACGATGAGTCCGAACGGGACGATGCGGGTGTTCAGCGGGCTGTTGTTGCGGGCGCGCAGCGAGGCGGAATTGGGCGCTGTGCTCGGCCACGAATTCGGTCATTTCGAACAGCGGCATACCTTGACCGCGTTCAAGGCCGCGCGACGGACGACCGACCTGTTGAGCTGGGCCGCCGTGCTGACTTCCATGAGCGGCAGCGCGGCAGTGTATCAGAGCTTCAACAACATGCAGCTCTCGGTGTTGGGAGGTCTTGCGCGCTTCGGGCGCGATCAGGAGCGGGAAGCCGATCTGCTGGGTATCGGTTACCTGAACGGCGGCACGCTGCGGCCCCATTCCGCGTCGCGCATCTGGCGTAACCTGATAATGGAGCAGGAGGCATCCGCCCAGGCGCGTGGGTTGAAAAAGCCGAGCTTCAACCGGATCGCGTTCTTCGC
>NZ_JAQGLJ010000035.1 GCF_028292945.1 Sphingomonas bacterium | reverse complement strand
CCTTCGCGCTTAACGTCGAGCGAGACTTCATCGCGCGCACCGGATTGCTCCGGATGGGGATGATCGGCCCGCTGCGGGTGCTGCAGGGCAATGTCCGCGGGCTTCCCCGTCAACGCCAAGCACGGATCGTCGCGAGCCTTGTTCCGCGCGCATGACGAGGTTGCTTCCGCCGAGGACGACGCGAACGGCATGAGACGCACCACCGTGTCGCTGCAGCAACAGATCGATGCGCGCATCCAGGAGTTGGCGCGGCCGAAGCCCACCCCTCCGGCGGCGGCGGCGGACGGCCGGGCGGGCCGGTAAAGCCCCACCGAAACTACCGCGGAAGCCCGAACCAGGTGGTCCGCCCCTTCCGGCACCGGCGCAGCTTCGCAGTTTCATTCAGATGAGACCCGATTCAGGTCCCGAGCGCTATGGGCCTGCTCGCATTCCTTGTACGATGCTCCACAGTTCACATCCGTCCTGGGTCATTCACGTCACCTGTCGTAGCTTCGACGACCCGGGGGCGTTATCCGCCCCATTTCGAACGCTATGACGTACCCCCGCGAGGCGTGGTCAACATCGGCTGCCAGATCCCCGGCCCGACGAACCAGCGCTTCGAGTACAGGATGGTCAACTGGGAGCTGTAGGCGTCAGAACGCCAGCGCCAGCCGATCGTGCATCGACCTGACCGGACTGGCGGCGGGCAGCGCCAGTTCCTGCGCCGCGTCCAGCCGGCCGACGCGACGGTGCAGGTCCGCACTCGCCTCGATCAGCGCGCGGGCACGCGTCGGCAGTGGCAGCACCGCCGCCGGCTGGGTGACCGGCGCCTCGCCCAACCGCCGCGACGGGTGCAGCGCGTCGCGCGGGCGCAGTTCGCCCGCGTCGACGGCGCGTTGCGTCAACAGCCAGGCAATGACGTGCATCAGCCGCGTGGTCACCTTCAGCGACTCGCACGAGAAACCGACCCGATCGAGCGGATCCAGCGCCTCGCGCTCTGCCCTGCCCGCCTCGTCGAAATAGCTTCGCGCTTCGTCGGCCAGCAGCATCGCCTCGACATGCAGCGAGTCGATCAGGCGGCGGTGAAGCGTGGAGTCGCGAAGGTCGGCGGGCATGCCGCAGGTCTTGGCACAGGCTTCGCTGCGTCGCCAGCGGGGGCGGCGACGCCGGCCGTCCCAGCGCGGGGCGCGCGCACGCTCAGGCGATTATGTCGGGGATCAGCTGGTCCTCCAGCATCGCGATCTCGTCCTTCAACCGCAGCTTGCGCTTTTTGAGCCGCGCCATCTGCAGCTGGTCAAGGACGATCGTCGAGGCCAACGCCTCGATCGCGGTCGCGAGGTCGCCATGCTCCTCGCGTGCGACCGCGAGCCGCTCCGCCATCTGCGCCTCGTCCATGCGATTCCCCGTTCAGTGGAGCGCCATAGCGCCGCGGCGGCGAGGCGCAAACGGCTCGTCGCACCGGGGCTGTCGATCGTCGCAGCCGTCCGATTGTCACGAGACTTTCATGATGGTCGTCGGTTTAATCGGCTCACATCCGTCCCCGTAGGAGATTTCAGCCATGCCGACGACGCATCAAGCGGCCCTGGAAACCAAGCACGCCGTGCTCGACCGGCGGATCGCCGAGGAAGCCACACGGCCGCTGCCTGATGCGCGAACCCTGGCGGAACTGAAGAAGCAAAAGCTGCGACTGAAGGAAGAGCTCTCCAGCCTGTAGAGCAGGGTACGCAGCCGGCGCCGCGCCTTACCGCCGGGGGGTGCGGCCCACCAGCGGTTTGGCGAACTCGGGTGTGCTCGGACCCAGGCCGACCGGCTTGCGCGCGCGCGCCGGGTCGATCGGGCGGTCCAGCGCGATGCCGAGCCGACCATGCGTGCACCACGCGACGCTCCCCGTCATGTCGCCCAGGCCACGCATCGCTAACGCCACCGGCGTCCCGGGTTCGACCGTGCAGTCCAGCTCCGCCATCAGTCCGCCTGCAGATAGATTGCGGACCCGCACCTCGTGCGTCGGTCCCTCGCCGCCGATCCGCAGCTGCGCCGACAGGAACATGCTGTCGCGCTTGCGGGTGCGCGCGTTGTCGACCGTCCCGACGATTTCGTCGGCACCGACGGTTCCAACCTGCACGACACCGTCCACCAACGCTTCAACTCCCGCTTCGCCTGCGGCCCATTGTAGCGTCGAGGACGTTAGCGAAACGCTAAGCGCGGCGGCGGATCAATCGTCGCGGCTGACCTTCTCGTTGCGCTCGTGCCGCTCCTGCGCCTCGACAGTCATGGTCGCAATCGGCCGCGCTTCCAGCCGCCCTAGGCTGATCGGCTCGCCCGATACCTCGCAATAGCCATATTCGCCCTGCTCAAGGCGGCGTAGCGCCGCGTCGATCTTGCCGATCAGCTTGCGTTGGCGGTCGCGGGTGCGCAGCTCGATCGACCAGTCGGTTTCACTTGAGGCACGGTCGGTCAGATCGGACTCGCGCAGCGAGTCCACCTGCAACTGGCTAAGCGTGTCCTGCGCCTCGCGCAGGATCGACTCCTTCCAGCAGGTCAATTTCGATCGGAAATACGCCTGCTGACGCAAGCTCATGAACGGCTCGTCGGACCAAGGCTGGCCGATCATTTCGGAGTCGTTGGCAGGCGAATAGTCGGATGTTGAAACGACGCGACGGAACACAGTGGCCATGTTCACTCTCCCTGCGACCCGCTGGCTGCGATCACGCCGCCGCCCGTCGGGCCTCCCCCATGAGGCGGGCCTATAAGCGCGAGGCGGCTGCCCCACAAGCGAGGGCTGACCAAGATCAACACACGAGCCGCTACGTGTCGCATTCGGGCATCACTGCCGCCATCCATGGCGGGCCTGAGTTGAAAGCCGATCGTCAACTTGTCCCGTCTTGGCACGTTAATCCAAGTAGTCCGACTGCAAAGGCGCACAATTCTGCCGGAGCTTGCAGTATCGTGGTTAAGAACCTTGCACTTAACGCTTCATTTGGCACTTTGGCCTTAGCAGCCCCGCGTTGTGGTAGCGTCGATCCGACGACATCAATCCGCGGCAACAGGGAAGAGAAGATCATGTCAGTGCGGATGGCTTTGGCGAAACTCTGTGCTTGCGCTTGCGGTGGCGCGGTAATCGGTGGTGGCGCGGTTCACGTCGCGGAGCGACCCCGCGCGGCCGTGGTCAAGCAGAAGGTCGCCAAGCGCGTCGTGGTCAAGCGCCAGGTGGCGAGCTATCGGCCTCGCAAGCGGGTGGTCACCACGACCACCCGGACGAGCTGCCCGCCCGCGATCGTGACGGTGGCAAGCGCCCCGCCCGTGCCGATCCCCGCGATCGCCGGCGAGCCATTCATCGGCGGCGGCGGTGGTTTCGCTCCAGCCGTGATCGGTGGTGGCGGGTTCTTCGGCGGCGGCGGCGGGTTCAGCGGCGGCGGCTTCTTCGGCGGCGGCGGTGGCGGCTCCAGCGGCAGCATCGTAGTATCGTCGACCTCCAGCGGCGGATCGAGCAGCTCGTCGGGCAACGTCGCCGGCAGCGTGTCGAGCTCCAGTTCGACTGGCGGCGCAAGCGTCGACATCAACAACTCGAATACCAGCGCCAACAACAACAGCTCGAACAACAGCTCGACGAACAACAACTCGTCCAACAACAGCAGCTCCAACAACGCGACCAACAACAACACCAACAACAATTCGAACGAGCAGTCGCAGAACCAAAACCAGAATCAAAACCAGAACCAGAACCAGAACCAGAACCAGAATGCCGGCGCGAGCAGCGGCGGCAAGCCCGGCTACGGCTCGTCCAGCAAGGGTTGGTCGTCGTCCGGGGGGTTCTCTTCGAACGGTTCCTCCAGCACCAGCTCGACCGGCGGCAGCACCGGCGGGTCGTCGTCGAGCTCGTCCTCGTCGAGCAGTTCGTCGTCGAGCAGCTCGGGTGGCAGCACGGGATCGAGCGGTGGCCCGCCGGCGCCGGTTCCCGCACCGCCGATGCTGCTGCTCTTCGGTGCGGCGGCAGCGGCCCTGGTCGCGCGCAAGCGGTTCACGAAGGTCGCCAAGGCCTGACCTCAGGTCAGCTTGCCGGGCGATGGCCCGCCGTTCGGGGGAGCGGCGGGCCTTTTCGCGCCGCCAGCCCGCGCCGGCGCAGCGCAGCAGCGCCTCCGACGCGTCAGGCCGACCGGGCTAGGCGTTAGCCGAGCTTCGACGTCATGGGATTTACTCCCATGACGGCCTGTGCCCAGGAGTCACTCAGCCGCGAGCAGCGCCTTCTCGATATCCGGGATCGAATGCCCGGTCAGATCCTTAGCCAGCTCGCCCATCAACCGCGCTTCGACTTCGCCGTGATAGTGTTTGCGTAGCTCGCCCAGCGTCTTGGGGGGCGCGATCACGATCAGCTTGTCGAACTTGCGTGCCAGCGCCCGCTTGCGCAGCATGTCGGCGGCTTCGGCGGCGAACCGGTTCTCTTCCAGCTGATGAAAGTCGGTCTCCCCCATCGTGCCGCGCGCCGGGGCGAACCCCGCGCCGCCACCGCCCGCGTGGTTGCCGCCGCCGGTCGCGCCGCCCGGCGCATGGGCACCCATCTGCGTCGACGACGCGCCGCCGGACTGATCGGTCTTCTGGTCGCGGTTCGCCGGGTTGGGATGCTCCTCGGCCAGCTCGACCTTCAGGTTCAGCGCCTGCGCGTCGCCATCGTTGCGCAGGAACAGCATCTTGCGCCCGTCGGCGACCAGCACATAGGTGTTGTGCGGGACTTGCATGAGGCGTTCTCCATTGTTGTTGTCGGACGGGGTAACGCCCCCGGTGCCGCGAGGGTTGCGCCGTTGTCGGGCCACCGTCATAGCCCGCCCATGCACGACATCCGCCTCGTCCGCGACGACCCGGCCGCGTTCGACGCCGCGATGACCCGGCGGGGAGCGGGACCGCAGTCGGCGGCGCTGCTTGCGCTCGACGAGCGTCGCCGCGCCACGATCGCCGAAGCGCAAGCCGCACAGACCAGGCGCAACGAGCTGTCCAAGGCGATCGGCCAAGCAAAAGCGGCCAAGGACGAGGCGACCGCGACACGGCTGATGCTCGAGGTAGCGGCACTCAAGGAGCAATTGCCGGCACTGGAGGCGGACGAACAGCGCCTCCAGAACGGACTGGACGGGCTTCTCGCTGCGCTCCCGAACCTACCCGCTGCCGACGTGCCCGACGGTGCCGACGAAGACGACAATGTGCTGGTGCATGAGCGGGGACGGCGTCCGGCCTTCGACTTTACGATCAAGGAACATGACGCCCTTGGCCCCGCCCTTGGCCTTGATTTCGAAACCGGCGTGGCGCTCGCCGGCACGCGCTTCACTCTGGTGCGTGGCCACGCAGCGCGGCTGAACCGCGCGCTGGGACAGTTCGGGCTCGACACGCTGACCCGTGCGCACGGCTATGAAGAGGTCGTGCCCCCGTTGCTGGTTCGCGACGCCGCGATGTTCGGCACCGGCCAGCTGCCGAAGTTTGCCGATGACCTGTTCCGCACCACCGACGGACGCTGGCTGATTCCGACAGCCGAAGTCAGCCTGACCAACATCGTGGCGGGCAAGATATTGTCCGAAGCCGAATTACCGTTGCGCTTCGCCGCACTAACACCTTGTTTTCGTTCAGAAGCAGGCGCGGCGGGTCGCGACACGCGCGGGTTCATTCGTCAGCACCAGTTCGAAAAGACCGAGATGGTCTCGATCGTCACACCCGATCAGTCGGAGGCGGAGCACGAACGCATGACGGCGGCGGCAGAGGATGTGCTGACCAAACTCGAGCTGCCGTTCCGGCGCATGAAACTGTGCACCGGCGACATGGGCTTTTCCGCGGCGCGCACCTATGACCTGGAGGTCTGGCTACCCGGCCAGAACCGTTATCGGGAAATCTCCAGCTGCTCGAGCTGTACGGACTTCCAGGCCCGGCGCATGAACGCACGCTACCGGCCGCAAGACCAGAAAGGCACCCGCCTGGTCCATACGTTGAACGGCTCGGGGCTGGTCGTCGGCCGCATGCTGGTCGCCATCATCGAGAACTATCAGCAGGCGGATGGCTCAATCGCGGTGCCGACCGTGCTGCAGCCCTATCTGACGGGCCTCAATCGGCTGGAGCCACGGGGGTGATCGCGAACCGCCTTGCGGTGGGCGCGATCGCACTGCTCGCCGGCTGTATTCCCGGTCTGGAAGGCGACGACGCGCGCCTGCCCCCGCCGCCGCCGCGCTACCCGAAGCAAGCCGAACGCTATCCGCCTCCGCCGGATCGCGATTACCAGCCGCGCAGGGGCGACGAGGAGGTCACCGCCTTGCCCGCTCCCCGCCCGGTTTGGGAGGCGCGCCCGGTGGTCGCGGATGCGCAGGAGGTCCGCGCTCAGACCTATGTCGTAGCGCCCGGCGACACCCTGACCCGCATCGCGAGCCGCACCGGCGCCGGTGCCGACGCGATCGCGCGCGTCAACGACCTTCAACCTCCGTTCGAGCTGCGGGAGGGTCAGGAACTGCAGATCCCCGGCGGCCGCTACCATCTGGTCCGGGCTGGGGAGAGCGGCATTGCCATCGCGCGTGCCTATACGGTGCCCTGGTCGCGCGTCGTCGAGGCAAACGGCTTGGTCGAGCCGTTCATCCTGCGTACCGGCCAGCGCGTGCTGATCCCCGGCACGCCATCGACAAGCAGCAGCGCGGCCCAACGCGCCGCTGCGTTCCGGCTCAACATCGACGACATCCTGACCGGTGGCGAACCCGCGCTGTCGACGGACGCGCGACCGTCGCGCGCTGTCGCCGGGCCCACTCGCGTGCTCCCCGCCACCGCCGCCATCGCCCCGCCCGCGCGATTCGCCGGCGGCGGCTTTGCCTGGCCCGTACAGGGCCGCATTATCGCCCGCTTCGGCGCGGGGCGAAGTGGCGAGCGTCAGAACGGCATCATCATCGCGACCGCCCTCGAAACGCCCGTCCGTGCCGCCGCCGACGGCGTCGTCGCCTATGTCGGCAGCGGCATCGCCGCCCTGGGCGGCCTCGTGATCGTCAAGCACGGCAGCAACTGGACCACCGTCTATGGCTATAACGCCAAGCTGCTCGTGCAGCGCGGGCAGGCGGTGAAGAAGGGACAGTCGATCGCGCTGTCAGGTGAGACCGGCGTGACCGAGCGCCCTGCCCTGCTGTTCGAACTCCGCAAGGGCCGCGCGCCCGTGAACCCCGAGGACCAGCTGCCACGGCTGTAGCGTGACGACGCGGAGCGGCTTTGCTACGCGCCGCGCATGCCTTTCCAGTCCGACCTGCTCCGCCTGCTCGACGAGCGCGGCTACATCCATCAGCTTACCGACGCCGCCGGGCTCGATGCGCTGGCGAGCCGGCAGGTCGTGCCCGGCTATATCGGGTTCGATCCGACCGCACCGTCGCTGCATGTCGGCAGCCTCGTGCAGATCATGCTGCTACGCCGCCTGCAACAGGCTGGGCACAAGCCGATCGTGCTGATGGGCGGCGGCACCGGCAAGGTTGGCGATCCATCGTTCAAGGACGAGGCGCGCAAGCTCGCCAACGACGACACGATCGCCGCAAACATCGCGTCGATCAAGACCGTCTTCGCGCGCTTCCTGACATTTGGTGACGGTCCGAGCGACGCGATCATGCTCGACAACGCCGAGTGGCTCGATGCGCTCGGATACATCCCGTTCCTGCGCGACGTCGGCCAGCACTTCTCCGTCAACCGCATGCTCAGCTTCGACTCGGTCAAGCTGCGGCTCGACCGCGAACAGTCGCTGAGCTTCCTCGAATTCAACTACATGATCCTCCAGGCCTATGACTTCCTGGAGCTCTCGCGCCGGGCCGGCTGCCGGCTGCAGCTCGGCGGGTCGGATCAGTGGGGCAACATCGTCAACGGCATCGAACTCGCCCGCCGCATGGACGCGACCGAGGTGTTCGGCGTCACCACCCCCCTCATCACCACCGCCGACGGCGGCAAGATGGGCAAGACCATGGCCGGTGCGGTTTGGCTGAACGAGGATCAGCTCTCCGCATATGACTATTGGCAGTTCTGGCGAAACACCGACGACCGCGACGTTGGCCGCTTCCTCCGGCTGTTCACCGACGTGCCGCTGGACGAGATCGCACGGCTGGAGGCGCTGGCAGGCGCGGAGATCAACGCCGCGAAGATCGTGCTGGCCAACGAGGCGACGGCGCTCTGCCGGGGCGATGCCGCCACGCTGGCGGCAGCCAACACGGCGCGCCGCACGTTCGAGGAAATGGCGGCTGGTGATTCGCTTCCCCGTTTCGCCAGCCTCGGCCCGGTAACAATCGTCGACGCGCTCGTCGGGCTGGGCTTCGCAGCCAGCAGGGGCGAGGCACGCCGGCTCATCAAGGGCGGTGGCGCGCGGATTGCGGGCGAACGCGTGACCGACGAGGCGCAGTTAATCGCCCCAGACAACGATCCCGTCCGCGTGTCCGCCGGAAAGAAGCACCACGGCCTGGTCGTTACCGGCTGACCGGCTGACCGGCCAGAGCACGGTTTCCTTGGTTTACCGCGCACTTAGGTTGCCAGGTAACACCTAATTAGCCATCCTCGTTCGCTCCCGGCAAAGCTTTGCCGCCTAGTCCCGGCGGTGTTGAAGGGGAGCACGGCCGGGTGGCAGCCAGCGCGGTAGGTTGGGTTCAGGAAGAGCGGAGCGAACCGCGCGACGCCGTGCATCACCGCACGCGGGCGGCGCACGGGGACGGTCGGCTGTTGCCACTGGTCATCGTGAACACGTCGGTCGGCGGGCTCATGGCGCGCTGCGAGGCAGCGTGTGAACCGGGCGATCGCCTGCGCATCGACATGCCTGTGGTCGGTGCACTGCCGGTGGAAGTGCGCTGGGCACTGGGCGGGCGCATCGGCTGTCGGATGGTTCAGTCGATGAACCCGTCAGATTATTACGCCATGCTGGGCGCGCTCAAGCGTTAGCCGCCGCGCAGCATCTGCACACCCGCATCGCGTTCGAACAAATATAGCGCGATCCGTGCCGCCGCCCCGCGCGAGCCGTCCAGTCCGCCATCGCGCTCGATCAACAGCCGCGCGTCGTCATGCGCGCAGGCGATCAGCTCGGCGAGTTGATCGGGCGGAGCGAGACGGAAGTTCGCCTCGCCGGACTGCCGCGTCCCGAGCCACTCGCCGCCGCCGCGCAGGCGCAGATCCTCCTCCGCGATCCGGAAGCCGTCGTTGCTCTCCCGCATCAGCGCCAACCGCGCGCGCGACGTCTCGCTTAGCGCAGCGCCGCGCAGAAGCAGGCAGACGGACGTGCCGCCACCCCGCCCCACCCGTCCGCGCAGCTGATGCAACTGGGCAAGTCCGAAGCGGTCGGCATGCTCGATCACTATCAGGCGCGCGTTGGGCACGTCGACGCCAACCTCGATCACCGTCGTCGCCACCAGCACACCCGTCCGCCCAGCAGCAAAGGCGGCCATCGCTGCGTCCTTTTCCTCCGGCTTCATGCGGCCGTGCACCAGCCCGACCCGCTCCCCGAACCGCCGTTGCAACGCCTCCGCGCGTGCCTCGGCAGCGGCGAGGTCCGACTTCTCGCTCTCCTCGACCAGGGGGCAGACCCAATAAGCCTGTCCCCCGTCCGCCAGATGCCGGCCGAGCGCGTTGACCACCTCATCCAGCCGCTCCTCGGAGACCACGCGCGTTTCGATCGGCTCACGCCCGGGCGGCATCTCGTCGAGACGGCTGACGTCCATCTCGCCATATTGCGCCAGCGTCAGCGTGCGCGGGATCGGCGTCGCGGTCATCGCCAGCAGGTGCGGCGCCTTGCCCTTGGCCTGCAGCATCAGCCGCTCGCCGACCCCGAACCGATGCTGCTCGTCCACGACCACCAGCCCGAGATCGCGATAGCCGACCGCTTCCTGGAAGATCGCATGCGTGCCGATCAGGATGTCGATCGAGCCATCGGCCAGCCCCATCAGCGTCGCCTCGCGCGCGCGGCCCTTGTCGCGTCCGGTCAGCACCGCGACCTCGATCGGCAGCCCGGCCAGCGTGCGCTTCAGCGTCTCGCCATGCTGTCGCGCGAGGATTTCGGTCGGTGCGAGCAGCGCCGCCTGCGCGCCCGCCTCCACCGCGATCAGCAGCGCCATCGTCGCCACCAGCGTCTTGCCCGAACCGACATCGCCTTGCAGCAGTCGCAGCATCGGCGCGGCCTGCGCCAGATCGCCCTCGATCTCGCGCACCGTTCGCGCCTGGGCGCCAGTGAGGTCGTAGGGCAGCTTCAGCAGGTCGCGCAGCCGGCCATCGCCGGCGAGCGCCCGTCCCTTGCGCGCGCGGGTCGACTGGCGGACCAGCGCCATGGCGACCTGATTGGCGAACACTTCGTCATAGCCGAGCCGCGCACGGGCCACCGCGTCGGCGGGATCGGCATGCACCCGCGCCAGCGCCTCGCGCCAGTCCGGCCAGCCGCGCTTCGCCTTCAGTCCAGCATCGATCCACTCCGGCAGCACCGGCGCGCGCGCGACCGCCTGCTCCGCCAGCGCCGCCAGTCGGCGGTGCGTCAGCCCCTCCGACAGTGGATAGATCGCCTCGCGCTCGCGCAACGGTTCGCCCACGTCCGACAGCTCGGGATGGACGATCTGCAGCTCCTGGCCATATTGATCGAGCCGCCCCGACACGCGCTTTGGTTCACCGATCGGCAGCAGCTTCTTCACATAGCCCGACGAGCCGCCGAAATAGGTAAGGCTGACATAATTACCGTGGCGGTCGGTCGCCTGCACGCGCGATGGGCCACGAGGCGATCGACTGATGCGGTGATCGCGCGGGGTCAGGTCGATCGCGATCGTGCGCCCGACATCGGCCTGCATCAGCTCGTCGCGCGGGATGCGATCCACCCAGCCGGTCGGCAGGTGGAACGCGACGTCCACCACTCGCGTGAGGCGCAATCGCTCCAATGCCTTCGCAACCGCGGGGCCGACGCCGCTGAGTACAGTCGCCTCGGCGAACAATGGATTGAGGATGTCGGGCCGCATAGCTATCTGCGCTCTACCCTGTTCAGCCGACGCGCTCAAAGCCCGTCGGCCAATCGCCGTTGGCCGAAGCCCGAAAGGGCGTCTTGGATAAGAACTATGGATCGCGAAACTCGCCTAAAGCGCCTCCGCTACCGCGCCTGGCATCGCGGCACGCGGGAGGCCGACCTGATGATAGGCGGGTATTTCGACGCGCACGGCGCAGGGTGGAATGAGGCAGAACTCGCCTGGTTCGAAGCGCTGCTGGAAGAGCAGGACGTCGACATCATGGCCTGGGCGATGGGCGTTCAGCCCTGCCCCGAACAATGGGACGGCGCGGCGATGCAGCGGATGCGCGTCATGGATTTCGTGCCGCTCCCCTCTTAGCTCCCCTTCCGCTTGCCGCAGGGGTTGGGGGTGGGT
This sequence comes from Sphingomonas bacterium, assembly GCF_028292945.1. Taxonomy (GTDB): domain Bacteria; phylum Pseudomonadota; class Alphaproteobacteria; order Sphingomonadales; family Sphingomonadaceae; genus Sphingomonas. The sequence continues at coordinate 11,600 of NZ_JAQGLJ010000035.1, read as the reverse complement.
CTGTTCCCACCCGACGCTCACCTGACAGTCCCACCCCCAGCCTCTCCCGCAAGCGGAAGGGGAGAAGAAGTGCAAATGCCCTCCCTCCAGACCATCCTCACCGCCGAGCACCCGCTCACCCTTGCGGGCGTACCGACCGGCTTTCTCCCGTCTCTCCTCGCCGACCTTGCGCGGGCAGCAGGCCAGAAGCAGGGTGGCCGCGTCGTGTTCATCGCGCCCGACGATGCGGCGATGCGTGCGATCGCCGCCACCGCGCCATTCTTCGCGCCCGAGCTGGACGTGCTGACCTTTCCGGCTTGGGATTGCCTACCCTACGACCGCGCCTCCCCATCGCTGCGAGTGATGGCCGAGCGAGTCGCGACGCTGCACCGGCTACAAACCAAGCCGGCTAAGCCGCAGCTCGTTCTTACCACCGCCAACGCCGCCACGCAGCGCGTCCTCACCCCGTTCCGCCTGCGCCAGCTCGTCGCCACACTCGCACCAGGCGAACGCATCAGCCGCGAACGGCTCGCAACGCTGCTCCAGGCCAACGGCTATGTCCGCACCGACACCGTCCACGATCACGGCGAGTACGCCGTCCGTGGCGGCATCGTCGATCTGTTCCCGAGCGGAGAGGAACAGGCGTTGCGCCTCGACTTCTTCGGCGACGAGATCGAGACGGTCCGCACCTTCGCCGCCGAGGATCAGCGCACCACCGGCCGCGTCGATCGCTTCACGCTGCTGCCTGCGTCCGAAGCCCTGCTCGACGAGGAATCGGTGAAGCGCTTCCGCAGCCGCTATCGCGAGATGTTCGGCGCGACCGCGACGGGCGATCCACTCTACCAAGCGGTCAGCGACGGGCGACGCCTCGCCGGCATGGAACATTGGCTGCCGCTGTTCGAGGACAAGCTCACTACGCTGTACGATCATCTCGGGCCGGCCGTGATGGTTCGCGACTTCGGCGTCCCCGCCGCGGCCGAGCAGCGCTTCGAGGCGATCGCCGACTATTACGAGAACCGCAAGCGCGCGGAAGCAGCTCAGCCCGGCAGCTATCGCCCCTTGCCCGCCAAGTCACTGTACCTCGATGCGGCCGAGTTCGGCACATCGAACGCCACCGCGAGTGCGCATCTCACGACACCCTTTCACGAGCCGGAGAGCGCGACGGTGGTCGACCTGGGCGTGGATGGCCCGCGCGATTTCGCGCCCGAACGCGGCAGCGGCGTCAACATCTACGAAGCGGTCGTCCAGCACCTTTCCGGCTTGCGCAAGGCCGGCAGGAAGCCGGTCCTTGCCAGCTACTCCGCCGGTTCGCGCGAGCGATTGACAGGGTTGCTCAAGGATCACGGCCTGGCCGGCGCGACGGCTGTCGATAGCTGGCAGGCCGCGCTCGGCGCGTCGGGCGTGGCGCTGGTGGTGCTCGGGCTGGAACACGGCTTCACCGCGCCTGGCGTCGCCGTGCTGACCGAGCAGGACATGCTCGGCGACCGCCTGATCCGCCGCAACAAGCGCCGCAAATCCGCCGATGCCTTCCTTGCCGAACTGGCAACACTCTCGCCCGGCGACCTCGTCGTTCATACCGAACACGGCATCGGCCGTTACGAGGGGCTGACCTCGATCCCGGTCGGCACCAGTCCGCACGATTGCGTCGCGCTGAGCTACGCCGGCGGCGACAAGCTCTACGTACCCGTCGAGAACCTGGAGGTCCTCTCCCGCTACGGCTCCGGCGAGGACGGCACCGCGCTCGACCGGCTCGGCGGCGAGGCGTGGCAGCGCCGCAAGAGCCGCATGAAGGAGCGGATCCGCGAGATCGCGGGCGAGCTGATCGCGGTCGCGGCCGAACGCGCGCTTCATCCCGGCGATGTGCTCGAACCGGACAGCTCCGGCTATCCCAGCTTTGTCGATCGCTTCCCCTATGAGGAAACCGACGATCAGGACCGCGCGATCAACGACGTCATCGACGATCTCGGCGCGGGCAAGCCGATGGATCGCCTCGTCGTTGGCGATGTCGGCTTCGGCAAGACGGAGATCGCGCTGCGCGCCGCCTTCATCGCCGCCTTGGCGGGCAAGCAGGTCGCGGTAGTCTGCCCCACCACGCTGCTCGCCCGCCAGCACTACAACAACTTCAAAGCCCGGTTCGAAGGGTTCCCGATCGAGATCGGCCGCCTGTCGCGCCTCGTCACCGCTGCCGAGGCGAAAGCCACCAAGGAGCGGCTGGCGGAGGGCACGATCGATGTGGTCGTCGGCACGCACGCCATCCTCGCCAAAAACATCGACTTCAAACGCCTGGGCCTGGTCGTGGTTGACGAGGAACAGCGCTTCGGCGTCACCCACAAGGAACGCCTGAAAACGCTGCGCGCCGACGTCCACATGCTGACGCTGACCGCCACGCCCATCCCGCGCACGCTGCAGATGGCGATGAGTGGCATCCGCGAGCTGTCGGTCATCCAGACCCCGCCCGTGGACCGCCTCGCGGTGCGCACCTACATCATGCCGTGGGACCCAGTCGTGCTGCGCGAGGCCTTGCTGCGCGAGCATTACCGCGGCGGGCAGAGCTTCTTCGTCACCCCGCGCATCGCCGATCTGCCCGACATCGAGGAGTTCCTGACGAAGGAAGTGCCGGAGATCCGCTACGTGGTCGCGCATGGCCAGATGAGCCCGACGCAGGTCGAGGAGCGGATGAGCGCGTTCTATGACCGCAAGTTCGAGGTGCTGGTGTCGACCACCATCGTCGAGAGCGGCCTCGACATCCCGTCTGCCAACACCATGATCGTCCACCGCGCCGATCGCTTCGGCCTCGCCCAGCTGTATCAGCTGCGCGGCCGCGTCGGACGCTCCAAGACCCGCGCCTACGCCTATATGGTCACCCCGCCCGAGCGACAGATGACCGAAACGGCGGAAAAGCGGCTCAAGGTGTTGTCGGACCTCGACTCGCTTGGTGCCGGTTTCCAGCTCGCCAGCCACGACCTCGACATCCGCGGCGCGGGCAACCTGCTCGGCGACGAGCAGTCGGGGCACATCCGCGAGGTCGGCTTCGAACTCTACCAGTCGATGCTGGAAGAGGCGATCATGGACGCCAAGGCCGGCGGCATGGCCAAGCGCCCGACCGGCTTCTCCCCGCAGATCACCGTCGACGCGCCGATCCTGATCCCGGAGGACTATGTCCCCGATCTCGACCTGCGGATGGGTCTGTATCGTCGCCTCAATGATGTCGATCAGCAGCGCGACGTGGAAGCCTTCGCCGCCGAGTTGATCGATCGCTTCGGCGCGTTGCCAGAGGCAACGGAAAACCTGATCCGCGTCATCGAAATCAAGCTGTTCGCCAAGCGCGCCCGCGTCAGCAAGATGGACGTCGGCGCCAAGGGCGTCGTCGTGACGTTTCACGAGAACAAGCCGCCCAACATCGACGGGCTGCTCGGCTATGTGGAGCGGCTGGGCGCGATCGCGAAGATTAGACCCGACGCGAAGTTCGTCCTGTCGCGCGCCTGGCCCGACGCAAAGGCGCGGCTGCACGGCGCGCTGCAGCTGGCGAAGGGGTTGGCGAAGCTGGCGGGGTGATCGGGTCGAGAGTGGCGGCATTCGCGGCGCTCTGTTCGCAAAAGCCGATCGCGCCTTGCTACATTACTCCAATGGCTGACGAACCCTAAAGTCTGACGCTGCGCATCTGGCATCAGATCTGGGACGAGATCCGCGATTTGCGGTCAGACTTGTCTGGACGACTTGCCGGCGTGACCTACGATCACGAGCAGCGGATCGCTTCGCTCGATCAACGGCGTCATCACCGGCCTAAGGCGCATTGTTGATCAGTGTCGCTAGCCGTCCGCTGTCCAACGGCGGCGCGTACAAGAAGCCCTGAAAATGCGTTGCTCCGGCTTGCGCCAGCAGGTCGCGGTGCCCGGCGGTCTCCACCCCTTCCGCAATCACACCTAGGTCCAGCTCGCGCGCCATCGCGATGACATGCCGGATCACCACCTGCTCGCGCGGGCCGCGCAAGAGATCGGCCGACAACTCCCCGTCGATCTTGACGTAATCGAGCGGCAACGATCGGAGATACGCGATCCCGCAATAGCCGGTGCCGAAATCGTCCAACGCTACGGACGCGCCCGTCGCGCGCAGCCTTTCCAGAACCTGGGCGGCCGATCCCAAGTCGACGATCGGCTCGTGCTCGGTGATCTCCAATGTCAGCCGCGCCGTGTCGATGCCAAACGTCGCAGCCCTTGCCAGCAGGTCCGCGGCGAAGTCCTGCCGCGCCAGGTCCGATGCCGTAACGTTGATGGCAACGTGCAACTTGCGCAACGACGCCGGCCACGCGGCGACCTCCGCCAGGGCTGCGCCTTGGATGTGTTGCGACAAGGCGGGCAGCAGCCGCGCCCGACCCGCCGCCGCGAACAGCCGCTCGGCGCCGAGTTCGCCCAACAAAGGATGCCGCCAGCGCGCCAGCACTTCCACCCCCGTTATCCGCCCGTCGGCCGACGCCACCTGCGGCTGGTAACGCAGTTCGATCTCGGAGCGGTCGATCGCGGCGCGCAGATCGTCGGCCAGGCGACGCCGGGGCATGGGGCGGTGTTCGGTGATGGTGCAGTCCTCTTGACCGGCTTGTAGCCCGCCGGCCACCGTGTCGCCAATGCCGCGCGGGGCTTGTCGGTGTGCCGTCGCGGGCCTAGCTAAACCATATGCCGCTCGCCCCCGCCCCCGCCGAGCCGTCGCTGGTCGACGCCCACGGGCGCGTGATCCGCTACCTGCGCATCTCCGTCACCGATCGCTGCGACCTGCGTTGCCGGTATTGCATGGCAGAGCAGATGACCTTTCTGCCGCGCGCCGCACTGCTGCGGCTGGAAGAAATCGCCGTCATCGCCGAGCGCTTCATCGCGCGCGGCGTCAACAAGATCAGGCTTTCAGGCGGTGAACCCCTGGTCCGGCGCGACGTCGGCGACCTCGTTCGTCGGCTCGGCCGCCATGTCGGCCCGAGCGGATCGGGGGGCCTGGACGAGTTGACGATGACCACCAACGGCACGCGTCTGGCCCAGCATGCCGAGACGCTGTTTGCCGCCGGCATTCGGCGCGTCAATGTCAGCCTCGACAGCCTCGACCCCGAGCGGTTTCGCTACATTACCCGTCATGGCGACCTTGCTCAGGTGCTAGGGGGGATCGGGGCAGCCAAGGCGGCGGGCTTGCAGGTCAAGATCAACGCGGTCGCGCTGGCCGGGCTTAACGAGGACGAGCTGGCCGATATGCTCGACTGGTGTGTCGGAGAAGGCCATGACCTGTCGCTGATCGAGACCATGCCGCTCGGCGCGATCGACGAGGATCGCGTCGACCGGTTCGTGCCGCTGACACGCGTCTTGGAGATGCTGTCGGGCCGTTTCGATCTTCGTCGGGATGCCCACCGCACCGGCGGTCCGGCGCGCTATTGGCGGGTTGCGGGAACCGGGACGAAGCTCGGGTTGATTTCGCCGCTTACCGCGAATTTCTGCGACGGGTGCAATCGTGTGCGGCTCACCACGGAGGGCAAGCTCTATGCGTGCCTCGGTCATGACGATCATGTCGATCTGAAAGCGGCCTTGCGCGACGGCGGCACGTCGGCACTGGATGACGCAATCGATGAGGCGTTGCGTATCAAGCCACGCCGCCACGATTTTTCGATCGCACGCGGGGCAGCCCCTGCAGTCACCCGGCACATGAGCGTCACCGGCGGATGACCAACTATTCGCGCAGGGCGCTGTTGGTCTCCCCGACGGCACCGGCGCGGGAGGCGGCGGCTGCGTTCGCCGATGCTGCCGATTGGGTGCCGGTCGGGGAGGCCGACGTCGTCATCGCGCTGGGCGGCGACGGGTTCATGCTCCAGACGCTGCACCAGATGCTGGAGCGCCGGCAGCTCGCCGTCCCTGTGTTCGGAATGAACCTTGGAACGGTCGGGTTTCTGATGAACGAATGGCGTCCTCACGACCTCGACGGCCGGCTCTCCAGAGCCAAGCAGTTCAAGGTCACACCGCTGCAGATGGTCGCAACGGGGGTTGACGGTCGGACGCACACCCTGCCGGCGATCAATGAAGTGTCGCTTCTGCGCGAGACGCGGCAAACCGCGAAGCTGGAGGTGATGGTCAACGACCGGGTCGTGCTCCCCGAGCTCGCCTGCGACGGCATCCTCGCCGCGACGCCCGCAGGGTCGACCGCCTATAATCTGTCTGCGCAGGGACCGATCCTGCCGCTCGGCTCCGCCTTGATCGCGCTGACGCCGATCAGCCCATTCCGCCCGCGACGGTGGCGCGGCGCGATACTGCCCGACAAGACCCGCATCAGCCTGCGGGTGCTGGATCCGGCCAAGCGCCCCGTGTCCGCCGTGGCCGACCAGCGCGAGGTCCGCGACGTAGCACGCGTCGACATCACCATGGACCGGGCGCGGGAGCTGACGCTGCTGTTCGACCCCGAACACGCGCTCGACGACCGGATCACCATGGAGCAGTTCGCCGCCTGACTCAGGGTTGAATCCTCCTTCGGGGCCGGTATAGGAGAGCCACTCGCGAACGGTCCCTGATAGCTCAGCGGTAGAGTAGGTGACTGTTAATCACTTGGTCGTTGGTTCGAATCCAACTCAGGGAGCCATTCGCGGGGTCTTAATGTCGTCCGGTTCGGCGGGTTCGCGGAATTGGCCCGAGCTGTTCCGACGTGGATCGGCATCGTCACGCTGCTGCTCCTGCCCATCCTTCAAGCGACGCAAAATCGCGACGGCGCAGCGTTGCCGGCCAAGCTCGATGAACTGATCAAGGTCACCGCGGAGGCACGCGACAATCTGTCGGCCTGGAGAACTGTAGCGAGCAGGAGGTCGAGAGGGTGCGGTTGAACGTCGCCGGACGCAGCTGAACGCCGCGACATCCGACTTACGAACATCTTGTTATCACGGCACTTTTCGTCGCGGATACAAAACCGTTCATCGCACGTTCCACCTCCCTGAGATAATACGAGTCGTTCGCGACGTCTGGTCGCGGCTGGAGGAAATTTCATGTCCAACATCTTCGGTCGCAAGCTCATGCTCGCCTCCGCTGCGGGCGTCGCCCTGCTGCTTGGTGCCTGCATGACCGAAACGCCTTACAAACCCGCCACCGGCCAAGGCTTCAGCCGTACCGGCTTTTCCGAGCGTCAGGTGGATCAGAACCGCTTTCTGGTCAGCTTTGCGGGCAACAGCTCTACGCCGCGCGATACGGTGGAGCGTTACCTGCTGTTCCGCGCAGCCGAGGTGACGCTGCAAAGCGGTGGCACCTATTTCGTCATGGTTGACCGCGACACGGACTTGCAGTCGCGGACCTATACGACCGGCGGCTTTGGCAGCGGCTTCGGCTATGGGGGCTTCGGCGGCTATTGGGGTCCGTCGTGGCGCTACTATGGCGGCGGCTTCGGCGCTGCACGAGGCTTTGGCTGGAGTCCCTGGTATGGCGGGGGGTTCGGCGCCTTCAACGATTTCGACGTGCAGACCGTTCAGCGGTACGAGGCCTCGGCTGAGATCGTCGTTGGTCGCGGGCCGATCCCGCGCGACAACCTGCGTGCATTCGATGCGCGACAGGTGGTGGACCGCATCGGCCCGACGGTGGTGCTGCCGGGTCAACGGCGTTAATCTAGCCTAAGTTTGTGAACAGTGAGCGGCGGTAGCGCGAGCTACCGCCGCTCTTTTCGTGTCCGTCAATCAGCTACTCGCCCTGCGCCGTTACGCTGCCGTGGCAATGCTTGTACTTGCGGCCCGATCCGCACGGACACGCCGCGTTGCGGCTGACCTGTCCCTCCCAATGCTCCGGATTGTCGCCCAGGTCCGGCATCACCGGTCGTGGCGACTGGAGAGGTGGCAGCTGCGTCTGGATCAGGCCCGCCGCACCTGCATCATAGTCGCGCGTGTCGTCGTCGCCCGTGAACGGGTCGAAGTGGGTGGTGATGAAGTCGGGCAGCTCCGGCAATCCTATCGGGGGATCGATCCGGAACGACGCATGTGCCACCGTGCGCGTCACGTCCTCGCGGATGCTGTCGAGCATGCGCTGGAACAGCGCGAACGCCTCCTGCTTGTACTCGTTGATCGGCGTCTTCTGCGCGTACGCTCGCAGGTGGACGACCTGACGCAGTGCGTCGAGCGTCGCCAGATGCTCCTTCCAGTGATGATCCAGATTCTGCAGCAGAATCGACTTCTCGACCTGCGTCCAGGTCTCCTGGTCTAGATCCTTCGACTTCGCCTCGATCGCCTCGTCCGTAGCGAGGCGTAGCCGTTCCTCGACCATCTCCGGATCGATCGCCTCCTCCTTCATCCAGTCGTCGATCGGCGGTTCGACACCGAGGACTGCGGAGATCCGCTCCTTCATCCGGGCAACGTCCCACTGCTCGGGATAGCTGTTTGGCGGACATGCCTCGCCGACGATGACGTTGACCATCTCGTGGCGCATGTCGGAAACGACCTCGCCGACCGCTTCGGCATCCATGATGTCGCTGCGCTGTTCGTAGATCACCTTGCGCTGGTCGTTCATCACGTCGTCATATTCGACGACCTGCTTGCGGATGTCGTAGTTGCGCGCCTCGACCTTCTTCTGCGCGGTTTCGATAGCCTTCGACAGCCACTTCGATCCGATCGCCTCGCCATCGTCGATGTTGTTGCGCATCATCTTGGCGAACAGCGTGTCCGGCCCGAAGATGCGCAGCAGATCGTCGTCGAGGGACAGATAGAAGCGGCTCAGCCCCGGATCGCCCTGCCGCCCCGAGCGCCCGCGCAGCTGATTGTCGATGCGTCGCGACTCGTGCCGCTCGGTGCCGAGCACGAATAGCCCGCCGGCGGCCAGCACCTCCGCCTTCTCGCTCGCGATCTCCTCGCGGATGCGCTCGATCGCCGCCTCTCGCTCGGGACCGTCGGCCAGATGCGTCAGCTCGTCGTTGATCCGGAACTCCAGATTGCCGCCGAGCTGGATGTCGGTGCCGCGTCCGGCCATGTTGGTCGCGATCGTCACCACCCCCCTGCGGCCCGCCTGCGCGACGATGTGCGCCTCCATCTCGTGCTGGCGCGCATTGAGCACCGAGTGCGCGACCTCCTCCTGCGTCAGGAACTCGCTCAACAGCTCGGATTTCTCGATCGAGACGGTGCCGACCAGCACCGGCTGCCCCTGCTCGGCATGCAGTTTGATCTTCTTGGCGATAGCGGCGAACTTGTCCTTGGTATCCTTGAAGAACTCGTCCTCCTCGTCGACGCGGCGTACGGGCACGTTGGTCGGGATCGATACGACGTTCATCTTGTAGATGTCGAAGAACTCGGCCGCTTCGGTCGCGGCGGTGCCCGTCATGCCGGACAGTTTGGGATACATGCGGAAATAGTTCTGGAACGTGATCGAGGCCATGGTCTGGTTCTCGGGCTCGATCTGCACGCCCTCCTTGGCCTCCACCGCCTGGTGCAGCCCGTCCGACCAGCGCCGCCCGTCCATCATCCGGCCGGTGAATTCGTCGATGATGATGACCTTATCGTCCTTGACGATATAGTCGGTGTCCAGCTTGAACATCATGTTCGCGCGCAGCGCCTGGTTGAGGTGGTGCACGACCTGCGTATTCTCGAAATCGTATAGATTCTCACCCTGCAGCAGGCCGGCGGCCTCAAGCATGCGCTCCATCTTTTCCGTTCCATCTTCGGTCAGGATGATCGACTTCTGCTTCTCGTCCTTCTCGTAATCGACCGGGTCGAGCTGCTTCACGACCGCGTCGACCTGCATGTACAGCTCGGACTTGTCGTCGGTCGGTCCGGAGATGATCAATGGTGTGCGCGCCTCGTCGATCAGCACCGAATCGACCTCGTCGACGATCGCCATCGCGAACGGCCGCTGCACCATCGACGCGCGGTCGTACTTCATGTTGTCGCGCAGATAATCGAACCCGAATTCGTTGTTGGTGCCGTAGGTGATGTCGGAATTGTAAGCGTCGCGGCGCTGCTCGTCGGTCAGGTTCGGCACGATCACGCCGACGGTCATGCCCAGGAAGCGGTACACCTGCCCCATCCACTCCGCGTCACGCGCGGCGAGATAGTCGTTGACGGTGATGACATGGACGCCGTCGCCGGGCAGCGCGTTGAGGTACACCGCCAGCGTGGCGACCAGCGTCTTGCCCTCGCCGGTGCGCATCTCGGCAATTTCGCCGCGATGGAGCACGATGCCGCCGACCATCTGCACGTCATAATGTCGTTGCCCAAGCACCCGCCTGGCAGCCTCGCGCACGGTCGCAAAGGCTTCCGGCAACAGGCTGTCGAGCGTCTCGTCGTTCGCCAGCCGATCGCGGAACGCTTGGGTCTGCGCGGTAAGCTGCTCGTCCGACATCGCCTGCAGCGACGATTCGAAGCTCGCGATCTTGGCGAGCAGTGAGTTCAGCGATTTGACGTAACGGTCGTTGGACGAACCGAACAAGGATTTGGCAAAGCCGCCGAACATGGGCGTGTTCCTGATATCAAGAGGCGCGGCGCTGCGAACGCGGCGCTGAAAAACGGGGAGAGATGTACGGCGCGGCCGCTATTCGCGGCGGCGGCTCTGGTACAATGGAGCAGCCGGCGGCAATCGCCACGTCACGACGCTCGGCAGCGGCGCCGAATGCATCAACGACGGCGTGGGGATTTGAACCATCCCTGCTGCCCGCGCCGGCTTCGCCTGCGCGGCGACAGCCGTCTCGACCGAGCGGCTCACTGCAACGGCCACCGGTGCCGCCCGCGCGCCGACACCCGCACCGGTGAGCGCCGACAGCAGGGCGGAAAGGAGCAGCAACAGGTTCACGAGCATGGATGTAGGGACGCGAGCCCGCACCGTCCACTACTCAGGCAGAACCCATCGGATCGGCGGCGAGGTCCAGCGGCGTACGCCGATCTCTCCTGGCCCCGCGGGTTCCCACCGCCCGTGGCGCATCATCACCGAGCAGGTGCCGTAGTCGAGAGACGTGTAGCCGCTGGACAGATGCGTCGAGCAGCCCGTCGCCCGTCCGTTCTCGTCGATGGCGACGGTAACACGCACGCGCCCCTGCTGACCCCGCCGCAACGCTCCCGTTGGGTAGCTGTCCGGTCCGACCCAGCTGGCCACGTTGCCGATCGGTCGTGCGGTATCGGCGAGCGATGGCGCCGTGGGCGGCACAGGCAGATTACGCCAGGCCTCCTCCTGCCCGCGTTCCCGCGCCACCTGGTCGCGCGTTTCCCGCATCGACTCCTCCGCCCAGCGCGCTGCCGGGCCGCGCAATGCCATCACGCCGAGTACGATCAGCGCCAGCGACAACAGCGCGCACGTGCCGACGACAATCCACGCCAGTCGGCCGTCGCGCCGGCGCTGTTCCGCCGATACACCCTTGCCCACCCGGTCGCTCACGCTACCACTCCCCTCGCGCCTCACCTGGCGAGCCTAGCTGTCTGGACGCGCCCATGTCATCCACCGTTTCGCCCCTCGCGCTGCCCTTCCCCGCCATGCCACCTATCGCCGGTGTCAGGCTCCGTGTCGCACGGGCGCAGTACAAGATATGGGATCGCTGCGACCTCACCTTGGCTGAGCTCGCCCCGGGCACGGTCGTCGCCGGCGTGCTGACGCAGAGCCGTTGCCCGTCGCCCGAGGTAGAATGGTGCCGCAAGGCGCTCACGCTGGGGCATG
>NZ_JAQGLJ010000024.1 GCF_028292945.1 Sphingomonas bacterium | reverse complement strand
CAAGCTCAACCCGCACCTCGACCGTCGGGTCGAGGATAAACGCCGCCTCCCGTATCGCCTCAGCCCATGCAATCGCTGCTCGACTGACAATCTCAAGGTCGGCCAACTCACCTTCTTCGAGGTCGATATACAGGCTGATAGGTGCGAAGCGGTCCGGCACTGAAATCGCTGTAGCCATTTGCTTCCCCGTCTATGGGAAAGCTACGGCGGACCAGCCTTCAACGTCAATCACGCATACGCATGGGATGCACGTCAACGAGTTGGTGGGGGTGAAAGTACTGACCGCTTGAGGCGTTTTCCTCTAGTTGACGATGGGCAGTATGCGTCCGCCTGCAAGCCCTGTTACCAAGGCCATCTGCTGATTTGACTGCAAAGCACCGCCTGTCCTTGCATCAGCCTGCAGTCGGACTAACCTGTGGCGGATGAGCAAGCTCTCGCCCATCGAGTCCGAGTTCGCCACGTCCGAGGACGCCGAGGCGCACGATGCGTGGTTTCGCGCAAAGGTGCAGGTGGCGCTGGCGTCAACCAAGGCCGGATTGCCACACGACCAGGTCATGGCCGAAGCACGCCATCTGATCGAGAGCAAGCGTGACGCTGCCGCTCGTCTGGCGTCCTGAGGCACGGGCCGACCTTCTCGAGATCGTCGGCTACATCGCGGAGCGCAACCCGGCCGCGGCCGATCGCATGCTCCACCTGATCGAGAGCACGGCGGAGCGGTTGCCGAGCCACCCCTACATGTACCGGCCTGGACGGGTCGCCGGGACGCGCGAGGCGGTCGTCCACCCGAACTACATCCTGATATATCGGGTCGCGGAGGCGATCGAGGTCCTCGCGGTGCTGCACGCGCGGCAGCAATATCCTTAGGCCCAGATAACCCAGCAGTCCCCCAATGCCCATCGCGTCGGCATCGACCTTCACTGCTCCGGCGCGCGGCTCGCGTGGGCGCCAGGCGTTGGTAGGAGCGCGTCGTTTGTAACCGCTACTGCCCGGCGTCATCCGCGGGCGGGCCACTCTGGTGTCGCCCTTTGCGCCATCGCACCACCTGCCTGACCCCTACAAACAGCAACGCCGCGCAGCACAGCAGCGCGATCGCGACGACGTTGAAGTCCCTGGCGCCGTCCGGGTTGCACGGCCCGTCCTCGCACGGCGACATGCCGAAGCTGAACACGAACAGCACCGGGAGCCCGACCAGGATCAGGAACGCGAGGCTTGCGCCGCAGCCGCACCCGAGGCCGGTGCTGCGCGGCAATGTCGGACCATCCCCCATCATGCTCCCTCCATCATCGATCGCATCACCCGATCAGCCGGCGCCGGGTCCGCAACTGCTGTCCATCCTCTTGAGCATCGATTGCGACGGGTCCTCCGGATCGAAACAGGCGATGGCCGCGCTGCCGGCGGCGAACGCGAACCCGCTCAGCAGCGCCGACCCCTGATAGGTGCGTCCGCCGACCACGTAACGGTATTCGTACCTGTTGGAGCGACCGGTGGATTCGGCAGTCACGACCGTCGCCCGCGCGGTTCCCGTCATCCGTGCGTCACGCTCGTCGACGTGGAAGAACAGGATGTAGATCATGCCCAGCACGAAGGCGATGATGATGCCCCTGTTGATCCGGGCCGACAGGCGGCGTGGCCTTGGCGTCATCGGTGTCATCGTTCCGCTCCGTTGCCGGTCGTGCCGTGCGCGCCGCGCTTGAGCGCCGGAGGCGACGCGGAGTCCCTGCGTTCGCTCACGCCGGGCGGGCCGGCGCGGGCCTTGCGCCACACGCCGACTGGACGTGGCGATGCGCATGCGCGGCGTGTCCGATGTCGAACCTGATCGTGACCAGATGCCCCGCTCCGGTCAGGGTCACGAAGAGATCGTCCGCGCCGTCGGTCAGGCCGCGCAGCAGGGCGTTGGGCGCGCGCTCGCCGACCGTGGGCGCGGGTATCTCGATCCCGCGCGTCGATGCCACGCCCTCGACGCTGCCCAGCTGATCGCCGCCGGCTTCGAAGCGATAGCCGAGCTGCATCGGTGCGGCTCGACCCGCCGGAACCTTCAGCGGGTGCCAGGTCTCCACGAACAGGACCACCCGCCCATCCCGGCATCGAAAGCCCAGCCGTCCTTCATGAACGCCGCGCCACGCCTGCTGCATGGCGGGGCCGCCGGCCGGATCGGGCTCGCCGCCGAAGTCCCAGCCCTGATTGCCACTGTTGATGCACGCACCGATGGCCAGGCAGGCACACAACAGCGCCGCTCGAGTGATGAGTTTCACGCCGGTCGAATCCCCCCAGATCGCAGCGCCGACGCTAGGCCAATCCGCTGCGCCACCGCAAGCCGGCGCGGGCCTGGCGGGCGCGGGGCCACCAGCGGGTCAGCTTGACGAACAGCGCGGTGCCGAGACCCGTCGTCGCCATCGCGAGGGCCGACAGCAGGAACAGCGACCACAACGGCGCCGCCATGCGACACAAGGCCCAGCCCGCGAGCAGCACGACCGCGCGCGCGCGACAGGGTGACTTCGCGGCTCGCGACGAGGCTCGCCGCGCCGCTCGCCGCCAGCGCCGCTGCCCGAGACCGTCTAATGCCCCATCGCGTCCGCGTCGATCTTCACCGCCCCTGCGCGTGCCGGGCGGCGGAGCAGCAGGACCAGCGGTACGACGGCGAGCGTCAGGATCATCATCAGTTTGAAATCGTCGAGGAACGCAATCATCGCCGCCTGGCGGGTGACCTCCGCGTTCAGCAGCGCCAGCGCAGCCTGGCCGGTATCGCCGACCGCGCCGGCGATCGACGGGTCGATGCTGCCCATGGAGTAGGCGGTAATGTGTCCGCCCAGTTCCTGATGACTCGCCTGCGTGTTGCGCGCCAGCAGGCTGGTGACGACCGAGATGCCGACCGACGAGCCGATGTTGCGGAACAGGTTGAGCAGGCTGGATCCGTCGGTGCGGTGTTCGGGTCCCAGCGTCGCGAACGCGATCAGGTTGAGCGGGATGAAGACGAGCCCCAGCCCCACACCCTGGATCAGGCCGGTCACGATGAAATGCTCGCGCCCCATCATCAGCGTCCAGCCGGTCATCTCCCACAGCGAAAAGCCCGCGATGAGCAGGCCCGTGCCGACCAGCAGGCGGGGATCGACGCCGCGCCCGATCAACTGTCCCGCCACCCCCATGCTGATGACGACGCCGATGCCGCGCGGCACCAGCAGCAGCCCGGCGTCAAGCACGGGATAGCCGAACAGCGACTGCAGCATGGGCGGGAGCAGCGCCATCGTCGCCATCATCACCACGCCGATCACGAGCATGAAGCCGAGCGCGGTAAGGAGGTTGCGGTTGCGCAGCAGCGCGCGGTCGAACATCGGCCGCTTGCCCGTGAACAGATGGACGCAGAACATCCACGCCGCCGCGAGCGCCACCATCGCCTCGAGCAGCACTTCCCACGACCGGAACCAATCCTCCGACTGGCCACGGTCGAGCATCAGCTGGAGCGACGCCACCGCGATCGCGAGCAGTGAAAAGCCGAACAGGTCGAACGCTCGCCGCCGGATGGGGCGCGAGGGCAGCAATGCCCACAGGATCGCGAAGCACGCAACGCCGATCGGCAGGTTGACGTAAAACACCCAGCGCCAATCATAGCTTTCGGTCAGCCAGCCGCCGAGCACCGGCCCCATGATCGGGCCGACCATGATGCCCATGCCCCATATCGACATCGCCTTGGCCTGGCGTTCCGGCGGGTTGATGTCGAGCATGACGGTCTGGCTCAACGGGTTCATGAACGCCGCCGCCACGCCCTGCAGGATGCGGAACGCCACCATCTGCGACAGGCTGGTGGCGAGGCCGCAGAGCATCGAGGCGAGGACAAAGACGACGACCGAGCCGAGGAACAGCCTGCGGCTGCCGAGCCGGTCGGACAGCCAGCCGGTCAGCGGGATAGCGATCGCCGAGGCGACGATGTAGCTGGTCAGCACCCAGGTGACGGTGTCGGCGGTGGCGCCGAGTGCGGTCTGCATGTGCGGCAGCGCGACGTTGGCGATCGTGGAGTCGAGGATCTGCATGACTGTCGCCGCCATCACGCCGACGGTCAGCAGTCCGCGCCGGGCGACCGGCAGCGCCGCCCGACCTGGTGCCGCGCTAGCGCCCGGCACGCACGTCAACGCTGACGTCGACCGACAGGCCCGCGATCATGGGCCGGGGACTGGGCTCGTCGATGGCGATGCGGACGGGGACGCGCTGCGTCACCTTGACCCAATTGCCGCTCGCGTTCTGCGCGGGCAGAACCGAGAATTCGGAGCCGGTGCCGGCGCCGATCGACTGCACATGGCCGCGCAGCTTGACGCCGGGGTACGCGTCGAAGCCGATCTCCGCAGGCTGACCGACGCGCATCTTGTCGAGGTCGGTTTCCTTGAAATTGGCCTCCACCCAAGCCCGCCCGCCGGACACGACGCTGAGCGCGGGCACGCCGCTCACCATCATCTGCCCGACCTGGAGCCGGTCCGACTGGCTGATCACGCCCGCCACCGGCGCGCGCACGGCGGTGCGGGCCAGGTCCAGCGCGGCCCTGGCGCGTTGGACACGCGCGGCGGCGATGCGGGGACTCGTGCCGGGCACAGCGGTGCCGGTCGACAGCTTCGCCTCGGCCTCGGCGGCGGCCGCGCGCGCGGCGGCGAGCGCCGCGCGCGCCTGCACGAGTTCATGTTCGGTCTGCTGGAGCCGTGCACGGGTGGTGAAGCCGCGCGTCATCAAGGCGGCCTGGCGACCATAATCCTCTTGCGCGGCGGCGATCCGGTCGGTCGCGGCGGCGATGTCGGCGGCGCTGGTGCCCAGACCCGACCGCAGCGTCGCGACCTGGACCTGCGCGTCGGCGATCGCCGCGTCGGCCTGCGCCACCGCGATCCGATAGGGTTCGGGGTCGATGCGGAAGAGGAGGTCGCCGGCGTCGACCCGCTGGTTCTCGCGCACCGCGACCTCGACGATCCGACCCGCGACGTCGGCACCGATCGAGACCTTGTCATTGCTGACATAGGCGTTGTCGGTCGAGACGAACCGGCCGGAGGTCAGCCACACATAGCCCCCGCCTATCGCCAGGAGCAACGGGACCGCGAGCAGTAGGACCAGCCGCAGCCACGACCGCGAAGCGCTTGCCGGCGCAACGGGATCTGAAGGCGCGGCGTCGGCCCGCAGGTCGCGCGTGGGATCGGCGTCAGCCATGGGCAACCTCCGCACGGTTGGTGTCCGCCGCCAAATTCAGCCGGACCAGGTCGAGCGTGGCGACGAAAACGTCCACCGCGTCGGGGGACAGGCCCTCGAGCGCGGTCGCGAGCACCGCGTCAGCGATACTACGGAGCTGATCGATCAGCGGGTGCGCCTTGTCCGTCAGATACAATTTCCAGACGCGGCGATCGGCGGGATGGCGGCGACGCTCGATCAGCCCTGCGTCGGCCATGCGATCGACCATGCGGCACAAGGTGATTGGCTCGACTTCGAGCAGATCGGCGAGCGCACCCTGCTGGATGCCTTCGTGACGATACAGGGTGATCAACGCGCGCCACTGCGGACGTGTGACCCCGATGAGCCGGGCGCGCTCGTCGAATCGCCGACGAAGCAGGCGCGACACATCGCTGATCAGGAACCCCGTACCGTCACTCACGGCATGCATATAATAAGCGTGCTTATGTATCCAAGCCCGACGCGCCGGTTCAGCGACGAGTCGGCAATCGAACGCGGCCTAGCACGCGATGCGGCGGATCCGTGCGGTGCCCTGGTTCAACCGTTCCAGGTTGAAATTCTCGGCGAACTCGATTCCGGCGCGGCCGTCGCGGGCCCAGCGGATGCGCGCGGCGAACATCTGATCCTCCAGCAGCTCGATCAGGATGTCCATTCCGTCTCCCTTGCCGTCGATGTCGATCCCGTCGATCATCGCGCCGGTGGCGGAGATGTTGCGAATGCGGACGTCGCCTTCGGCACCGCCGATCGCCATGCGGGCGGAGCGCAGCATGGTGGTGCGCGGCATCCGGCTGGTACGGAAACCCGATGGCTGCGCCTCGCTGGTGCCATCGCCAAGCTGGCGCATCACCTCTTCGGCGCGGACGGGCTTGCCGTAGATATAGCCCTGGATGTGGCTGCAGCCGAGCTGGCGGACGAGTTCGATCTCGTCCTCGACCTCGACGCCCTCCGCCGTTGTCTCCATCCCCAGCGTTTCCGCCAGCGTCACGATCGCCTTGATGATCGCGGCGTTGCGGTTGCCGGGCTGGGCGGCGCCCTTGACGAAGCTCTGGTCGATCTTGATCTTGTCGAACGGCGCGGTGCGCAGATAGCCCAGCGACGAATAGCCGGTGCCGAAATCGTCCAGCGCCAGCCGCACGCCGATCGCCTTCAGCGCGCGGAACATGGTTTCGGACGACTGCTTCTCATCGAGGAACACGCCTTCGGTGATCTCCAGCTCGAGCCGGTTGGGGGCCAGACCGGCGCGGGCGAGTGCGTTCGTCACCAGCGCCGGCAGGTTGGGATCGGCGAACTGGATCGGCGAGACGTTGACCGCGACCCGGATGTCGCCCGCCTTGCATCTGGGCCAGCGGCTCGCCTCGATGCAGGCGGTGCGCAGCACCCATTCGCCGATCGCGCCGATCAGACCGCATTCCTCCGCCACCGGGATGAAGTCGGCCGGCGAGACCAGCCCTCGCGTCGGATGATCCCAGCGCACCAGCGCCTCGTAGCCGACCACCAGCGCGTCGGCGGTGGAGACGACGGGCTGATAGGTGAGGTGAAATCCGCCGGTGGCGATCGCGTGACGGAGGTCGTCCTCCAGCTGCTGGCGGCTCTGCGCCCCGATCAGCATCTCCGCCGCGTAGAAGCGATGCACACCGCGCCCGTCGCCCTTGGCCGCATAGAGCGCCAGATCGGCGTTGCGGATCAGCGTTTCCGAGTCGTCGCCCGGCTTCAGCGCCAGCGCGATGCCGATTGACCCGCCGATCGAGATCGACGCGCCCTGGATGAAATAGGGCTGGGAGATCGCCTTGATCAGATCGCGGGCGAGGATCGCCAGCGCCTCGCGGTCGTCCAAGCCGGGCAGCAGCACCTGGAACTCGTCGCCGCCCAGCCGCCCGACCAGCCCGGCGTCGCCGACGCCGCGCAACAGTCGCTGCGCGACCTGCTTCAGCAGCGCATCGCCCGCCTGATGGCCCAGCGTATCGTTGACCGCCTTGAACCGGTCGAGATCGAGCAGGAGCAGCGCCACCGGGCGGAACGCGCCCGACCGGTGCGCCAGCGTCTTGTCGAGGCTGACGCGGATATGCTGGCGATTGGCGAGGCCGGTGAGCCCGTCGAACATGGCCAGCCGCGTGATCTCCGCCTCGGACCGGCGGCGTTCGGTCAGGTCGGAGCCCGAGCCGATGAAGCCGGAGAAGCGACCCTGATCGTCCAGCAATGGCCGACCCGAGATCGACCACCACCGCCCGCCCGCATCCTTGGCGTCCCTGGCGGCCTCCGGGTCGCCGGCGGCGCGCACCGGATAGTCGTGGAACGAGGTGCGCGACGACAGGTGGAACGGCAGCGTGCGTTCGATCCCCGGCGTCACGCCATCCATCTGGAATATGTCGGTCAGCATGCGCCCGACCGGCTCGGCACCCGACGCGCGGGTCAGCGCGTTGGCGACGGTGGCGGACAGATAGGTGACGCGGCCATAGCGGTCGGCCTCCCAGAACCAGCCCGTGCCCTGTTCCTCGAACTCGGCGATCATCTTCGCGGCGAACCGGCCTTCGCTCGTCTCCGCGGCCTGGGCGATGGCTGTATCGACGTCGTGGCGGGCAAGCCGGCGGATGCAGGCGCCCAGGCAGCCCAGGAACGCCGCCGCGACACCCAGCGCGGTACCGACGCCCGCCAGGGCGAGCAGCGCCAGCACCAGCCCGGCACCGAAGCCAAGCGTCGCGGCCCGGACCGGTTGCAGCGCAATGGCCGTGATGCCCACCGCGCCGGCGGCCGCGACGAAGCTGCCGAGCTGGATCGGTCCTTCGGGCACCCGTGCCGCCGCCCAGAGCAGCGTCAACATGCCGGCCGCCTGTGCGGCGGCCAGCAGCAGCAACGCGCGGTTGAGCTTGTGTACCGGCCAATCGCGGGTCAGTGGCAGTGCCAGCAGCCCCCAGATGATACCGGCCAGCGCCGTGACCGCGCCGACGCCGAGCATCGCCAGGCTGGTCGGCGGCATGCCCGAATGGAGCGGTACGGCGACCAGCACGCCAGCGCCGACACCCTGCGCCGCCATTGCGATCGGCCACACCGCGCGGACCTGCGACAGCCGCATCGCGCCTGCATCCGCCAACGGCGCGCGCTCGTCCTCCGCCAGGCCGAGCAGGACGGCGGCGGGCACCCTGTCCAGCGGATCGAGCGGGAGGTGAAGCATCGTTGCCGGCATAGGGCGGCACGGTTGATGAGTTGCCCATCGGGGATGGTTGACGGCGCGTTCACCTCGCCGGCGGCCGCTGGTGCCCTTCTCGCATATAGCACACCGCGCGCCGCGGGCAAAGCCGCGTCGTCGATCAGGAGCGCTTCGCTTCCTGTCGGCGGCGCTTGCGCGAGTCAGCCGGACGTGGCCAGGCTGCCGCGCTGCGCGTGAAAAAGGGTTGCCGGATGCCCTTCAGGACACCCGACAACCCTCAAACATGGTCAGCGGCCGGAGAGCTCCAGCCCGGAGGACCATGGGCTACCACGAACCAGTGCACACCGTTGACTGAGGGAGAATACCCTCCGGCGTGACTTTGCGGTCCCTAGCAACCAATCCCCCGAACGAACTGAACCGACCCCACTGCTGAACCATGAGACATCGGATCACCTCCTTTCGCTTGTTGATAGCCAATGCGGCCGTGCCCCGGCCGCATCGGCAATGTGCGGTGCCGCGATTCAACTTACAAGCGTTGTTTTTAGGGGCTTCGCTACTTCAGGCGCGGCAGTCCTCGATCACGCGGCCGACCTCCGCCCAGGCGGGCAGAACCAGCGGCGCGGCACCCGCGCGGCTGAGCGCGAACCTACCGCGGCTGAACGCCATCGCATCGAGCAACGGGTCGGCGGGCGCGAGCGTCGCGGCGAGATAGGACGGCGTGCCGCCGGTGGCGCCCAGCTGTACCGTGCGCGCGATGCTGCTGGTCCTGACCGTCAGCGGCGTCGGCGTGTCTCCAGCCACCGACAGGAACAGCCGCCCGCCCTGCCGATCGCACCGCAGCACCGCGACCGCATCGGCACCGACCGCCCCGAACATCGCCACCGTCCCGCGCTCGTCGCGACCGTAGCGCCAGGTGCCTGCCGTCACTGCCCACTCAAGCCAGTCTGCCGCCGGTGGTGCCGGGGCTGGTGCGGGAGGCAGGGCGACGACACGCGCCGGCGGCGCGACGGCACGCGGCGCGGCGGTGCAGCCGACGACGAGGATCGCGGCGGCGAGAGCGAGGAGCATGGGAGGGGCGCGGCGCATCGCGTGGCTATGCCGTAGTTGCGAGACGCGCTCAACAGAGTCGGCAACGGCGTCCGGCGCGGGAACCGGGCGGCGGGGCGCAGGGTTGGAGCGCGAACAGGAGATCCCATGTCCACCACCACCGCCACCGATATGCCGACGCTGCTGCTGGTTCAGGCCAACGCAACGCATTCGCCCAGGGTGGAGACGCGCGACGGATCCTCGGTCGGCTCGGTCTATTCCTACATGATCCACAAGGGATCGGGGCGCGCCACGCACGCGGTGCTGAGCCTCGGCGGGTTCCTGGGGATGGGCAAGAGCTTCTACCCGGTGCCGTTCGCGCTGCTGCAGTTCGATCCGGTGCGCGACCTTTATGTAGTGACCGTCGACGCGACGCTGTTGAAGGGCGGGCCGAGCTGGGCCAACAGCGCGCCGCATTTCGACCAGGGCTATGCCGACCGGGTCGCGAATTATTACGGGGCCCCGATCGAGGACCTGACACGGTGACGAGGAGAGCGGAAATGAGCGAGCAAAACGCGGCGCAGGAGATCGCCGACGACATGCTGACCGATCCGGACAAGGACGCCCGCAAGGACCCGCCGCCCGCGCCGCCACAGACGGTGGATGCGGAGCCGACCAGCGACCGGGGGAATGCGGGGTAGCGGGCTGTTTCCCGGGTCTCGGCCTATACCTCGCTGCGCTTCCCCGGGTATTTCACAATACCGGCCGGGGAATGCAGGACGAATCGGCGCTGTATGCGCATGCATCGCGGGTCGGTATCGGTGGCGGGTTCAGGCGGCGCGCGGGAGGATAGGGTCCAGCTCGCCATTCAGCGCGCGTTTGGCCTCCATCTGTTCGAAGCAGTCTTGTAAACGTGGAAAGAAGCCTTCCGACATACGAAAGTAGCGTGCGAGCCGCAGGTCTAACTCACCATCCATACGACGTGTACCGCTCACGACTGCCTCGACGCGCTCTGACGCAAGTCCGATGCGCGCCGCCAGCTCAGGCGGTTGCTTGGTGGGGTGCGCAGATCGTCAATCGTTTCGGCTGAATCGACCAGCCTTAGCTTTGCGAGTGCTCGGTTCTGCATATCGGCCGGTCGCTTTCGGCTGGGTCGACCGCTCCAGATTAGCCCGGCCTCGGGATCGTTGAAGCTGCGGATCACGTC
>NZ_JAQGLJ010000017.1 GCF_028292945.1 Sphingomonas bacterium | reverse complement strand
GCGCAAGGCTGGCGTGGTAGGTCATCATGTTGCTCGTCCATTGCGTTATAGTTGCTATGAGCGAGCAATACGATGCAAGGTTGATCTTTGCAAGGGGGTTACGAAACAAATATCACTTCTCAGGTTCGTAGTGCGCGGGCCGGTCAGCGTTCCAGAGGCTTCGGTGCCTGCCGCGGCTCGAAGCTCCTCATGATAGCCGCACGCCCGCCCTCCTCCCACGGGAGCCGGAAATTGGACGATCGCTTGGCTTCGTCGTCTAGGACGAGGTGTCTCTCATCGATCAAACCTCTGGCGCTCCTGCGCCTGTGTCCAGCGCGGTAGCGAGCTGGCGACAAAGCGCCTCGAGCGCTTGCAAAATTCGCCCTTCCGGCTCCTTTGGCGCCATCCGCCATCCGCCATCCGCCATCCGCCATCCGCCATCCGCCATCGCCTGTGCTCGAAGAACAGCGAGCTCCCAGCGCACCATCAGGTCGCCGTCCCATTCGCCGGCGTGGAGGGCGGATTCCAGCCGCCGATCCGCGACGCGGAATGGATCCGAATGGCCCTCGAAACTTGCGAGTTCATAGCCGTCGCCCAAATGCGCCAAGCCCGTCGAATCGGCCCAGCCGAGGTCATGCGGCACTTTCCAGAATTCGCCGCGGTGAATTGCCAGCAGCCACTCAGGCCCTGCGGGCGGCGGCCCGCGAGGACACGTGCCGACGCAGCAGTTCCGTGCGCCTGCTGAAGCCGGGCGGACCGAATAGGGCCTCAGCCAGATCGGCCGCGGTCTCGAGACGCTGGAAGACGCTCGCGCGGACAACGCGATGTCCTTCACGTTCCGTCTTCTGTCCTTGGGAATTCGACTTCGTGTGCTTCGCTACTCGGCTGCCGAGGGGCGGGAGAGGCGCGCCAGGCTCCGCTCCGAACCAATAGAATGGCCCGAGAGCCAGGTCCGCCGGATTATATCGCATCCAGACGACGCAGCCGGACGGCTTTCTCGCCAACCGCACGTTGACGGAAACGGAGCTCCGCTTCCCGTCGGCCATCATCGCCTTCAGCTGAATGTGGCGCAGAACTCCATTCGCCTCCAGGACCACGTCGTATCCGTGGGCATCAACCTCGCCCCGCAGCACCTCGAGATCGTGGTCGCCACGAAGCCACATCACGGAGGCAAGCTCTCCCACCAGTCGGTGCTCCAGGACCTTTTCAAGCGTCGACGAGCGAAGATAGCTTCGTTCCTCGGGCGATGCTGTGATGGGAAGTGACTCGGTCTGCAGAGCGGTCGTCCTTGTCACGTGCGCCATCCGTTCATGAGCGTTGGTCGGCGTCCGATCGGCGTAGCCGCGCGCAAGGTGCATCGATTGCTCAAAGGCGACTTCCTCCTCCGTCTCGCGCGAACGGGTTTACCGTCCGCTGCGGCTTTATCGTGGAGCGCGGTCCAAATCGACAAGTGCTTGAGACGGTGAAAACTCTAGCTCGCGAAACCCGTGACTCGTGAGCGGCGCGGAACCCTGAGCAGACGTAGAAAACCGTCGTCACGCTGCCCTGAGCACGAGAGTTTCCCAATGATCTGAGTGCCCATCGCTTTCATGTCGGGTGCGCCAGCCTTTTTCGTCTGCTTCATTTCGCAAGCCCGCTTGCCACCGTCCGCCCACATGGCAAGGGCGGCGGAGGTGCGGCGCTTGCCCGGTCGAGCCGTCCATGTGCCGGCATTCGCTGGAGAAGATCCAGCAGAAGCGACTTCCTGGCTCCGTTCGGCACATTGCGGGCGATCGGTCGTTAGGGACGACGCTGCAGTTCACCATCCGTGAAGCCTGCTCACGGATAGGACCTGCCCTTGCTGTCGCTGCTCTCCGAAGCGTCCACTCTCGCCGCCCAGGCGCCCAAGCTCGCGGAACATTATTTCGGGATCCTGTTCGGTCTGGGAGCGATGATCCTGCTGGTCGCGTGGCTGCCGATCCTCCTCAAGCGGCTGCCGCTCTCCCTGCCGATCGTCTGCGTCGCGATCGGCTTCATCCTGTTCTCGTTCGCGCCGTTCTCCACTTGGGCTCCGCACCCCGACAAGACGCCGGCGCTGGTCGAGCGCGCGGCGGAGCTGATCGTCATCGTGTCGCTGATGGGGGGCGGGCTCAAGATCGAGCGGGCCGTCGCCTGGAAGAGCTGGAACGTGACCTGGCGGCTGCTCGGCATTGCGATGCCGCTCACCATCCTGCTCGTCATGCTGCTCGGACATCAGCTTCTCGGCCTCGGGCTCGCGACCGCCCTGCTGTTCGCCGGCTCGCTGGCCCCGACCGACCCGGTGCTCGCTGGCGACGTTCAGATCGACCATGACCAGAACGAGGAAGAGGCGGAAGCCAAGTTCGCCCTCACCAGCGAGGCCGGTCTCAACGACGCGCTCGCCTTTCCGTTCATCCATCTGGCGATCGCCATCGCCGCCGCCGGGAGCCTCACCGCCAGCGTCCTCACGGAGTGGGTGCTGGATGACGTGCTCTGGAAGCTTGGCGCCGGGCTCGTCGTCGGAGCGGGCCTTGGCTGGCTGGTCGGGTTGATCATCTACCGTCTGCCGTCCGGCACCCGCCTGTCGAGAACCGGCGATGGGTTCATCGCGTTGGGAGCGACCCTTGTCGTGTATACCGCGACCGAGTTCGCTCACGGCTATGGGTTCCTGGCCGTTTTCGTGGCCGGCCTGATGATCCGCCGGGCCGCGCAGGGGCATGATTTCAACAAGCGGCTGCACGATTTCGCCGACGAATCCGAGCGGCTGGTGATGATGCTCCTCCTGCTTCTGTTCGGCGGCATGCTCGCTGCCGGGCTGCTGAAAGGCATCGGTTGGAAAGAAGTGACGTTCGCAGCGATCATGTTGCTGATCATCCGTCCGCTCGCCGGCTGGATCAGCCTGATCGGGGTCAAGCGACCGAAGCTGGAGCTGGCGATCATCGCCTTTTTCGGGATCCGCGGTCTGGGGTCGGTTTACTATCTGAGCTATGGGTTCAATCACGCCGCTTTCGACTACGAGTACAGCCTGTGGGGCACGCTTGGCCTCATCATCGCGGCTTCCATCCTCATGCACGGCATGTTGGTGACGCCGGCACTGAGAAGGCTCAGCAAGCATTATCGAAAGCTCGGGATTGTCGAGGAGAGCCGGGCCTGACGGACAGCGTGGAGCTTCGACCGTCAGCCCGTGGGCGGCGGAGAGGCTCGGCTCCCGCCGCTCAACCGCAGCACGGCATAGCCGGCGAGTGCCGACAGGAGTGACCCGCCGAGCACGCCGATCTTCATGCCCGGTTCCAACGCAGCGTCGTCGAAGGCAAGGCCGCCGATGAAGAAGCTCATGGTGAAGCCGACGCCGCAGAGCATGGCGACGCCATAAACCTGCGGCCAGCTTGCTCCCGAAGGGCGCTGGCCCGCGCCAAGCGCAACAGCGATCCGAAGGCTGGCGAAGACACCGATCTGCTTGCCCAGGAACAACCCCGCCGCGATGGCGATCGGCAGCGGCGCGAACACCTCGGCCCAGCCGAAGCCCCGCAGCGATACGCCGGCGTTGGCGAAGCCGAACAAGGGCACGACACCAAACGCGACCCATGGCTGAATGGCGTGCTCCAGGCGATGCAGGGGTGACCCCATGTCGTCGGGCACGCCGGGGCTTGGCCGGATCGGGATCGCCAATGCTGCGAGCACGCCGGCAACGGTCGCGTGGACGCCGGAGAGCAATACGGCCGCCCAGAGCGCGACCGCAAGCGTGACGAAGGGCCAAAGCCGCTTCTCTCCCGCCCGGTTGATGCCGAACAGCAGCGTCAGGATGACCGCTGCGCCCGCCAGCGCGACCAGGTTGAGCTGCGCCGTGTAGGCGACGGCGATGATCACCACCGCACCCATGTCGTCGATCACCGCGACGCTGGTGAGGAGCAGTTTGAGCGAGGCCGGCGCACGGCTTCCCAGCAACGCCAGGACGCCCAGTGCGAAGGCGATGTCGGTCGCGGCCGGGATCCCCCATCCGGCCGCGAGCGACGACGATGGGCCCGCAATGGCGAGATAGATGATCGCCGGCACGGCCATGCCGGCGGCGGCGGCGATGATCGGGAGACGTCGATCCGCCCACGTCTTCAGATTGCCGTCGACGAACTCGCGTTTGATCTCCAGCCCGACGAGCAGGAAGAACACCGCCATCAGGCCATCGTTGATCCAGTGAAGAACGGAGAGCGGCCCCAGATAGAGGTGCAACAGGTGGAAGTAGCTCGTCGCGACCGGGCTGTTGGCGACAGCCATCGCCAGCGCCGCCGCCGCGATGAGCAGGATGCCGCCGGAGGCTTCGCTATGCAGAAAGGAGCGCAGGACCGAAGAGGGCCTGCGTCGGGTGGAGGTCAGCTTGGCCATCGTTCATGTAGCGGGCGGCGGAACCCTTGGGCACCATGTCGCGCCTCGAATTTTCACTGACGACGCTTTTTGTCGCCAAGCCAGGCGCCGGGGACCAATTCACCGTCGTCCGGCTCAACGAGGAAGGAAGAAGCAGGACGGAGTAGTACGCAACGGCTCCGCCCTGCTTCCCCCAGTGCGGCCGTGATAAGCAAGCCGCATTCTGCGATTGGCATCGCCAGGCTTAGCGAGAGGTGACTGGCTCGTTGCCGGATGTGCAGCTTGGCAGGCTGTTCAGCTCTGCGACTGTGGTTCCGAGGCTTCCGCAGGATCGGCACTCGATCCGTTGGCGACCCAGGGTTCTCTGAACAACGGGCCGATGATCGTCGCCATGTCATCGTCGTGATCAGCTGGATAGATCCACTCCAGGCGCGTGCCGATGCGGCGCAGGTCGTCTGATTGGTTGTCCGGCACGCGCATCCTCTCCGTGGGCGAATGGAACGTGCCCGACAGCGCTATGTGCCGGACGAGGCGCAATAAATTCGATGGCTGCCGTGACTGGTCGGTCATGGCGCGCCTTGATCTGGGCAACGGGTCTGCCATGCAGATCTTGCAATTTGAACAACGCCTGCTGCTCAAGCGTCCGGACCGTCACGACATGGTGGGGGGCGGCGCACCCGGCTATCCTGGACGGCGTCACCACGGAAGGAAGAACGATGAAGACCCGTGCCGCCGTTGCATTCGAGGCCAAGCAACCACTGGAGATTGTCGAACTCGACCTTGAGGGACCAAAAGCCGGCGAGGTGCTGGTCGAGATCATGGCGACCGGCATCTGCCACACCGATGCCTACACGTTGGACGGGCTCGACAGCGAAGGACTGTTCCCGTCGGTCCTTGGCCACGAGGGCGCAGGGATCGTGCGCGAGGTCGGCGCGGGCGTCACCAGCGTTCGGCCAGGTGATCACGTCATCCCGCTCTACACGCCCGAATGCCGCCAGTGTAAGTCGTGCCTCAGCGGCAAGACCAACCTGTGTACCGCGATCCGCGCGACACAGGGCAAGGGACTGATGCCCGACGGCACCACGCGGTTCAGCCACAAGGGGCAGCCGATCTTCCACTATATGGGCTGTTCGACCTTCTCGAACTTCACCGTGCTGCCCGAGATCGCGGTGGCCAAGATCAGGCCCGACGCGCCGTTCAGGACGAGCTGCTATATCGGCTGCGGCGTCACCACGGGCATCGGCGCCGTCGTCAACACCGCCAAGGTGCAGGTCGGCGAGACGGTGGTCGTGTTCGGCCTGGGCGGCATCGGCCTCAACGTCATTCAGGGAGCGCGACTTGCGGGGGCGACGACGATCGTCGGCATCGACATCAACCCCGACCGCGAAGCCTGGGGCCGGCAGTTCGGCATGACCCACTTCATCAACAGTCGCGGACAAAGCCGGGAGGAGACGATCGCCGCGGTGCTCGCACTGACGGACGGCGGCGCCGATTACAGTTTCGACTGCACCGGCAACACCGAGGTGATGCGGACCGCGCTGGAGTGCTGCCATCGCGGCTGGGGCACCAGCATCGTCATCGGCGTCGCGGAGGCAGGCAGGGAGATCAGCACCCGTCCCTTCCAGCTCGTCACCGGGCGCAACTGGCGCGGCACCGCGTTCGGCGGCGCCAAGGGCCGCACCGACGTGCCGAAGATCGTCGACTGGTACATGGACGGCAGGATCGCCATCGATCCGATGATCACCCACACGCTGACGCTGGACGAGATCAACACTGGTTTCGACCTGATGCATCGGGGCGAAAGCATCCGCAGCGTGGTGGTGTACTGATGGAGACGCTGTCGACCGCCAGGGCGCATGGCGGGGTGCAGGGTGTCTACCGGCACGCGTCGATGGCGACCGGCACGTCGATGACCTTCTCGGTCTATGTGCCCCCGCACGCCGACGGCGAGAGGCTGCCGGTCGTCTGGTATCTGTCGGGGCTGACCTGCACCCACGCCAACGTCACCGACAAGGGCGAGTATCGCCGAGCCTGCGCGGAGCTGGGCCTGATCTTCGTCGCTCCCGACACGTCGCCGCGTGGCGACGGCGTGCCGGACGACCCGGCCAGGGCGTATGATTTCGGGCTGGGTGCGGGCTTCTACGTCGATGCGTCCGAGTCGCCTTACGCGGCCAACTATCGCATGTGGACCTATGTCACGGACGAGCTGCCGGCGCTGATCGCCGCCGAGTTCCCCGCCGACATGGCGCGGCAGGGCATCACCGGGCACTCGATGGGCGGGCATGGCGCGCTGACGATCGGCCTCACCTTTCCCGACCGGTTCCGCGCGGTCAGCGCGTTCGCGCCGATCGCCGCGCCCTCCCAGGTCCCATGGGGTGCCAAGGCGCTCGGCGGCTATCTCGGCCAGGATCGCACCGCGTGGCGCCCCCACGACGCGGTGGCGCTGATCGAGGATGGTGCGCGCGTCGGCGAGCTGCTGGTCGATGTCGGCGACGCCGATCCCTTCCTGGCCGAGCAGCTGCGCCCGGAACTGCTGCAGGATGCCTGCGCGGCTGCGGCGATCGACCTCACCCTGCGCATCCAGCCCGGCTACGACCACAGCTACCATTTCATCTCGACCTTCATGGCCGATCACCTCGATTGGCATGCGGAGCGGCTGCGGTGACACGCTACGACGTGGTGATCGTCGGCGCGGGCCATGGCGGCGCCAACGCGGCGATCGCGCTGCGCCAGCGCAAATTCGCCGGCACGGTCGCGGTGATCGGCGAGGAGCCGGAGCTCCCCTATGAGCGCCCTCCTTTGTCCAAGGAGTATCTGGCGGGCGACAGGGCGTTCGAGCGCATCCTGATCCGCCCCGCCGCCTTCTGGGCCGAGCGCGAGGTGGCGATGCTGACCGGCCGCAAGGTGGTCGCGGTCGACCCGGACGCGCGTCGGGTCTCGACCGATAGCGGCGAGACGATCGGCTATGGCGCGCTGATCTGGGCGGCCGGCGGGCATGCGCGGCGGCTCGCCTGTTCCGGGCACAGCCTGGCGGGGGTCCATTCGGTGCGTAGCCGCGCCGATGTCGACCGCATGATCGACGAGCTCGCGACCACCACCCGCGTGGTGGTGATCGGCGGCGGCTATATCGGCCTGGAGGCGGCGGCCGTACTCGCCAGGCTCGGCAAGCAGGTCACGGTGCTCGAAGCGCAGGACCGCGTTCTCGCGCGCGTCGCGGGCGTGGCGCTGTCACGGTTCTTCGAGGCGGAGCACCGCGCGCATGGCGTGGAGGTCCGGCTCGGCGCGGCGGTGGAGTGCATCGAGGAGTCGTACGGGCGCGCCACCGGCGTTCGCCTGGCGACGGGCGAGGTGCTGCCGGCCGACATGGTGATCGTGGGCATCGGCATCGTACCCGCGGTCGCGTCGCTGCTCGACGCCGGTGCCAAAGGAGGCAACGGCGTCATGGTCGACCAGTTCGGCCGCACCTCGCTGCCCGATGTCTATGCGGTTGGGGACTGCGCATCGCACGCCAGCCGCTTCGCCGACGGGGCGACGATCCGGCTCGAGTCCGTCCAGAACGCCAACGACATGGCGACCGCGGTCGCACGCGCGATCACGGGCGAGCCGCAGCCCTATGAGGCGGTGCCCTGGTTCTGGTCGCACCAATATGATCTCAAGCTGCAGACGGTGGGCCTGTCCGTCGGCCATGACGCGGAGGTGCTTCGGGGCGATCCGGCGGGGCGGAGCTTCTCCGTCATCTATCTGCGCCAGGGCCGCGTCGTGGCACTGGACTGCGTCAACGCGGTCAGGGACTATGTGCAGGGAAGATCGCTGGTGCTGGAGGCTGCGGTCGTCGAACCGAACCTGCTCGCGGATGTCACGATCCCGCTGAAGGATGTTTTCGCGGCACGCGGTATCTCCGACCTGATCGTTGTCCAAAGCAGATAGTGAAGAGGAAAAGACCATGCGGTTCGTACAGATCGAGCTGTTTCCCACGGGCAAGGCGCTGGTCGACATCGACAAGCTGACGCACGCGCTGCCCCGCGACGAGGGGTCGCGGTTGTTCCTGGGGGCGGAGCATCTGGACGTGCCGCACACGCTGGACGAGCTGGCGAACATTCTCGCCGGGCGTGCGAGAGATGAGGATGACGAGCATGGAGCGGCCGGGTTCCACGTTCGCTGATCGGCAAGGGCGACTGGCACCCCACGTCGGCACGATAGCTGCGCATATCAGCGGATTGACTCATTGCGATCTGCCGAACAAAACAAGAACATATGCGCGGCGAGTCGAATCCATCCCCATCGTCGACGGCGCTCGCCACGCTGCGCGACAAATTACGCGCCATCGAGGGTCATGCGCCCGACCAGCGTCCGGTATTGCCGTTTGGACTGAGCCTGCTCGATGATCGGCTCCGCGGTGGCGGGCTCGAGCCGGCGCTGCACGAGGTCGCTGCGGAAGGAGCCGGCTGGGGCAATGATGCCGCGGCGACGCTGTTCATCGCCGGCATCGCGGCGCGCACGCATGGCCCCGTGCTGTGGGTGGTCCGCACGCGCGACCTGTTCGCGCCGGGGCTGTACCAGGCGGGGCTCGACCCCGGCCGGGTGCTGTATGCCGAGGCACGCGACGACGCCGAGCTGCTGGCGCTGCTCGAAGAGGGGTTGCGGCACCGCGCGCTGGGCGCGGTGATCGGCGAGGCTGGCCGGGTCGCCACCGCGCAGACCCGGCGGCTGCAGCTGGCGGCCGAGGGCGGCGACACGATCGCGCTGCTGCTGAAACGGCCCGCGCGCGGTGGCGGCGATCCGTTCGCAATCCCGTCCGCCGCCCTCACCCGCTGGCGCATCGGCAGCGCACCGTCCGCGCCCGTTCCCTGGGGTGGGATGGGACGGGCATGCTGGCGCGTCGCGTGCGTGCGGCAGCGCGGCGGCGATCCCTTCGAACTCATCGTGGAGGCCGCCGATGAAGCGGGTCGCCTCGCTCTACCTGCCCCACTGGTCGATCGACCGGTTGCGGCGGCGCGAGCGCCGGCACGTGCCGCCGGCTGAGGCCGACGGACGCGCCGCCCTCGACGCGATCGGTGCCGACGCGGCGGCCGAGCGCGCCAGCCAGTGCTCGGTGCCCAGGGAAGGGGGCTGGCGACCGGGTGCGCGCTGGGCGCGTGGTGACCCTGCCGCCGGCAGTGGGCTGGCGGACTCGCGCGCACAGGTGACGGCGGCGGTCGAGGCGCTGCCCGGGCACCGACGGCCGCCACAACGCGAGCTGGGCCGGGTCAGTGAGGCGGCGGACAATCCGTTCAGGAGGGGCCTGTCGCGTCCGCCCGAGGAGCGGGTCGCCGCGCCTGCCCCGTTGCGCGAGCTGTCGCGGCGCAGCGAGGCGGCCGTTCCACCGTTCAGGCCCGGCGCGCGGGGCTGGCAGGGCGAAGACCTCCACGCGGCGGTCGCTGCGCTGCCGACGCACCAGCGACCCAGATCGGGCGAGCTGTCGCGCAAGAGCGAGGTGATCGATCACCCATTCCGGCCGATGCCCTCGGACGAGTTCGGCCCGACCGCGCGCATGACCGCTTCGATGCCGTCGCTGCAATTTCCGGGCGAGGACGCCCCGTCCAAAGCCGGGCGCGGCGCGGCCTTACGCAGCGACGACAAGCGCGAGCGCTATCGCAACGAAGCGCCCGTCGCGGCGCTGTCGATCGCGCGCGCCGCCGCCGTGCCGCCGGTGCACGGCCCTGGCGAGGATGTGATAGCGCGGCGCGCGCAGAAGCTTTCCGGACGCAATCCCCGGCGCAGCGCGCGCGACGGACATGGCGGCGAGGCCGGGTATATCGCTCCGCCGACCCTGCAGCAGCTCGCCGCCATGCCCGCCGTTCAGTTTCCGGGCGAGGGGCCGCACCCCGACAATCACGGGAAGAGCGGACCCGCCGTGACGACGGGTGCGCAGGGCCGCTTCTTCCAGACCGGCCGCACGCTGGGCAGCGTCGTCGCGCGCGTGTGCCGCGACGAGCCGCCGCCTGGTGATGCTTCACCGTCCGCGGAGCCGCCGTTGGTGACCACGCACAAGATCGGGTCGCGGGTGGAGATAGCCGCGTGCAACCCGGCCGCCCGCGCGCTCGGCTTGTCGCCGGGCACCGCGCTGACGATGGCGCGCGCGCAGGTGCCTGGACTGGCGGTGCGCGAGGCGGACCCGGCGGGCGACGCCGCCGATCTGCTGGCGCTGGCCGAGCTGCTCGCGCGCCGTTGGGCACCCATGGTGGCGGTGTCTGACGCCGATGGGCTGTTTATCGACCTGACCGGTGTCGCACATCTGTACGGCGGCGAAGCGCGCTTTCTGCGCCGTCTCGTTCGCCTGCTCGCCCGCCACGGCGTGACCGCCCGCGTGGCGATCGCCGATACCGCCGGTGCGGCCTGGGCGCTGGCACGGTTCGGGGGCGGCATGGTGCGGCCGGGCGAGCAGGCCGCCGCCATCGCGCCGCTGCCCGTCGCCGCGCTGCGGCTGGACGGGTCGGCGCTTGAACTGCTCGCCCGGCTCGGCGTCGACACAATCGGGCAGTTGTCAGCCATGCCGCGCGCGCCGCTGGTGCGCCGCTTCGGGCGGGCGATCGCCGACCGGCTGGATCAGGCGACCGGCCACGCGCCCGAGCCGCTCGATCCCGTAGTGCCGCCGACCCGGATCGCGGTGGAGCAGCGCTTCGCCGAGCCGATCGCGACCCCCGAAGCGATCGAGCATTGGCTGGGGGAGCTGATGCCACGCCTGACGGTGGCGCTGGCCGAGGCCGGGCAGGGCGCGCGCGCGGTGGAGCTGGTCGCGGCACGCGTCGACGGCGTCGTACAGCGGCTGCGGCTCGGCTTTGCGCGTCCCACCCGCGACGCTGCGCACATGCTCCGCCTGGCGCTCAGGCGGATCGAGGAGATCGAACCCGGCTACGGCCTGGATGCGATCGCGCTCCATGTCCGCCGCGCCGATCCGCTCGGGCCGGAGTCGCTGGCCCGCGCGCTGTCCGGGCCGGTCGAGCCTGATCTCACGACGCTGGTGGACGCCATCGCCAATCGCATCGGCCTGCCCCGGCTGTGGCGCGTCACGCCCGTCGAAAGCGACGTGCCCGAACGCTCGCTCGCCATGACATCGCCGCTCGATGCGCTGCCCGGACGCGCGGAGGCGCTGAAGCCGGACGACGTACGCCGGCTGGACGAACGCGCGCGCGATCATCCCTGGCATCCACGCTGGCCACGGCCCGTGCGGCTGCTGCACCGTCCCGAACCGGTCGATCATGTGGTCGCCGAACTGCCCGATCAGCCGCCGCGCCGCTTCACCTGGCGCGGTGTCACCCATCGCGTGGTCCGCGCCGAGGGACCCGAGCGCATTACCGGCGAATGGTGGCGCCGCGCGGGCGAGCGCCTGTCCGTGCGCGACTATTTCCGGGTGGAGGACGAACTGGGCGAGCGCTTCTGGCTATACCGCCGCGGCGACGGCGTCCGGACGGAGACAGGCGACCTGCGCTGGTTCCTCCATGGGCGGTAACTCGATGCTGTACGGCATCATACCAAGCCGTTCTGCCTTGGCCCGTGTATGACCTACACCGAACTTCAGGCCACCACCCACTTCTGCTTCCTGCGTGGCGCGTCGTCGCCCGAAGAGCTGTTCGCGACCGCGGCGGCGATGGGTATGTCGGCGCTGGGCGTCACCGATCGCAACTCGGTCGCGGGGCTGGTGCGCTCGCTCTACGCCTGCGACGAGATCAAGCGGGACAGCGGGATCGATATCCGGCTGGTCACGGGTTGTCGGCTGGATCTGGTCAGCGGCGCGTCGCTGCTGGTCTGGCCCGAGGATCTCGCCGCCTGGTCGCGGCTGACCAACCTGCTGACGCTGGGTAACGCCCGGGCCGATACCAAGCACGGCGAAAAGGGCCGATGCTTCCTGCACTGGGAGGATGTCGCCGCTCATTCCCGGGGAATGGTCGCCTCGCTGGTATCCGCTTCCCAGGGCGCGAACGAGGCGGACCTGCGCTGGATGGCGGACATCTTCGGGGCCGAGCGTGGCCATGTCTGCCTGACGCACCAGCGCCGGCCCGATGATATGCGGCGGCTATACCAGCTGGAGGGTTACGCGCGCCGCTTCGGCCTGAAGCCGCTCGCGACCGGCGACGTTCTCTACCACCATCCCGATCGGCGCGTGCTGCAGGACGTTGTCACCGCGATCCGTGAGAAGCGCACGATCGACGATCTGGGACTGCGGCGCGAGCGATCCGCCGATCGCTGCCTGCAACCCCCGGCGGAGATGGCACGGCGTTTCGCCCATCACCCGCAAGCGCTTGCCGCGATCGACGCGATCGTCGAACGCTGCACCTTTTCGCTGCGCGAACTGCGCTATCAATATCCCGAAGAGCAGGTGTTCAGCGGCAAGACGCCGCAGGCCGCGCTGGCGGCGCTGGCGCGGCGCGCGCTGGACGCCTTGTTCCAACGAGCACCCTTCGATGGCGTGCCCGACCAGCGTTACCTCGACCTGCTCGATCACGAACTGCGGCTGGTCGCGCAGATGGAATATGCGCCATATTTCCTGACCGTGAACTCGATCGTCAGCTATGCGCGCAGCCAGGGCATCCTGTGCCAGGGGCGCGGATCGGCGGCCAATTCGATGATCTGCTACGTGCTCGGCATCACCTCGATCGACCCGGTCAAGCACGAGCTGCTGTTCGAACGCTTCATCTCCCCCGACCGCCGCGAGCCGCCCGATATCGACATCGATTTCGAGCACGAGCGCCGCGAGGAGGTGATCCAGTGGATCTACAATACTTACGGTCATGATCACGCCGCGCTGACGGCGGTGGTCAGCCGCTTCCGCGCGCGCGGCGCGGTGCGCGAGGTGGGCAAGGTGCTGGGTCTGCCCGAGGACATGACCGCCGCGCTCGCCGGGCAGGTTTGGGGCTGGTCGGAGGAGGGCGTCGCCGACCGGCATGTGGACGCGCTCAACCTCGACCGGGGCGATCCGCGCCTCGCCCTGACGCTGGAGCTCGCGCGCGAGTTGATCGGCACGCCCCGGCACCTGTCGCAGCACCCCGGCGGTTTCGTGCTCACCCGCGATCCGCTCCACGACCTGGTGCCGATCCAGCCTGCCGCCATGCCCAACCGCTGGGTGGTGGAATGGGAAAAGGAGGACATCGAGGAGCTCGGCCTGATGAAGGTCGACATTCTGGGTCTCGGCATGCTCGGCTGCATGAACCGCGCGTTCGACCTGCTGCGCGCGCACAAGGGCATCGACCTGACGCTGTCCTCGGCGGAGTTGCAGGTCGACGATCCCGCCACCTTCGCGATGATCCAGAAGGCGGACACGCTGGGCGTGTTCCAGATCGAGAGCCGCGCGCAGATGGCGATGCTGCCGCGCATGAAGCCGGAGACCTTCTACGACATCGCCATCCAGGTCGCGATCGTCCGCCCCGGTCCGATCCAGGGCGACATGGTCCACCCCTATCTACGCCGCCGCGAACAGAAGCGCGCCAATCCGAACATCGAGTTCGACTATCCCAGCGAGAAGCTGAAGGCGGTGCTGGGCAAGACGTTCGGCGTGCCGCTGTTCCAGGAACAGGCGATGCGGGTCGCGATCGTCGGCGCCGGTTTCTCGCCTAGCCGTGCCGACGAGCTGCGCAAGGCGATGGCGACGTTCAAATACACGCAAGGGGTCGGCCAGTTCAAACAGGAGCTGATCGACGGCATGGCCAGGAACGGGATCGGTCCCGACTTCGCCGAGCGGCTGGTGAAGCAGATCGAGGGGTTCGGCTCCTATGGCTTTCCCGAGAGCCACGCCGCCAGTTTCGCCAAGATCGCCTACGCCTCGTCGTGGATGAAGTGCCATCATCCCGATGTGTTCTGCGCGGCGCTGCTCAACGCGCAGCCGATGGGATTCTATGCGCCGGCGCAGATCGTCCGCGACGCACGCGAGCATCAGGTGGAGGTGCGCCCGGTGTGTGTGAACGACAGCGACTGGGACACGCGGCTGCTGAAGGGGAAAGGGCATCTGCTCCCCCTGCGCCTGGGCCTGCGCATCGTGCATGGCGTCGCCGCCGCCCACGCCGAACGCATCCTCGCGTCGCGTGAGGCGAGGCCTTTCGCATCGGTAGAGGACCTATGGCGTCGCTCCGGCGTGCCGCTCGCCACGCTGGAGAAACTTGCCAAGGCGGACGCC
Organism: Sphingomonas bacterium; assembly: GCF_028292945.1. GTDB lineage: Bacteria > Pseudomonadota > Alphaproteobacteria > Sphingomonadales > Sphingomonadaceae > Sphingomonas. Next base: position 42,477 of record NZ_JAQGLJ010000017.1, on the reverse strand, counting down.
TTTCATGCGCTGGGGCTGAACCGGCGGCAGGCGCTTTGGGCGATCCGCGGGCTGGGCGAGACCGCGCTGCCGCTGCTCGAATATGCCGAACGCCGCGAAGAGCCGGTCGCGCTGGTGCCGCTGACGGCCGGGCGCGAGGTGGTGGAGGATTACCGCGCCACCCAGCTGACGCTGCGCCAACATCCGCTGTTCTTCCTGCGTCCGGAATTCACCCGCCGGCGCATCATCAGGTGCGCGGACCTGAAGGCGACCAAGGACGGTCGCCGGGTCGACATCGCCGGCATCATCCTGGTGCGGCAAAAGCCGGGCAGCGCCAAGGGCGTGCTGTTCATCACCATCGAGGACGAGACCGGCGTCGCCAACATCATCCTGTGGCCCGACCGGTTCGAGGCGCAGCGCACCGTCGTCATGTCGTCGGCGATGATCGGCGTGACGGGCGTGGTGCAGCGCGAGGGAGAGGTCATCCACGTCATCGCCGACCGCATCCACGACTATACCGCCATGCTGCGCCAGGTCGGCGACATCGACATGCCAAAGCTGAGCCGCCCCGGCAGCGGCGGCTCACCCGACCGGGGCGAGCCGGGGTGGAAGCCAAAGGTTCGCAGCGACTATCATTCTCCGTTTCGCAGCGGTTGCGATCCGGAAGACGTGATCCCGATCAAGAGCCACGATTTCCACTAAGCGTTCGTCTCAGCCGCGCAGGGTGTCGCTCGCGATCCGGCCGTCCTCCAGCGTGATGGCTCGGTCGCACGCCGCCTGGGGTGCCGGGCGATGCGCCACGATCACGATCAGCGGCCGCGGCCGCAGGGCGGCGAGCCGCGCTAGCACCGCCTGCTCGGCCGCGGGGTCCAGCGCGTTGGTCGCTTCGTCGAGGATCAGCAGATCCGGGCGACGCAGCAGCGCGCGGGCGAGCGCGATGCGCTGACGCTGACCACCCGACAAACGCGCGCCGCGCTCGGCGACGACCGTCTCCAGCCCGTCGGGCAGGCCTGCGAGCAGGTCGTCGGCGCCGGCGATCGCCAGCGCGTCGGCGATCGCCTCCTCCTCCATCACGGCGGCTCCGGCGAGCAGGTTCGCACGCACGGTGTCGTGACGCAGAAAGCTGTCCTGCCCGACATAGGCGATGTGCGTGCGCCAATCGGCGAGCGTCGTGCCGTCCAGCGCCACCCCGCCGATCGTGATCGATCCGGTCTGGGGTCGCAACAGCCCGGCGAGCAGGTCGACCAGCGTGGTCTTGCCGGCCCCCGACGGGCCGATCACCGCGATCATCTCGCCGGGAGAGAGGGTAAGCGAAATGCCGTCAACGCCGGCGCCCTGCTGATGGCGATAGCCGATTTCCTGTAGGCGGATCTCCGCGCGACGCGGCAGGGTGCGGGTCTGGGTGGAAAGCACCTCGTTCCGGCGAAGCTCGCCCACCAGCTCGGCCAGGGCAGCATGCGCGGGGAGCTGATCGGTCAGCGTCTGCGCATTATGCTGCATCGTCAGCGCTGGTCCGGCCATGCGCAGGAAGATCGCCAGCGTGGCGAGCAATGCCACCGGTGACGAGCCGAGCCATACGCCGGCGAATATCACCAGCGCGCCGGTGACCCCCAGCCCGGTCGCGGCGACGATGCGAGAGCGCCCGGTGCGGCGCAGGAAATCCAGTCGCTTCGCCGATTGTTCCGCCCCCAGGCGGGCAAGCTGCGCGGTGAACAACGACTGTGTGCCTTCGGCCAGGGCCGATTTCAAGCCGCCGAGCAGCTGAGCCGTGCCATGGGCAGCACCCAGCCGGCCGGTCGCCAGCCCGAACCCGGCCCGCCCGACGCGCCGCAGCGAGGGGAGGAAGACCAGCGCCGCCATCGCGATCAGCAGCAGCATGGCGGCCGCAAGGCGCGGGCTGATCAGCAGCACCAGAAGCCATTGCGTCGCCAGCATGGCGGTCATTGCGGCGATCTGCAGGACGGTGTGCGTTGCCGCGCCACAACGCTCCAGATCCTCCCCCAGCGCCTGCGCGATGCGTGCGTGGCGTATCGTCGCGATGTCGCTCCACCGCACCTGCGCCAGCGCGGTCAGCAGCCGCGCCCGCAGTGCCGCGACGAAATCGATCTGCAGCGACATCAGCACGCGGTCGCGCCACGTCAGCACCAGCGCCCGCGCAAGCATCGCCACGACGAACGCGCCGAGCACGAGGGCGAGCAGCGCAAGCTGCCCTTCGACGCCGGTCCAGCCCAACGCGCGATCGACCAGCGCACCAGGGCCTGCGCGCGCGGGCGTCAGCACCAGCGCCAGCAACGGCAACAGCACCGCCAGCCCAACACCCTCCGCGACCGCTCCCGCCAGCATCGCGATCAGCGCCGCCGCGCCACGTCGGCCGGCGAAGCGGCACAGATCGGCGGCAAACGCGACCAGCGATGCGCGGCCGGTCATCGCGCGGCGAGCCCTTGCGCATGCGCGACCAGCACCGCGGCATCCGCGTCGATGCACGCCTGGTCCCACCGCCGGTCGAAGGCGAAGACCGGCACGCGCCGGGCGAGGTCCGTGCAGGCGGCGAGATGCCGGCCAGCAAGGCCAGCAGCGCGGACATAGCTGCCGCGATAGGTGTTCGCCACCAGCGCGGCAACGGCGTGGGCGCCGGTCAGCGGCGTGATCGTCGTCGGCTCCGCGCGCCCGAGCAGATAGATCGCCCGCAGCGGCAGCGGCTGATCCTCCGTTGCCGCGATCGGCACGTCGAACTTGTCCGCGCCGGCATAGGAGACGGCGTGATCGCCCGGATCGCGTCCGCTCGCCTCGAGTGCGTCCCGCCATAGCCGCAGACGCGGGATGCCCGGTGCGACGCGACCGTCCGGATCGACCACGCACACATCGTCGGACAGCACGCGATGGCCACGATCGTGGAACCAGCCCGCCAGCGTCGACTTGCCCGCCCCCGAATGGCCGAGCAGCGCGACCGTGCCGTTCCCGATGCCGACCGCGTTGGCGTGGAGCGGCAGCAATCCGCGCTGGTGCAGCACCGCGCCCATCGCCGACCCGAGCACGTACAGCCGCACGTCACGCATGGCGGCTCCGGGGGCCGGCTCGACCGTCATGTCGCGCCCGGCCGCGATGCAAAAGCGCGCCACGTCGGGCACGACCAGCACGGCCATGTCGCCCTGTACGTCCAGGCCAGGCCCTCGCGCGTCGCTGTCGACCGTCCCCAGGCGGATGGTGACGTCCGCGGGCGCATCGGTGCCCGGCGCGAGGTCGGGCAACTCGATCTGCGACGCGATGTCGAGACCGAAGACAGCGTAGCGGCGCGCGATCACGTCGCCGGCGCGTCGACTGGCAGCGGGAGGGGGCGGACCAGCAGGCACGGGTGCAGCGCCGCCTCTTCGGCGCCGATCAGGACCGCGCCGTCGAGCGAGACCCAGACATGCGCGCTGACCCCGTCGCCCTCGCGCCCGACACCATAGTGCAGCAACGACGCCATGCCCCGGCGGCGCAGGATCCAATGCAGCGCCAGCCCGCGCTGAAAGCACACGGCACGCCAGGGCACGACGTCCGCCAGCCGATCCACTGCCCAGCGCGCGCGCCTCGCCAGAGCGGCATCGACCCGTCGCGGGGCTCCTTGCCAGCCCGCGAGGGCAAGCACGCGCGCGAACGGCAGCCAGCGGATCGCCAGCGAGGCGAGGATCAGCGCCGCGCCCGCCTCGGCCAGGACGTCCGCGTTGTGCACGGCCGCTCGCCAGCGGAGTGGGCGCGTCATGGCTCGCTGGCCTCGATCGCTCGATCCGGTCTAGGGTGGGGTCGCACGCGCGGCGTGTCGCACGGGATCCGATGTCAACGCAACGCGCCACCTCATCGACTGTCGACCTGCTGCTCGCCTGTTGCCGGTGGCCGGTGAACGCAGCCGACGTGGCGCGATGCGCTGCCGGCGTGGACTGGCAGTTGTTCGCGGCACTGGCGCGGCGGCACCGGGTGCAGGGGCTGGTGTACCGTGCGCTCAGCCAGGCAGGCCTGCCGGCTGCGCCGCTCGCCGCCGACGCGCGGCGCATCGCTACCGACAACCTTCGCCTCGCCGCCGAATCGGTGCGGCTGCACCGGCGAATGGCGGCGGCGGATGTCCCGGCGCTGCTGGTAAAGGGCGTCGCGCTGGGCATGCTCGCCTATCGCGATCTCGGCGTGAAGATGGGGTGGGACATCGACCTGCTGGTCGCGCCCGCCCGTCTCGAAACAGCCGCAGCGGTGCTGGGCGAGGCAGGGTATCGGTGTTCGCTGCCATCGCCGGGCACGGTCAGCCTGGCGGAATGGCACGCCTTTTCCAAGGAATCCGTCTGGCGCCACGAAATGAGCGGCATCCATGTCGAACTGCATAGCGCGCTGGTCGACCACCCGCTGCTGCTGCCGGATGTCGGCGCGTGGAGTCCGGCACAGCTGGTGGAATTGTCGCCGGGCATGGTGTTGCCGACGCTGACGACCGACACGCTGTTCGCCTATCTGTGCGTGCACGGGGCGGCGAGCGGCTGGCGGCGGCTGAAATGGCTGGCGGACGTGGCGGCGTTGCTCGCACGAGGTGACGTACTGGAGACGGAGCGGCTCTACCACCGATCGCAGGCGCTGGGCGCCGGGCGTGCGGCGGGCCAGGCGCTGCTGCTGTCCCATCGTCATTTTGGAACAGTGCTGACGCCGCAACTCGCCGCCGCGTTGCACGCCGATCGCACCGCGCGGCTGCTCGCCTGGGCCGCGGCGCGCATGATGCTCGACGAGGAGGGCTATGACGCCGCCGCCGAGCGCACCTGGGGCACGCTGCCCATCCATCTCGCCCAGTTCCTGCTGCTGCCGGGCTGGCGTTATCGGACCGTGGAAATGCGGCGCAAGCTCACGCCCGACCCGCATGTGGGCGGCAGTCGTTGGGCCTATCCGGTGCGGGTGCTGGCACGGCGCTGGCGCGAGGCGCGAGCGGGGGAGGGGGGGCGATCAAGACACGCCCCGCGCGCGCAGTCAGATGGCAGGTTCAAGCCGGACCAGACCGCGCCCCTCTAACTGTCGCAGCAGCGCCGTCACCTCGTCGCGACAGCGCGCGCGATCGACCGCGAACTCGCCCACCAGGTGATCGACCACGGCCGCGATCGGCATGGGCGTGTCCAGCAGCGCCCAGATCCGTGTCGCGGTGGCGTTGAATCCGAAACAGGCGCCATTCTCGATATCGAGCGCCACCATGTCGCCGTCGATGGCCGTTTCCATCAACGGCGCGGCACGTGATGCCACCAGATCTGCGTCCATTCGTCAGTTTGTCCCACTGTTCGGGACGGTGCGCGCGCAACGCTCGCGCTCCCGTCGGCACGGCTTGTCGCCTAGGGCGAATCATGCAATTCGGCTACTGAGTGATTCCTAGGGGAAGTATTCGTTCATGTCCGATCTCATCACGCCCAGCACGCAGCAGCCGTCCGATCAGCGCGCGGTGTGGCTCACGCCTGAAGTCGTTACCATGGCGGCTGGCGACGCGGAGAACGGCGTTGGCCCGCGAAGCGACGATCAGGTCAACAAGTCGTAAGGGAACGGGTGTCGGCGGCGGGCGGCCTAGCGGCGGTTCGTTGATCGCCGGCAGATTTGACACCACGATATGACGGCGTTGGCCGGGTTCTGGCAGGCGGGGTCGGGTGACGGAACGGCGCTGGCCGGGCATGCGTGCGAACGCATGCTTGCCGCGCAGGCGGTTTATGCGCCCGACGCGCCGAGCGTTCGCGTCGACGGCGCCGCCACGCTGGGGCGGCGGCTACACCGGTTGGTGCCGGAGGACGCGCACGACCGTGGCGTGCTCCGCGACGCCGCCGGTCGGCTGCTCGCCGCCGATATCCGGATCGATAATCGGGCGGAGCTGGAAGCGGCGCTTGGCGTCGAGCGGCCGGCCGGCGTCTCGGATGCTTCCCTGCTCGGCGTGGCGCTGGATCGCTGGGGCCTGGGCGCGCTCGACCGGGTGGTGGGCGACTTTGCCTTTGCCTGGTGGGATGCGCCCGAACGGCGGCTGGTGCTGGCGCGGGACTTCTTCGGGCAGCGACCCTTGCACTTCCATCGCGGCGACGGCTTCGTGGCGTTCGCGTCCATGCCCAAGGGCTTGCACGCGCTGCCGCAGATTAGGCGCTGCGCCGACCCGCACGCGGCCGCGGCCTTTCTGGCCCTGCAGACGGAAACGGGCGGAGCTAGTTTCTTCGAGGGCATCGAAAAGGTAGCGTCCGGCCACCTGGTCGTGATCGACGGTAATGGCGTGCGGACGCGGCGCTATTGGCGGCCGGAGCCACGGCCGCTGATGCTGCCGCACGCGGACGATTATGCCGAGGCGATGCGCGAGCAGATGGATCGCGCCGTCACCGCCCGGCTGCGGGGTGCGATCGACCATGTCGGCTCGACGCTGAGCGGCGGGCTGGACAGCGCGACGGTTGCGGCGACCGCCGCCCGCCTGCTCGCGCCCAGCGGGGGACGGGTAACCGCACTCACCGCCGTGCCACGCGCGGGCTTCAAGTCCGACCCGCGGGATTTCGCCGACGAAGGACCCGCGGCGGCACGGGTGGCGGCGCTGTACCCGAACGTGACGCATGTGCGGGTGGAGAACCGGGGTTCGCCGCTCGCCGCGCTGGATCGCGACGCATATCTGTACGAGCGGCCCATGCTCAACATCTGTAACGGGGTTTGGGCGAACGCCCTGCGCGACGCCGCGCGGGCGCGGGGTGTGCGGGTGCTGCTGACCGGAGCGATGGGCAATGCCAGCTTCAGTCACCACGGATTCGATCGCCTGCACCAGTTGCTCGCGCACGGCCGGTTGCTGACGCTGGGGCGCGAGGCGCTGGCGCTACGGCGGCGGGGCACGCGGGTGGGTACGATCGCCAACGCGGCGCTTGGACCGCTGCTGCCGGACGCACTGAGGGCGGGCGTTCTCCGGTTCACGGGCAGAAGACGGCGGCTGAGCGACTACAGCCTGGTGACGCCCGAGGCGGTGCCCGATCCGGCGTCGCAACCTGCGGCTTGGCCGGTCGGCACGCCGGGCGCGGCGCAGCTGGGGCTGTTCGCGGCAACCGACTATGGCAACTATACGAAGGGCGTGCTGGGGGGCTGGGGCATCGACCTGCGCGATCCGACCGCCGACCGGCGGCTGGTGGAGTTCTGCCTGTCCGTGCCGCCCGAACAGTATCTTGCAGGCGGAATCACCCGCGCGCTGGCGCGTCGCGCCTTTGCGGACCGACTCCCGCCCGAAACGGCGAACGAGACCCGCAAGGGCTATCAGGGTGCCGATTGGTTCGAAGGGCTTGATGCCGATCGCGCTGCCCTGGCGGACGAGATCGCCCATATCGGCCGCGACTCGCTGGCGGCGGGACTGATCGATCTGCCGCGTGCGCGCGCGTTGCTCGCCGATTGGCCGGTGGGCGCGCAATGGCAGCGCGACGACCAGGTGATGCACTACCGACTGGCGCTGCTCCGCGGCGTGTCGACCGGGCATTTCCTGCGCAAGGTCTCGGGTGTGAACTGATGAGGATGGCGGCGTCCATTGCGTATCCGTGGCGAAGCGGGCAAGGCCCGGCCGCCGTGGCTGAACGGCGTTCAGAAGCGAGCCGGATGAGCCTGCGTTCCCTGTGTCCCCACGCCTGCGCGCGCGCGCTGCTCCTGCTGGCGCCCGCTGGTGTGCTTGCCCAGGTAACGCCGCCATCGCTGGTGGAGGCGCCGCAGCGTGGCGCGACGCCGCCAGCGATCAGGCCGGATCAACGGCCGCTGCCCACACCGACCCAGGCGGACGTGGAGCCGCGCGCCGATCTTCCCGTGCAGCGACCGCTCGCCGTGCCGTCCACACCGGCGGTGCAGGGGCCGCTGTTAAGCCAGCCGCCCGTCTCGCGCGTGCCGCTGCTGCGGCAACGACCAGGTGGGCTGCCGGCACCGAGCGAGGAGCCGTTCGGGGTCGACCTCGCCAGCGATCCGGTGCTGCGCATCGCGGCGCAGAGTACATCCGCCGAAAGCTTCAGGGCGGCGATCGCCGCCGCGGTCGCGCGCAACCCGCGGTTGGGCGAGGCGACCGCGCAGGCCGACGAGGCGGAGGCGATCAAGAACGAGGCGCTCGCGCGACAGCAGCCGTCGGCCGATATCCAGTTCACGCACTTTCGCATCGTCGACCGCGCGTTTTCCAACGATCCGCTCAACCTGCTCGAGCGCTCACGCCCTTCGAAACGCACCGACGCCACCGCGCGCGTCAATCAACCGCTGTTCGACTTCGGCGCGGGTAACGCGCGCGTGCGGGCCAGTCGTCAGCGCGTGCGCCAGGCGGCGGCGGGGATCGACGACGCGGGCGCGCAGGTCGCGCTGGATGCGATCGGGGCGTGGTACAATGTGTTCGGCTATCGCGCGCTCGTGCGGCTGGGCGAGGCGTTCGCGGCCGACCAGGCGGATCTGCGCCGCGCGGTCGACACCCGCATCGCACAAGGAGCGGCGGCAGCGGGCGACGTGGCGCAGGTCGACAGCTATCGCGCGGCGGCGGAAGCGCAGCTGGTCGATTTCCGGCGCGCGCTGGCTGGCGCGGAGGCGCGCTATCGGGCGCAGATCGGCGAGGACCCGCCCGCCGATATCGGTCATCCGCCCGCGCCGGTCATCGCCGGCGAGCCCGACCTTGATCGTCTGCCGGCGGTTCGGGCGGCGGCCGCAGGGGCGGCGGCGGCGCGCGAGGACGCGCGCGCGGCGCGCTCGGACACGCTGCCTCAGCTGGGTGCGGCGATTTCGGCCGGGCGCTACGGCGTGTTCGAAACGGCGCGTGACTTCGATATCCGCGCCGACCTGACCGTCAGCTGGCGGCTGTTCGGCGGGACCATGCAGCGCGTCGATCAGGCCGCCGCCCGCGCGACCGGAGCCACCGCGCGGCTCGATCGCACCCGGCTGGAAGCGCGGCGCGACGCGGACATCTCGCGATCCGACTTGCAGGCGCTGTTCGACGCGGAGGCGGCACTCAAGAGCAACTACATCGCCAGCCGCCGCTCGCGCGACGTGCTGGCCGAACGCTTCCGCGTGTCGCGCGGGACGCTGTTCGACCTGCTGGGCGCGGAGAGCAACTATTTCGGCGTCGCGGCGCGCTATATCCAGACCACGATCGAGCTCGACACCGCGCGTTACGTGCTGCTTGCGCGTACCGGCCAGCTGTTGCCCGCGCTCGGGATCGAACCGGCGGCGGAGCAGGACCGGTGAGCGACACCTTCGTCCCCGAACCCAGGCCGCGCTTCGCACCCTGGCTGGTCGAGCCGATGCTGCGCAATCGTGGCACCTATGGCAAGGTCGCGCTCGCGGCGGCGGCGATCAACATCTTTGGCCTGGTCACGTCGCTGTTCACGATGGTGGTGTACGACCGCGTGTTGCCCAACAACGCCGTCGCGTCGCTGATCGCCCTGTCGGTCGGGCTGCTGATCGTCATCGTCTTCGACTTCGCGCTGCGCGTGCTGCGCGCGTATTTCGTCGACATGGCTGGCGCGGATATCGACCAGGAGGTCGGGCGCACCGTGTTCAAGCGGCTGGTGGCGATCCGGCTCGACCAGAAGCGCGGTTCGACCGGCGCGCTGACCGGCATGATGCGCGAGCTGGAGACGCTGCGCGATTTCTTCGCTTCCGCCACGCTGACGGCGATGGTGGACGTGCCGTTCATTCTCGTCACCCTGCTGTTCATCGCGATCATCGGTGGGTGGATCGTGCTGGTACCGCTCGCGGCGGTGCCGCTGGTGATCGGCGCGGGGTGGCTGACGCGCGGGGCGCAGGACCGGCTGGCGGCGCGGTCGATGAACGAAGGGCTCAACAAGCAGTCGGTGCTGGTCGAGACGATCGGCGCGCTGGAGATGGTCAAGACCAGCGGTGCCGCCGCACTGCTCGGGCGGCGCTGGAAGCACGCCAACCGCGCCCATTCCGACAGTTCGATGCGGCAGCGGCTGGTGTCGACGATCGCGATCACGGTCGCCTCGACCGCCAACACGCTCGCCTATGCCGGCACGGTGATCGCCGGCGTGTTCCTGATCGCCGACCAGCGGCTGACGATGGGCGGCCTGATCGCGTGCTCGATCCTCGCGGGCCGCGCGGTGCAGCCGCTTGGCCAGATCGCGCAACTGCTGACCCGGCTGTCGGCCACGCGGACCGCGTACAACCAGATCGACGCGATGATGGCAGCGCAATCCGAAGGACCCGAGAAGGACGGGCTGAAGCCCGCGACCTTTGCCGGTCGCATCGAGCTGAAGAGCGTCGAGTTCCGCTACCCAGGCGCGGCCGAAAAGACGCTCGACGGCCTGTCGCTGACGATCGAGGCGGGGCAGCGCGTGGCGCTGCTCGGCCGGGTCGGATCGGGCAAGTCGACGATCGCACGGCTCGTGCTCGGCCTTTACCAGCCGCAGGAAGGCTTGGTGCTGATCGACGGCACCGACATCCGTCAGCTCGATCCCGATGCGATGCGCAGTCGCATCGGCGCGGCCCTGCAGGACGGCGTGCTGCTGAGCGGCAGCGTGCGCGACAACATCACGCTCGATCGCGACGGGATCGACGAGGCGGAGATGCTGCGCGCGGCCGAGCTGTCGGGCACGCACCAGTTCATGAGCCGGCTGACCAACGGCTATGACCTGGTGCTCGCCGATCGCGGCGAAGGGCTGTCGGGCGGACAGCGCCAGTCGATCGGTCTCGCACGCGCGCTGGCCGGCCGGCCGCCGCTGCTGGTATTCGACGAGCCGACCAGCAGCATGGACCAGCAGACGGAAGGTCAGCTGATTGCGCGATTGCAGGCGGAGGTGAAGGGACGCACGCTCCTGCTGATCACGCATCGTCCTGCATTGGTGGCGCTGGTCGAGCGCGTGGTGGTGGTGGAGGCTGGCAAGGTGGTGACCGACGGCCCGCGCGATCAGGTCCTATCGCAACTTTCACGCCCCAGGGCGGCCTAGTTTATGGCCGAACATAACCTCGAGGATTATGCCGACCGGCTGAAGCTGCGCTCGGCGTCCAATCTGCTGCTGTGGTTGATCCTTGGCTTCGTGACCATCTTCGTGATCTGGGCGGCGCTGACCAAGCTGGACCGCACAGTACACGCGGCCGGTCGCGTGATCCCGAGCGGACGATTGCAGGTGCTATCCCACCTGGAAGGCGGCATCGTCGAGGCGATTCTGGTTCGGCAGGGTCAAGTCGTCCGCCGCGGGCAGCCGGTCGTGCGGTTGAGCGAGCTGGCGGGCGGGGCCGACCTGGGCAGCAGCCGCGCGACGATCGGTGCACTGGCGGCGAAGGTCGCGCGGCTGCAGGCGGAGATCGACGGGCGCACGCCGAGCTATCCGGCCGCGACAAGCACGATCGAGGCTGAGCAGATCGGCATCGAACGCTCGCTGCACGCGGCGCGAATGGCGGACCTCGCCAGCCTGAGCGCCGCGGCCAACGCGCGCATGAGCCAGGCGGGACGCGCCGTCGCGGAGGCGCAGGCGGCGTATCAATCACGCGTTTCTGCCCGAGACTCGGCGCGCCAGCAGCTCGACCTGATGCGGCCGCTGGTGGAGCGCGGCATCGAACCGCGCCTGACGCTGGTTCAGCTGCAGAGCCAGGCCAGCGTTGCGGCCAGCGACGCGGCCCAAGCTCAGGCGGCGATCTCGCGTGCGCAGGGCGGCGTGGCGGAAGCCCGGGCGGCGCTGTCGCAGGTCCGCCAGCAGTGGCGCGCGCAGGCCGGCACCGAGCTGGCGACCGCGCAGGCGGAGATGGCCGCGCGCCGTCAGCAGATGCCGGCGCTGGCCGATCGCGTCCGCCGTTCGGTGATCGTCGCGCCCGTCGACGGGCGCGTCAACCGCGTGCTCGTGTCGACCGTCGGCAGCACGATCGGCGCGGGTCAGCCGATCGCCGAGGTCGTGCCGACGAACGACTCGCTGATGATAGAGGCGACGGTGCTGCCCAAGGACATCGCGTCGGTCCGTCTGGGTCAGCCCGCGCGCATCAACATCACGGCCTACGACTCCGCGATCTACGGGGCGATGGATGGGGCGGTCGACACCATCTCGCCCGACGCCACGGTCGACGAGCGGACGGGGGAGAGCCACTATACCATCCGCGTGCGCGCGGCGGGCAGGCGCTTCCTCGATCCGCAGGGCAAGCCGCTGCAGATCGGGCCGGGCATGACCGCCGACGTTAGCCTGCTCGGCGACAAGCGGTCGGTGCTGGCGTACATCTTCTCCCCGCTGACGAAGCTGGCGCAGCGCGCGGCGCGGGAGTAGCGGTCAGCTGTCCGGCGTCACGCGCTGGTTGATCTCCGGCCCCTGAAACCCCACCGCTTCGGCCTGTGCCACACCCGGCAGGACGGCCACGTCGTACAGTTCGTCGATCGTGTGTTCGAAGCGCAGCCACTCGACGGTGCGACCGCTGAGGAGGTCGACGACGATCAGGCCGCAGCGCGGGACCGCATCCTTGGCTTCAAGTCGTTCCTGCAGCGCCAGCCCTTCGAAGGTCTGGTTGTGGCGGGGGCGCGAGAGGCCGATCACCGCGTGGCCGCCGACGAACGCCAGCCCGCGCGCATAGCCGGGGCAGAAGGCGACGGGATCGAACGTGCCCGAGGCGAGGTCGATGCGGCCGAACTCGCCGGTGCCGGAATTGAGCACCCATAGCTGGCCGTCATGCCAGCGCGGAGAATGCGGCATCGACAGTCCCGTCGCTACCGCCTCGCCGGTTGCGACGTCCAGGATCACGCCGCCGTCGCGGCGCCGTTCGCGCCAGCCGTCGGCAACATCCGAACGGCTGACCGCGCTGACGAAGCCTGGGCGGCCGTTGCGCATCGCGAGGCCATTCAGGTGACAGCGGTCCTCCGCGACGAGGGCGCTGACGAAGGGCGGGCGCCAGAGCGGGCGGAAGCTGCCGTGGTCGCTGGTCGTGGCGAGGCAGTTGTAGCCGGTGGTGACGAAGATGGGGCCGATCGAGGGGGTTTCCCCGGTGTGGAAGTTGCGATCTCCAACAGCAATGTCGTGGATGTCGATCTGGCCGGTGACGCGGCCTTCGCGGGGTACGAAGCGGCGATCGGGGCCGGCGGGGAGGTCGTTTTCGAACCGCCAGAGGATCGCCCTGGACGAGGCCCACATCGACTGCCCGTCGGTCCACAGTCCCTGGCAATGGTCGATGCGACGTTCGTGCGCGCGCAAAACGCCATCCGGGCGGCGGCCGAGCAGGAACAGCCGCCCGGCCTGATAGGTGGTGAGCGCCACCGCGCAGTCATTCGCCGCCAGCCACCCGGTAAACCCCTGCGAGGCGAGCAGCATGCGTTCCGGCGGCGGCGAAGCATTGTCCTGTTTTGGGCCGACCATTGCCACGACGTCGCATTCAATACAGGTTAAGGCAACCGCAGGGCCGGGGGGAAGGACAGCGGAGATCAGGATCGAAGCCGCGTCGGTGCGCTCCAGCCGCGCCAGCATCCTCCTTCTCGCCGCGCTGCACTTCTGCGCCCATGCCGACCGGGCGCTGCCGGCGGCGCTCGCGCCCGTGTTGCGCGATCGGTTCGCGCTGAGCGATGCGGAGCAGGGCTTGTTGCATGGTCCCGCCTTTATCCTTCCATTCGCGCTGGGAGCGGCGGCGATCGGCGCGCTGGGCGCGCGCACGGACCCGCGCCGCCTGGTCGTCGCATCGGTGATCGCGTGGACGGTGGCGGGGCTGATGTCCGCCGCCGCGACCAGTTTCGACGACCTGCTGCTGGCCCGCGTCGCGCTCGGGATCGGGCAGGCGGGCTTCGCCCCGGCCGCGCTGGCGCTGCTGAGCGGGTTCGACCGTCCGGCGACGGCGATCTCGTCGTTCACCGCGGGGTCGGCGGCGGGACGCAGTGGAGGATTGCTGATCGCGGGGTTGCTGCTGACGCTCGCCACGGGAGGGACTCTCGTCCTGGCGGAGCCGTGGCGGATGGCCACCCTGTGGCTGATCGTGCCCAATCTGGCGCTGCTTGCCATGCTGCTGTTTGACGCGCGATCCGCCGATCCTCCATCGGCGGCGACGCGGCCGCACGGCACGGGCGGTCTGCGCGCGCTGGCGGCGCATCCGCGCGCGTTCATCGCCCATGTGACCGGCGCATCGGCGGCGGTGTTGATCGTTCAGGCGGGCGGCGCCTGGGCGAGCTCGATCGTGCATCGCGGGTTCGCGGTCGAGCCGGGCGCCGCCGCGGCGCTGACCGGCGCGGTGATCCTGTTCACCGCGCCCGCCGGTCACCTGCTCGCCGGTCGCTACGATACCGAACGCGCCGGGTGGGCGCCGGGGCCGATGATCGCAGGGGGCGCGACCGTCGCGATGGCGGCCTGCCTGTTGCTGGCGGTCGCGCCCGTGCTGCCGATCGCGCTGCTGGCGATCGGGTTGCTCAGCATCGGTGGCGGGTTCGCGGCGGCGGCGGCGCTGATCGGATTGCAGCCGCTGGTCGCGCCGGACGATCGGCTGGCGGTCAACGCCGCGTATTTCGCCACCGTGTCGCTGGTCGGGTTCGGCATCGGGCCGCTGGTGACCGGCGTGGCCAGCGACCGATTGGGCGGGGCGGGCGACAGCCTGGCGCTGGCACTGGCCGCCGTGGTCGCGGTGGCCGCGGTGGTCGCCGGCGCGGCGGCGCTTGCCGGCACGCGGGCATGGCGGCATGTCGTGCGCACAAGGGCGGGTGGCGAGAACACGGCGATGATTGCGTGACCGAGGGGTTCCTGTTCGCCAGTGCCGATCGTGATCCCGACGAGGCCTTCGCCGACTATGCCCGGCTGTACGCGAACGGGGCCCGGGTGGAGCGTGCCGACGGCCCGTTCGCCGCCACGGTCGCGGGGTGGCGGCTGGACGGCATGATCCTGTTCGATCGCAGGTTCACCGGGGTCACCCATTTCCGCGACCCGGGCAAGGTGCGGACGGACGGGTTCGATCACCTGGTCGTGCATGCCGTCCTGGCGGGTACGTTGCACGGCAGCGACGCCAGCCGCTTCAAGCGTGTCGAGCCCGGCGAGGTGGTGCTGCTCGATACGCGCGAGCCGTCGCGCCAGACGCCGGTGGACGCGCACCTGATCACCGTCAGCATCGCGCGCTATCGGATGACGCCAGCGATCGACGGCGTGTCCGACCTGCACGGCCGGGTGCTGCGCCCGCCCGCGACGCTGATCCTGGTCGACTTCCTGCGCTCGCTGGTGCGGCACGCCGGCGACACGGCGGAGACGCGCAGCCTGTCGCACGCCTTTGTCGAACTGCTGGGTGGTGCGCTGGAGGGCAGCGAGACGCGGCGCACCGAGCGCGGTCGCGAAGAGGTGCTGCGCCGCGAGGCGATCGGCGGTTTCGTCCAGGCGAACCTGTCGCGGCGCAAGCTGGGGGCCGATGTGATCGGCGACGCGCTCGGCATCTCGCGATCGGCGCTGTACCGGCTGATGGAGCCGCAGGGCGGCGTGACGCAGTTCATCCAGAAGAGGCGGCTGCAGGCGGTGCGCGATGCGCTGGAGCAGGGCAGTGAGGCGGCGTTTGC
Organism: Sphingomonas bacterium; assembly: GCF_028292945.1. GTDB lineage: Bacteria > Pseudomonadota > Alphaproteobacteria > Sphingomonadales > Sphingomonadaceae > Sphingomonas. The sequence continues at coordinate 27,044 of NZ_JAQGLJ010000017.1, read as the reverse complement.
CGATCTGGCGGAGCAACATGGCTTCGCCGACGAGGCGCGGATGCGCCGACTGTTCGCGGCCGCGTTCGGGGTCACGCCCACCGCCTACCGGGCCGACGTCCGCGCCCATCGCGACGACGGCACCCGCGTCGCGTATCGCCGGTGGGAAGGCTGGATGGGCGACCTGTCCTGATCCGGGGCAAACGCAGATTACCGCGAGCCAAGAATCCCAGACTTGGGACGGCACGCTATTCCGAACCGCCTAACAACGCTTTAACAGTACACCTGCCGGAAACCGTTGCCCTCAAGCGCGACAGGGGGCCGGCCCGCGCTGGAGACCGCGCGCGGGGCGGGGTCGCAAGCATCGCCTGAGGAACAATTGCTGGCGGCGGCGCATGGGCGCCGCCGTTCGGCCGTGGCGAGGATACGGGCATGCTGACGACCTACGAGCGCGCGGGTACCGAGACGGACGCAAACGGCGCGGTGACGGGCAATCACTCCGCACCGCGGGTCACCTATCTGACCGACGGCAGGTATGTCGTTACATGGCAATCCGTCTTTTCCGCGACGACGGTCAACACCGATGTCATCGGTCGCGTCTTCAACGCCGACGGCACAGCCTTCGGTGCCGAATTCCGCATCAACACGGTTGTCGCGGGCGACCAGGTTCTGGTCGACGTCAGCGCCCTCGCGGGTGGCGGCTTCGTCGCGGTGTGGCGCGACGACTCCACGACGGGCGGAGACATCCGCGCGCGCGTCTTCGACGCCAACGGGGTGGCGACCACTCCCGCCGACATTGCCGTCAACGACCCAGCACTGCCGCAGAACGCCGGGGGGCAGGATCAACCTGCGATCGTGGGGATTGCCGGCGGGCGCTTCGCGGTGACATGGGCTGACAATGGCGGCTCCGAAACAGGGGCCGGCGCGACGTTGTCGGCGATCCGCACGCGCGTGTTCAACGCCGACGGTTCGCCCGCGAGCGCAGAGAACCAGGTCAATACCACCGCAGTCGGCTTTCAGCATCGCCCCGCCATCACGACGCTCGGCACCGGCTATGTCGTGGTGTTCGAGGATTCCAGCGGCGCGGCGGGGCAGGGTGCCGACATTCGCGCGCAGCGTTACGACCTTGACGGAGCGAAGGTCGGCGGCGAAATCCTGGTCACCTCGACCGCAGGCACGCAGGAATTTCCCGCGGTGACCGAGCTCGCGAATGGTGATTTCGTCGTCTCCTGGACCGATTCCAGCGCCACCGGCGGCGACACCAGCAGCACGTCGATCAAGGCGCAGATCGTCTCGGCGGCGGGCGTGCCGATCGGCACGGAGTTCCTGGTCAATTCGACGACCAGCAGTTCTCAGGGCGAGGTCGCGCTGGCGCGCCTCGCGGACGGTGGCTTCGTCGCGACATGGAGCGATAACAGCCAGACCGGCGGCGATGCCACCGGCACCGCGATCCGCTCGCGCACCTTCGACGCCAGCGGCGTCGGTGGCGCGGAGCAGCTGGTCAACACCACAACCTTGTCAGCGCAGAATAACCCCGCCATCTCCGCCGACGCCGCCGGCAATCATACGATTGTGTTCGTCGACAGCTCCGAGGGCGCCTTCGACATCAGCTTCCAGCGCTTCGAGGTCGACACCGCGCCGACGCTGACCGGGCTGAACTCGCCCGTCACGTTCGGCGAGAACCTCGTCAACGCAACCCCGCAGCTGCTCGACGCGGACGTGGTGTTCGGCGACAACAGCGGCAATTTCGCGGGCGAGACGTTCACCGTGTTCGGCCTGCTCGCCGAGGACCGCGTCGCGATCAACAACCAAGGCGTGGGCGCGGGAGAGATCGGCGTCAGCGGCACGGACGTGACCTATGGCGGCGTCACGTTCGGTACCGTCAGCGGCGGGGTGGGCACGACGCTGAGCGTTGCGCTGAACGCCAGCGCGAGCACGGCGGCGGTCGACGCGCTGATCCAGAACCTGACCTATGCCAACGTCAGCGACAATCCGACCGCCAGCCGGACGCTGCTGCTCCAGATTACCGACGGCGGCGGCTTTATCGGCGGGCCGTCGATCTTCACCGAGCTGACCGGTGCAACGAACCCGTTCGCGGGCATCACCGTAGGCGCTTTGCCGTCGCCGCGCTTTATCGATCTCGACGGCGATGGCGACCGCGATGCGGTGATCGGCGATGTTAACGGCACGTTCCTGGCCTATCGCAACAACGGTGCCGGACAGGCTTTCACCGCGCTGACCGGCGCGGCCAATCCGTTCAATGGCCTGGATGTCGGGAGCTATTCGCGCCCTGCGTTTATCGACCTTGACGGGGACGGTGACCTGGACCTGATCAGCACGAACAACAGTGGTTCTCCGATCCTCGCCTATCGCAACAACGGAGCCGGTGCCGCTTTCACCGCGCTGACCGGGTCAGCCAACATTTTCGGCGCGATCATCGACACCCGGCTGTCGGGGCCGGGGCTTGTTGATTTCGACGGTGACGGCGATCTCGATCTGGCGATCGCGTCTGTCTACGGCGGCAACCTGCGAGCGTTTCAGAACAACGGCAATAACGTCCCGGTCACCGAACTGACGGGCACGGCCAATCCGTTCAACGGCTTTATTGCTGCTGCGCAGTCGTCGGTCGATTTCATCGATCTGGACGGTGACGGAGATCTCGACGCGATCGTCGGGACCAGCAGCGGCCTTGTGTCGGCCTTGCGCAATAATGGCGTGGGCCAGACGTTCACGCAGCTGACGGGCGCGGCCAATCCGTTCAACGGGGTTACCTTCTCGCGGCCGTCGCCGGGTCTCGCCGACCTCGACGGGGATGGTGATCTCGACGTCGTGATCGGCTCGGGCAGTAGTTTTCGCGCGTTCACCAACAACACCGGCGTGCCGCTGGTCGTCAACGTCACCGCAGAGAACGACGCGCCGGTGGTCGACCTGAACGGCGCGGCGGCGGGCACCGATGCGACGCTGACCTATACCGAGAATGTGGCGGTCACGCGGATCGCACCGGGTGCCACGGTGGTCGACGATTCCGCGAATTTCAGTGGCGGCACGCTGACGGTCAGGTTTACCGCCGGCGGCACCGCCGATGACCGGATCGCGATCGTCAACCAAGGCCGGCCGACCGTCGGCATCGAGAACGGCAACCTGTTCATCAACCAGCAGGTCGCCGGAACCTATACCGGCGGGACCAGCGGCACGAGCCCCCTTGTCGTAACCTTCAATACACAGGCCACGCCCGCGCGTGTTCAGTTGGTGCTGCAGGCGATCGGGTTCTTCAGCGTGTCGGAAAATCCCGCCACCGCGCCGCGTACGGTCAGCTATGTCCTGACCGACGGCGCCGGCGGGACCAGCACGGCCGTGACCGCGACGGTCAACGTCACGACGATCAACGACGCGCCGACGATGGCCGACCTGACCAGCCCGGTGACGTTCACCGAGAGTGCGGTCAACGCCGGTCCGGTGGTCCTCGACGCCGCCGTCACGTTCGTCGATGGCGACGTCAATCTGGGCGGCGGCGCTGTTCGTGTCTCCGGCGCGATCGCCGAGGACGTGCTGGCGATCCGCAACCAGGGTTCCACCTCCGGCCTGATCGGCGTCAGCGGCGCGGATGTCAGCTTTGGCGGCGTGTCCATCGGCACCGTCGCGGGCGGGACGGCGGGTACACCGCTCGAAGTCACGCTCAACACCGCCGCGACCAGCGCGGCGGTGGATGCGCTGCTCCAGAACCTGACCTATGCCAATGCCAGCAACACGCCGACCGCGACGCGCACGCTGACGGTCAACGTCACCGACGCGGCGGGCGCGGACCTGACCACCGTCGGCGACACGGTCTATGCCGTCCGGACCGGCACGGCTAACCCGTTCAACGGGTTGGACGCGGGGCGCTACAGCAGGCCGGCGTTCGCCGACCTCGATGGCGACGGCGATCTCGACTTCGTCTCGGGCCAGAGCGGCGGGGTGCTGAAGGCATTCCGCAACGACGACGGCGTCGCGACCTACACCGAGCTGACCGGCACGGACAATCCGTTCGCCGTGTTCGGCAATCAGAACCGCGGCTTTCCCAATTTCGTCGACCTCGACGATGACGGCGACCTCGATCTGGTGGTGGGGCAGGGGGACAGCGGCGCGATCCGCTCATTCCAGAACACCGCCGCGGCCGGCGCCGCGCCGGTCTTCGCCGAGCTGACGGGTGCGAACAATCCGTTCAGCGGGTTCAGCGTGTTCAGGGCGGCGCCCGACTTCGTCGATCTCGACGGCGACGGCGATCTCGACGCGGTGATCGGCAACAATGAGGGGTTGTTCCGGTCATTCCGCAACGAGAACGGCTCGCTCGCCTTTACCGAGCTGACCGGCGCGGCCAATCCGTTGAACGGCGTGTCGACCGGGGTCTACGGTACGCCCAGCTTCACCGATGTCGACGGCGACGGCGACATGGATATGGTGTCGGGCCAGAACAACAGCGGCCTGCGCTTCTTCCGCAATGTCGGCACCGGCACGGCACCGAGCTTTCGTGAGGAGATCGGCGCGAGCAATCCCTTCGCGGCCTTCGCCACTCAGATCGGCGCGCGCAACGCGGTGGCGTTCAGCGACGTCGACGGCGATGGGGACCTCGACGCGATCGCCGGTGGCGGCTTCGCCAATGCGCTGACCTATCTGGAGAACACCGGCCGCCCCGCGCAGACGCTGGTCGTCAACGTCACGGCGCAGAACGACGCGCCGGTTGCAGGGGACGATGCGCTGGCCGCGTCCATCGAGGACACGACGCGCACCATCCAGACGTCCGAGTTGCTTGGCAACGACTCCGATGCCGATGGCGGTACGCCGAGCATCACCGGCGTCACCGCGGTGACCGGCGGCACGGTGTCGCTGAGCGGCACCATCATCACCTTCACCCCGACCGCCGATTTCAACGGCCCGGCGTCGTTCGACTACACGCTCATCGACGGCCAGGGCGGCAGCGACACGGGCCGCGCCAGCTTCACCATCACCGGAGTAAACGACATTCCCACGCTCACCGGCCTCGACGCGCTCGTCACCTTCACCGAAGACCAGGTCAACGGTGCGCCGCAGCTGCTCGACTCCGATGTGGCGTTCACGGATGCGGAGAGCAATTTCAACGGTGGCACGCTGACGCTGTCCGGGCTGCTCGCCGAGGATGTCGCCGCGATCCGCAACCAGGGCACGGGCGGCGGTCAGATCGGCGTGTCGGGCGCGAACGTCAGCTACGCCAACGTCCTGATCGGGACAGTCGCGGGCGGCACGGGCGGCATGCCGCTGACCGTCACCTTCAACGCGAACGCGACCTCGGTCGCGGTCGATGCGCTGATCCAGAACCTGACCTATGCCAACGCCAGCAACACGCCGACCGCGACGCGCACGCTGGCGATCGAGGTGATCGACGCGGCGGGAGACAGCCTGCGCGACGTCGCCCCCTCGTTCACGGAGCAGACCGGCACGGCCAATCGCTTCGCGAACTTCGTCGATATCGTACCAAAGCCCGTGTTCATCGATCTCGACGCCGATGGCGATCTCGATGCTCTGGTCGGCCGAGTCGACGGCACATTAAGCTTTCTACGCAATGACGGCGGAACCACGCCCTTCGTGGAACTGACCGACGCAACCAACCCGTTCAACGGCGTCGATGTCGGAAATTTCGCGGCCCCCGCGCTGGTCGATCTGGACGGTGACGGCGATCAGGACGTCGTGGTCGGCGGCAGCACCGGTATGCTGCGTTCGTTCCGTAACGAGAACGGCTCTAACGCATTCACCGAGCTGACGACGACCGCCAATCCCTTCAACGGCATCGACGTCGGCGGCTATTCGTCGGTCGGCTTTGTCGATCTTGATGGCGACGGTGACCTGGATGCCGTGGTTGGGGAGTATACCAGTGGTCGCCTGCTGGCGTTCCGCAACAATGGCGCTGGGCAAGCCTTCACGGCGATCACCGGTACGGCCAATCCTTTCGACGGGCTCGTGGTGGGAGGTGCCGCCAATCCGCGCTTCTTCGATCTGGACGGCGACGGCGATCTCGATGCCCTGGTCGGCCAGAAAGCTCAGCCGCTGCTCGCGTTCCGCAACAACGGCGCGAACCAGGCTTTCACCGCATTGACCGGTAGCGACAATCCGTTCGATGCCACGACCCCGGGCCGCTACAAGACCGCCGACTTCGTCGATCTGGACGGCGACGGCGACCTGGATGCAGTCATCGGCCAGTACGACAGCGAAACGACCGGCACCGGGCGTTTGCGGTCGTTCGAGAACACGGCGGTTGCCGGTCAGCCACTGGTGGTCAACGTCACCGCGCAGAACGACTCGGCGACGGCGGTGGACGACACCGCGACCACGCCAGAGAACGCGGCCGTCGTCATCGACGTCTTCGCCAACGACAACGACCCCGACGGCGATTCCCCGATCACGCAGATCGACGGGCAGGATGCGCCGGTCGGTACCGCGATCCTGCTCACGTCGGGTGCGACCGCGACCAACAACGGCGACGGCACGGTCACCTACAACCCCAATGGCGCGTTCAACGCGACGCCGGCGGTCGGATCGGGCGCGTCGAACACGCCGGCGAGCGACAGCTTCACCTACACCCGCACCGGCGGTAGCGCCACGAACGTCGCGGTGACGATCACCGGCGTCGACAGCGACGATACGCTGACGGGCACGGCGGGCGACGACACGCTGAACGGCGGCATCGGCGACGACACGATCAACGCGCTGGCGGGGAACGATACGCTCAGCGGCGGGGCGGGCGATGACACGCTGAACGGCGGTGATGGCGACGACACGCTGCGCTACGACGGCCAGGGCAACGATCCGGCCAATGGCGGGGAGGGCACCGACACGCTGGTGGCCGACTTCTCGGCCGCGACGACGCGGATCGTCGACAACCCCGATGCGGCACGCTTGGGCTTCGACGCCGGCTATTGGGACGAGGACGCCAACTCGGTCGCCTTCACCTCGATCGAGCGTATCGACATCACCACCGGCAGTGGCGACGACATCATCACCACCCATGGCGGCAACGACACCATCAGCACCGGGGCAGGCAACGACACGCTCACCGGGGGTGCCGGCGACGACACGCTGAACGGCGGGGTCGGTAACGACACGCTGAACGGCGGCGCGGGCAACGACACGGTCAATGTCAACGCCGCCACCGACGGCGGGGACACCGTCGACCTGGGCGACGGCGCGGACGTGGTCAACGTGACTCTCACGACCGCCCCGATCCGGCCGGTGCGCCTTACCTTTACCAGCACCGGCGTCGGCAACGGCAACGCGCTCGACACCAGCACGCCCAATGGCGATGGACTGAATAATGTGCGCCTGCAGCGGCAGGGTCCCGGCGGCGGGCTGATCGGGTTCGAAAGCCGTTACGATGACGAGGGCATCACCTTCGTCGCCGCCGCGGGCCAGACCTTCGACGTCCGCGACACCGGCGGGGCAGAGCGCGGCAACCTGTTCGGGGTGGTCGTGCTCGGCACGCTGGGCGCGGACACGTTGACCGCGCTGGACCCGGCGCGACCCTATTATATCAACGGCGGCATGGGCGACGACAGGATCACCGGCGGTGATGGCGACGACTTCCTGGTCGGCGGCGCGGGCGGCGACAGCGTCAACGGCGGCGTGGGCAACGACACGCTGCTGGTCGCGAGCGGCACCACCGGCGCGAACACCGCGGTCGACTTCGCGAACGGTGGCGCCGGCGACGATCTGTTGATCCTGGATTACAGCCAGCTGACGGAGCAGGCGCTCATCTTCATCTCCGGCGCGGACGCCGATGGCACGAGCGGCTTCAGCAACATCCCGGGCGGCACGCTCAGGCTCGGTTTCACCGGCATCGACCGCCTGCAGGTCACGACCGGCATCGGCGACGACTTCGTCGACGGCGTCGCCGGTGACGACGTGATCAGCACCGGCGCCGGCAGTGACCGCGTGACCGGCGGCGCGGGCAACGATGTGATCGACACTGGCACGGACACCGATCGCATCACCGGCAACCACGGTGACGACGTGATCGACGGTGGCGAGGGGATCGACACCGCCGTGTTCACCGGCGACGCCGGCGGTTACACCGTCACGCGCAACGGGGACGGCACGATCACGGTTGTCGACATCGACGCCGCGAACGGCGACGAGGGCACCGACACGCTGACGGGTATCGAGCTGCTCGAGTTCGACGGCACGACGACCGCCGCCGACGGCAGCATGCTCGGCGCCAGCGGCACCTATCAGCAGGCCGGGCCGGGCGCGTTGCGCGTCGCCTATGTCAGCTTCAGCGTGACCACGGCGGGCACGATCACCATCAACGCCGGCAATCGCGGGTCGACCGGTACGACCGACCTGGGTAGCGACAGCCAGATCCGGCTGCTCACGGCGGCGGGCGTGCCGGTCGCCACCGACGACGACGGCGGGATCGGCCCGACGGGTCAGGACTCGCTCCTGACGCTCGACCTGCCGGTAGGCGACTATGTGCTGGCGGTCAGCGAATTCGGGCTGACGCAGCGGGAAGCGTTGAACGAGATCAACGTCGACGACGATGCCGGATTGACGATACCCTTCGCGGTCACGTTCCTGCAGGGCACCGGAGTGATTTCCCAGCCGCTGCTGGACGCCAACGACACGCGCACCGGCACGGCGGGCAACGATACGCTCTACGGCTTTACCGGGGACGACACGATCACCGGGCTGGTGGGCAACGACCTGCTCTTCGCAGGCTCGGGCAACGACACGGTCGATGGCGGCGAGGGTGACGACTTCCTGCGGCTGGAAGGCGGCGGCGACGACACGGCAGTCGGCGGCACCGGCAACGACGCCTTCTACTTCGGCACGGGGCTGACGGCGGCGGATCGGGTCGATGGGGGTGCTGGCGCGGACGTGGTGGCGGTGCAGGGCGGCTTCTCGCCGCTGACGCTTGGCGCGGATAACCTGGTCAACGTCGAGACGCTGTCGTTCCTGGCGGGCGACGACCTCCGCTTCGGGGCGACGTCGGCGTCCAACAGCTATGCGGTGACGACGGTGGACGCGAACGTCGCAGGCGGCGTGCGGCTGATCGTCAACGCAGCACAGCTGCTGGCGGGTGAGAGCCTGACCTTCAACGGCGCGGCGGAGAGCGACGGCAGGTTCCTGATCTATGGCGGGTTAGGTACGGATGTGCTGACCGGCGGGGCGGTGGCCGACGTCTTCTTCCTGGCCGACGGGCGCTACAATGCCGGCGATCGGTTCGACGGCGGTGGCGGCAACGACATCGTGGTGTTGCGGGGCGATTACACCGAGACGCTGGAGACCAACACCTTCACCAGCATCGAGACGCTGACGTTGATGAGCGCGGCGGACACGCGCTTCTTTGCCGGCGGCGAGCGGTACAGCTACGATATCACCAGCGCCGACGGCAACGTCGCGGCCGGGCAGGTGTTGACAGTCAACGGCGCTTCGCTGGTGGTGGGCGAAAGGCTGGACTTCAACGGCGCGGCGGAAACGGACGGCGCGTTCCGGCTGTTCGGTGGCGCTGAAAACGACTCGCTGGGGGGTGGCGCTGGCAACGACCTGATCTTCGGCGGCATCGGCCGGGACGGCCTGGGCGGCGGCGCCGGGGCGGATACGTTCCGCTACCAGTCGGCGGCGGAGTCGACGGTCGCGAGCGGCGGCCGCGACAGCCTCAACGACTTCGACCTCGACGACCTGATCGACCTGAGCCGTATCGATGCCGACGCCCTCATGGCCGGCGACCAGCCCTTTACCTTCGTGACCGACGGAATCTTCACCGGCAACGGCACCGGTCAGGTCCGCGCCACGCAGATTGCCACACGCGAGTGGCAGGTGGAGGTCGATGTCGATGGCAATGGGGTGGCCGACATGGCAATCGACGTGTTCACTACGACCGACCAGCCGCTGACCCAGGCGGACTTCGTGCTGTAAGAGGATACCGGCCGCCGCCCGTTGCGGGCGGCGGCCGACACCTGATACGCTCCTCGCGCGTTACGCATCGAACGAGGAGGCCTGACCTATGGAAATCATCAAGCTGCCGGCCGGCGAAACCGCGCCCAAGGAGAGCGACTGCATCAGCGTCGAGGAGCAGGCGGACGGGACGTTCGAGCTCAATACGAGCGCGTTGAGCGCTTGCGATCCGGCCGACGACGAGGAGTCGATGGCGGTGATCGGCAGCGAGCCCTATCCCAGCTACGCCGCCGCCGAGGCGGCCGGGCTGGCGATCGCGGCCGAACAGTGCGTGGAGACCGTCTATATCAGCCGATCGTAGCGTGCAGGCGCGGGCGCGGGCATGAACGGCGCGGAACATCTGGTCGAGACGCTGACCGATCAGGGGGTGGAGATCTGCTTCGCCAACCCCGGCACGTCGGAGATGCACTTCCTCGCCGCGCTGGAGAATCCGCGCATCAAGCCGGTGCTGTGCCTGTTCGAGGGCGTGGCGACGGGCGCGGCGGACGGCTGGTACCGCATGAAGGACGCGCCGGCCGCGACGCTGCTGCATCTGGGGCCGGGGCTCGCGAATGGCCTCGCCAACATTCACAACGCCCGGCGCGCGTCGTCGGGGATGGTCAACGTGGTCGGCGAGCATTCGGCCGCGCACCTGCGCTACGATCCGCCGCTGATGAGCGACATCGAGGGGCTGGCGCGGCCCTTGTCGCATTGGGTCCGCCGCATCGACGGGCCGCAGGCGGTGGCCACCGACGTCGCCGCCGGCGTCGCCAAGGCGAACGAGCATCCCGGCCGCATTGCGACGCTGATCCTGCCGGGCGATGCGAGCTGGCGCGATGCGGGGGAGATCGTGCGTCAGCCCAAGCCGCAGCGGGCGATGCGCGCGCCCGATCAGGCGCGCGTCGAGCAGGTCGCGCGGGTGCTGCGCTCGGGCGAGCCGGCGCTCATCATCCTCGCGAACAAGGCGACGCGCGGGGCCGCGCTGGCGCTGGCCGGCAGGGTGGCGGGCGCGGCGGGCTGCCGGGTCGGATCGCAGTTCTTCACCGCGCGCATGGAGCGTGGCGCGGGGCGCACGCCGCTGGAGCGAATTCCCTACTCCGTCGCGCCCGCATTGGCGTTCCTCAAGGACTTCAAGCACCTGATCACGGTCGAGACGACCGAGCCGGTCGCGTTCTTCTCCTATCCCGACCAGCCGAGCCTGCTCAAGGCACCCGGCACGCAGGTCCATCCGCTGGCCGAAGCGGACGAGGACAGCACGGCCGCCTTGGCGATGCTGCTCGATCTGCTTGGGCCGGGCGATGCGCCGCTGGTGCAGCAGCGGATCGACACGCCGGCGCCGACCGGCGCGCTCACCCCCGTCGCGATCGCGTGCGCGCTGGCGGCGGCGATCCCCGAGGGCTGCATCGTCGTCGACGAGTCGCTCACCACGGGCCGCGAGACGATGGGCCATATGGCGGGCGCGCCGCCGCACGACATGATCAACAACATGGGCGGCTCGATCGGCTATTCGCCCCCGGTCGCGACCGGCGCGGCGCTCGCCTGCCCCGATCGGCGGACCTTCTGCATGACCGGCGACGGCAGCGCCATGTACACGATCCAGGCGCTGTGGACGCAGGCGCGCGAGCAGCTGCCGATCACCACGATCATCTTCGCCAACAACAGCTACGCGATCCTGAAGGCCGAATTCGCCAACATGGGGGCAGGCAGCGCACCCGGCCCGCGCGCGTCGTCGATGATCGACCTGACCAACCCCACGATCGACTGGCAGGCGATGGCCAGGGCGATGGGCGTGCCCGCCGTCGCGGTCGACACGGCCGAGGATTTCCACGCGCAGCTGGTCCGGTCGACGCATGCCGACGGCCCGGTATTGATCGAGGTTCGGTTATAGCCGGCAACCCGGCCGGCGTGCTTGCGGTGTACGGTAAAGCGCCTAAGGCTCTTGGTGCAGCGACTCTTGCCTGCCCTGCGAGGAGCGCCTCATGACCGACAACGCCCTGTTCTACCGCAAGCAGGCCGAGGCCGAGCGCGCCAATGCGGATGCCGCCGCGCTGAGCAATGTCCGCGAACGCTGCGAGCGTGCGGCATCGTCCTGGGAGGCGATGGCCGCCCGCGCCGAGCGCACCGACACGCTGCGCCGCCAGCGCGAGGCCGCCGCGCGCCCGATGGCGGCAGCCGTCGCCGATTGAGCGTCGATCAGGCACAGGCGACGCTGACACGCGCGGCGTCGTTCTGGGCGGATCGGTCGGATAGCTGGGGCGCATGGGACGAGCCGGGCGGCGACGTCCGGGCACGCTACACCGCCAACTGCCTGCGCGAGCTGGACGGATTCCTGCGCAATCTGCTGGATGAGATCCAGCCGGCGTCCAACCGTCGGCAGCGCAATACCGCGAACAAGCTCGGTCGCATGCCATTGCGCGGCGGGCATGTCGCCGCCGATGCGCCGAGGCTGCGCGCGATCGGGCGATCGGCGGGATGCCTCTTTCATTGCGGCGGCTGGGTCAGGCGGCCCGACGAGACCGCTGGCCGCTGGATGACCGCCGGGTGGCCGGAAGCGCATGGCCGTGCGCTGCGCCGCTATTCGCTGGGCGACCGGCTCCGCCCGGGTCCGCGCGAAGTGGCCGACATGTGCGGCTTCTTCGTCCGGGTCGGCGACGCGGTGGCCAGATAGCGGCCCGACGATATTCGAGATTCAATTGGCAGGTTTACCCTCCCTCTCTCGCACGCGGGAGAGGGTTCCAAGGTCCACCCGCCCGACCACCGGTTCAAGCCTGCCGATCGCGATACCTTTATGCGGGTGCGTACAACGCGTTGGTCCGGGCTCAATCCTTGAGGCTGGCGGGCACCTTGCCACCGTTCTCCGCCAGCTTCTTCCACACTGCCTTGCTCAGCGCCATGTTCTGCTCGGCACTGCCGCCGCCGCCCTTGCTGGCCGCCATCTGCTCCAGCACCGCTTCCACGTCGACAGGTGCCGCCGGTGCTGCGGGCTTGGCAACGGGCGCGGCCTGCGCCGCCGCGGCGGGCTTCTTGCCGAAGATGTTGCCGAAAACGCTCAATGACCGTCTCCTGATACGGCGTGGGCGAACGCGCACGGGCCGGCAGGGTTGCGCGCGCGCGCCGCATCGGGAAGGGCGCGCGGGTGCGATACCTGCTCCTCCTCCTGGCTGCTCCGGTCGCGGCCCAGCAGCGCCCCGACATCGTCGTCACCGGCCGGGGCCTGGCCGACGCGCCGGGTGATCGCGTGTTCGACATCGTCACGATCCCGCGCGAGCGGCCGGAGGTGAATGCCGCGAACCGGCTGGAGTCGGTACTCGCCGATGTCGCCGGTTTGCAGCAGTTCCGCCGCTCCGACTCGCGTTCGGCCAATCCCACCAGCCAGGGCATCACGCTGCGCGGGCTGGGCGGCAACGCATCGAGCCGCGCGCTGCTGGTGCTGGACGGCGTACCCCAGGCGGACCCCTTCGGCGGCTGGGTGGCGTTCCCGGCCTATGCCACCGACCGGATCGGCCGCATCCGTGTGACGCGCGGCGGCGGCAGCGGCGTCGCGGGACCGGGTGCGCTGGCGGGGGTTGTGGAGATCGACAGCGCCGCGCCGGGCCAGGGTGGCGCGCTGACGGGACGCTTGAGCGGCGGCAGCCGTGGCTCGCTCGATGCGCAGGGTTCGGCGGCGTTGGTGCGAGCGGGCGGCTTCGCGACCCTGTCCGCGGCGTATGCGCGTGGCGATGGCTTCATTCCGGTCGTGACGGAGGACCGTGGCCCGGTCGATCGGCCTGCGCCTTACGAGCAGGGGTCGGTCGCTGCCCGCGCGGTGGTGGCGCTCGGCCGTACCGAGCTGCAGGCCAATGTCAGCGCGTTCACCGATCGGCGCGAGCGTGGCACGGCGTTCACCGCCAATCGCAGCGAGGGTGCGGATGCGTCAGTGCGGCTGGTCGGGCAGGGCCGTTGGCGGTGGTCGGCGCTGGCGTATCTGCAGACGCGCGGGTTCTCCTCCAGCTTCGCCGCGATCGACGCCGCGCGCACGGCTGCGACGCAGACGCTGGACCAGTTCAACACGCCGGCGACCGGGCTGGGTGCGCGGGTGGAGGTGCAGCCACCGCTGGGCGAGCGGTTCGCGCTGCGGCTCGGCGGTGATCTGCGGCATGTGGAGGGACGCACGCAGGAGCTGTTCACCTTCGTCGCTGCACTGCCGACGCGGCGGCGCGTGGCGGGCGGCGAGAACCTGACCGCCGGGCTGTTCGCCGATGGCAGCGTCGAGCTTGGCACGCTGACGCTGACCGCCGGCGGGCGGCTCGACGGCTGGCGCATCGGCGGCGGCTTCCTGTCCGAACGCGCTCTCGCCGGCGGCGTTGCGCTGGCCGATGCCCGTTACCCCGAGCGCACGGGCACGGAAGCGACGGGTCGCGCCGGCGTCGCGTGGCGGCCCGTGACGCCGGTGACGCTGCGTGCGGCGGCGTATCGCGGCTGGCGCCTGCCGACGCTCAACGAGCTGTATCGCCCGTTTCGCGTCGGCGCGGATGCCGTGGCAGCGGACGCTACGCTGAAGCCCGAGCATGTCGACGGCTGGGAGGCTGGTGCTACATTCGTCCCGAGCCGCGGCGTGACGCTGGCGGCGACCTATTTCGACAACCGGCTGACCGATGCCATCGCCAATGTGACGGCAGGGCAGGGGCCGGGCTTGTTCCCGCAGGTCGGCTTCGTCGCCGGCACCTTTCGTCGCCGGGCGAACCTCGACGCGATCCGCAGCCGGGGGTTCGAGGTCGATGCCGAGTGGCGACTGGGGGCGGTCGGCGCGCGCGCGTCCTGGTCGCATGCCTCGGCGCGGGTGCGGGCGTCCGGGTCGGCGGCGGCGCTGGATGGGCTGCGGCCGGCGCAGACGCCGGTGGATCAGGTCTCGGCGACGCTCGACTGGCGGCGGGGCGCGACGACGGCGGCGCTGACCGTGCGTCATGTCGCGGCACAGTTCGAGGATGATGGGAACAGCCGGTCGCTGGCGCCCGCGACGACGCTCGACGCATACCTAGCGCTGCCGCTCACCGCGGCTCTGGCGCTGGAAGCGCGTGGCGAGAACGTCACCGACGCGCGCGTGGAGGCCGGGATCAGCGGACCCGGTGTGGTGGAGCGCGCGACGCCGCGCACATTGTGGCTGGGGTTGCGCTACCGACCCCGCTAGGCCACAGGGCCGCGCGTGACAGGTGCCTCGCGAGAGGCTGAAAAGGGAAGTCCAGTCCAAGACTGGCGCTGCCCCCGCAACTGTGACCGGCAAGCGGCTCTCCGTATGCCACTGGGCGCAAGCCTGGGAAGGTGGAGAGTTCGCGTTCGAGCCGGGAGCCAGGAGACCTGCCCGTCACGGTCGATCCTTTGCGCGGACGGGGTGTGCCGGGCGAACGAGGGGAAATCCTCGCGTGAGCGACGCCAGAAAGGCGTCCGGCCGTCGGTCGCCTCGCGTTTGAGGATTTTGCTGTGTCCTGTTTCTCCCTGTTTACCTCTCCGACCCTGGCCGGGGTGGCGCTGCTTGCGAGCGCACCGCTTCACGCGCAGACCGTACCGCCTTGTCCATCCGATCAGCCCGGCGATGCCTGCAATAACGAGGGCGTGCTGACGCCGACTTCTCCCCGCGACGTCGTCGTCACCGCCACCCGCGTCGAGCAGGACCGCACCGACACCGGCCAGGCGATCACCGTCGTCACCCGCGCCGACCTCGACCGCCGCCAGACCGTGGCGCTGTCCGACATCCTCGCCACCACACCCGGCGTTTCGGTCACTCGCAACGGCGCGATCGGCGGCTTCACCGCCGTGCGGCTGCGCGGCGCGGAGGCGGAGCAGACGCTGGTCGTGATCGACGGCGTCCGCGTCAACGATCCGTCGTCGCCGGGCGGCGGGTTCGACTTCGCCACCTTGCTGGCCGGGTCGGTCGAGCGGGTGGAGGTGCTGCGCGGCCCCAACTCGGTGCCCTGGGGAAGCCAGGCGATCGGCGGCGTCGTCAACGTCGTCACGGCCGATCCGGCGCGACTGCGCGACGGCGATGTGACCGGGCGCGCGCAGATCGAGGGCGGTTATGCCGAGCATCTCTATGCCACTGCCGGCGTGTCGGGCCGCACCGGCGCGCTGTCGGGTTCGCTCAACGCAGGGCTGCTGCGCACCGACGGCATTTCCTCGGCGGCGAACGGGCTCGAACGCGACGGCTATCGCCAGATCGGCGCGACCGGACGGCTGGGGCTGGCAATTGCCGAGGGGATCGGCCTCGACCTGCGCGGTTATTATGCCGACAGTCGCACGCAGATCGACGGGTTCGCGCCACCGACCTATGCGTTTGGCGACACGCCCGAACGCTCCACGGCGCAGGAACTGTACGGCTATGCCGGGCTGAACGTCCGCGTCGGCCCGGTCGCCAATCGCGTCGCGTTCACGATCGCCGACATCGACCGCGACAATTTCGCGACGGCGGCGAGCGCGACGCCTTCCTTCCTCGCACGTGGCCGGACCGAGCGGTTCGAATATCAGGCGGACGCGCGATTGAGCGACGGCCTGCGCCTGGTCGTCGGCGCGGAGCGGGAGGACAGCCGCTTTGATGATGGCTTCACCTTTGCCGACACCGGCGTCACCAGCGTCCATGGCCAGGCGATCGTCAAGCCGGTGGCGGCGCTGACGGTGACCGGCGGCGTGCGATATGACGATCACGACAGTTTCGGCGGGCAGGTGACCGCCGGGGCGGACGCGGCGCTGGCGCTGGGCGGCGGCACCGTGCTGCGCGGGAGCTATGGCGAGGGGTTCAAGGCGCCGACCTTGTTCCAGCTCTTCTCCTCGTTCGGCAACGCGACGCTGCAGCCCGAGGAGGCGTGGAGCTTCGATGCCGGCGTCCAGCAGACGCTGTTGGACGGACGCGCGGCGGTGGGAGTGACCTACTTCCACCGCGACACGCGCAATCAGATCGCCTTTCGCTCCTGTTCGGCGGCTGAGCGTGCGACCGCGGGGTCGATCTGCGTCGGGCGCCCGTTCGGGACCTACGACAATATCGCCCGCGCCAGGGCGGAGGGCGTCGAGATCGAGCTGTCGCTGCAACCCACCGACGCGCTCACCCTGCGCGGGCAGGTGACGATCCTGAATGCCGAGAACCGGTCGGCGGGCGCGAACCGGGGTCGCGACCTCGCGCGCCGCCCGGGGGAGACCGCAAGCGTTGACGCCGACTACCGTTTTCCGTTCGGATTGCGGATCGGGGGCACGGTGTCGCTGGTCGGCGACAGCTTCGACAATGCCGCGAACAGCGTCCGCCTCGACGGCTACGCGCTGGTGAGCGTGCGCGCCGAACTGCCGCTCGGCGATCGCCTGAGCCTCTATGGCCGCGTCGAGAACGCCGCCGACGCGGCGTACCAGACCGCCGCCGGCTATGGCAGCATCGGTCGCGCGGCCTATGGCGGCATCCGGCTGAGGCTGGATTGAAGGCACTCGCCACCCTCCTCCTGCTCGCCGGCTGCACGCAGGTGCGTGGCGGCGGCGGCATCGTTTCGGTGAACCCCTGCGCCGACGCGATGCTCGTGCGGCTGGTCGAGCCGGCGCGAATCGCCGCCATCAGCCACTATTCGCAGGATCCAGGGGCGACATCGATCCCGTCGGCCGTCGCGAGCCGGTTCCGCGTGACGGCGGGCACAGCGGAGGAGGTGATCGCGCTGCGCCCGTCGTTGGTGCTCGCATCGACCTTCACTCCGGCGGCGACGCGGGCGGCTTATACGCGGGCAGGGTTGCGGGTGGTGCTGCTCGACTCGCCTGTGACGGTGGCGGCGAGTGTCGCGCAGGTGCGCCAGGTCGCGGCGGCGGTTGGGGAGAGGGAGCGGGGGGAGCGGGTGGCAGGGGAAGTCGAGCGCGCTGTTGCCTCGGCCCTTCCCCGGCTTCCGCCGGGGAAGGAAGAGCGGGAGGGCGTCTCGCCAGACACTCCTTCCGCCCTTCTCCTCCTCTCCGGCGATCTCGCCAACGGTTCGGGCACGCTGCTCGACGAGCTGCTCCGCCGCGCCGGGTTCCGCAATGCCGCCGCCGATTACGGTCTGCGCTATACCGGGCGGCTGCCGGTGGAGGTGCTCGCGGCCACCCCGCCGGCGGTGGTGATCGCGCCCGACAGAGCCGGCCGGACCCGCGACCTGCGGCGCAAGCTGCTGCCTGATGTTCCGCAGGCGAGCTTTCCCCGCGAACTGATCAATTGCGGCGGGCCGTCGATCATTCCCGCACTGGCGCGGCTGCGCGCGATCAGGGCGAGTTTGCCGTGAGCCGTGCAGCCAAGCTGACGGCAGTGACAGCGCTGGTCGCGCTGCTGCTTGTGTTGTCGCTGGGGGCGGGCAAGGTCTGGGTGCCGCCCACCGCCTGGTTCGGCAGCGACCCGCTCGCGCGCATCATCGTCGAGCTGCGGATGCCGCGCGCGCTGCTCGGCCTCTTGCTCGGAGCCACGCTGGGGCTGTCGGGCGCGGTGTTGCAGGGCTTCCTGCGCAATCCGCTCGCCGACCCGGCGGTAGTCGGCGTGTCGTCGACCGCAGCATTGGGTGCGGTGGCCGCGATCCTGTTCGGGAGCGGGCAGGCGGGCGTGTTCGGCGCGGCGATGGCGGGCGCGGGCGCGGCGATGGCGCTGCTGGCGGTGCTGAGCTGGCGGGCCGCCGGACCGGTGGTGTTCGTGCTCGCGGGGACGGTGCTGGCGAGCCTCGCGGGGGCGCTGACCGCGTTCCTGATCGCGATCGCGCCGAACCCATGGGCGCTGGCGGAGGTGATCGACTGGATGCTCGGCGCGCTGACCGATCGCAGCTGGCCCGACCTCGCGCGCGCCGCGCCGGCGATGATCGTGGGTGGGGCGCTGCTCTTCATGACGGGCCGCTCGCTCGACGCGCTCGCACTGGGCGAGGACGCGGCGCGCTCGCTGGGTGTGCGGATGGAGCGGGTCCAGCTGCTGGTGATCGCCGGCACCGGGCTGGTGGTCGGCGCGGGCGTCGCGGCGACGGGGGTGATCGGGTTCGTCGGGCTGGTCGTGCCGCATCTGCTGCGCCCGGTGTTCGGCGCGCGGCCGGCGGCGCTGTTGCTGCCGTCGGCGCTGGCCGGCGCGGCGCTCGTGCTCGCCGCCGACAGCCTGGTGCGGCTGACGCCAGGTGCGGGCGAGGTGCGGCTGGGGGTGGCGATGGCGCTGCTCGGCGCGCCGTTCTTCCTGGCGCTGCTGCTTCGCGGCGGGGGCCAGTCATGGCGCTGAGCTTCGTCGGCGTTACGGTGAAGCTTGGCGGTGCCATCGTGCTGGACGATGTCACCGCGAAGATCGCGCCTGGCCGCGTCACGGCGATCCTCGGCCCGAACGGCGCGGGCAAGTCGACGCTGCTGCGCGCCGCGTGCGGCTTGATTGCGACGCAGGGCCGCGTCCTGATGGGTGGCGACGAGGTGACTTCGCTCGACCCCCATGTGAAAGCGCGGTGCATCGGTTATCTGCCGCAGGATGCCGCCATTCACTGGAACCTGCGCGCGCGCGAGGTGGTGGCGCTCGGCCGCCATCCGCACCGGTCCTCGCCGGCCGAGAACGCCACCGCCGTCGCCGACGCGATGGAGGCGACCGCCACCGCCGCTTTCGCCGATCGCCCCGTCGCCACCCTGTCGGGGGGGGAGCGCGCGCGCGTCCTGCTCGCGCGGGTCTTCGCCGGGAGCCCGCGTTATCTGCTCGCCGACGAGCCGCTGGCGGCGCTCGACCCGGCGAATCAGATCGACATGGTGCAGCGGCTGCGCGCTCATGCGGCCGGCGGGGCGGGGGTGGCGGTGGTGGTCCACGATCTTCTGCAGGCGCAGGTCGCGGCCGACGACGCGATCCTGCTCGATGGGGGGCGCGTCGTCGCGGCCGGACCGGCGGCGCAGGTGCTGACGCCGGATCATCTCGCCGCCGTGTTCGGCATCCGCGTTGCCGCCGTGGAGGTGGATGGCCGCACGCTGTGGGTGCCCGCCGGAAGACCATAGCGCCCGCTGACAGTCTCGCTTCGCTGTGCCAAAGGACGCGCAAGGAGAGTTTTCATGCGGCAAATCGATCATCTGATCGTCGGCGGGGCCGGCGGCGGCACGCGCAGGTCCGACGTGTTCGACCCCAACACGGGCCAGGTGCAGGCGAGCGTCACGCTGGGCGGCAGCGCCGAGCTGGAGATCGCCGTTGCCGCCGCGCGCAAGGCGCAGCCCGGCTGGGCGGCGACCAACCCGCAGCGCCGCGCCCGCGTCATGTTCCGGTTCAAGGAGCTGGTCGAGGCGAACATGGACGCGCTCGCCCACCTGCTGTCGTCCGAGCACGGCAAGGTGATCGCTGACTCCAAGGGCGACATACAGCGCGGGCTGGAGGTGATCGAGTTCGCCTGCGGCATCCCCCATGTGCTGAAGGGTGAATACACCCACGGCGCCGGGCCCGGGATCGACGTCTATTCCATGCGGACGCCCTTGGGCATCGGCGCGGGGATCACCCCGTTCAACTTCCCCGCGATGATCCCGATGTGGATGTTCGGTGTCGCCATCGCGTGCGGCAACGCTTTCATTCTCAAGCCGTCCGAGCGTGATCCGAGCGTGCCGGTGCGCCTCGCCGAACTGATGCTGGAAGCGGGTGCCCCTGAGGGCATTCTGCAGGTCGTCCATGGCGACAAGGAGATGGTCGACGCGATCCTCGATCATCCCGACATCAAGGCGGTCAGCTTCGTCGGCTCGTCGGACATCGCGCATTATGTCTACCGGCGCGGGGTCGACGCGGGCAAGCGCGTGCAGGCGATGGGCGGAGCGAAGAACCACGGCATCGTCATGCCCGACGCCGATCTCGACCAGGTGGTGGCGGACTTGTCCGGCGCTGCGTTCGGGAGCGCGGGCGAGCGCTGCATGGCGCTGCCGGTGGTGGTGCCGGTCGGCGACAAGACGGCGGACGCGCTGCGGGACAAGATGATCCCGGCGATGGCGGCGCTGCGGGTCGGGGTGAGCACCGACGCGGACGCGCATTACGGCCCGGTGGTCAACGCCGCGCACAAGACCCGCGTCGAGAACTGGATCCAGACGGGCGTCGATGAGGGCGCGGAGCTGGTCGTCGACGGGCGCGGCTTCAGCTTGCAAGGGCATGAGGAGGGGTTCTTCATCGGACCCAGCCTGTTCGATCGCGTGACGCCGCAGATGCAGAGCTACAAGGAGGAGATCTTCGGCCCCGTCCTCCAGATCGTCCGCGCGCCCGACTTCGAGACCGCGGTGCGGCTGCCCAGCGAGCACCAGTATGGCAACGGCGTCGCGATCTTCACCCGCAACGGCCACGCCGCGCGCGAGTTCGCGGCGCGGGTCGAGGTCGGCATGGTCGGCATCAACGTGCCGATCCCGGTGCCGGTGGCGTACCACAGCTTCGGCGGCTGGAAGCGCAGCGCGTTCGGCGACACCAACCAGCACGGCATGGAAGGGGTCAGGTTCTGGACCCGCACCAAGACGGTGACGCAGCGCTGGCCTGATGGTTCGGCCCTCCCGCGCGGCAGCGAGGACGGCGGTCCGAGCAGGGTGCAGGACGCGTTCGTCATCCCGACGATGGGGTGACGGGCCTCTGGGTGCCGCTTACGTTATGGTCGTGACTCACCAGTTCGACAGCAACGTTTCGTCCGCCGCATGGAGGCGGCTGGGATGGCGCGGGCTGTTGCGGAGGAGTTGGCGGACGCGCTCGACGGTGTTGTGCTCGACAATCTAGTTAAACAGCGGGATCTGAAGGAAACCGAGTCAAAGCTGGACGGTCACCTTGGCGAGACGGAGCTTCGCCTGCGTCGGGAAATCAAGGAACTTGAACTTCGCCTTACCGTACGGCTCGGCGCGATGCTGGCCGCAAGCAGGTCGCTGATCGTCGCGATTTTGGGAGGCGCTATCTCGCTTCGTTGAGCGACATAACATTGATTACCGTCGCTAAGCGCATGTTGGAACACGGCGCTCACCCTCTCGTTACCGGACCGAGAGGGAGCTTCCTGCATTGACCAATATCCAACGCGCGCCGGTCGGCGCGGTGGCCGCGCGTGCGGCCGATTTGCTTGAGCAGGGCGATGTCCTCCTCGTCCTCGCCGATGAGCAGCGTGCCGAGGCGGCGGCCGCCGCGCTGGCCGCAGCGGCCCCGCGCGCGCGCGTGCTGCACCTGCCGTCCAGCGACGCCTTGCCGGGCGACGCCAGCCCGGCCTCGCCCGCCAATGTCGGCCGGCGCGTGTCGGCGCTGCACGGCGTGTTCGTTGCGCGCAAGGAGGGCGCACGCGTCGCGCTGGTCACCACCGCCGAGGCCGCCGCGCGTCTGCAGGCGCACCCCGCCGCCTATGACGTCGCGTTGCCGGTCGTCGTGGTGGGCGACGCGCTCGATTCCGACCAGTTCGTCGCAATGCTGCTGGAAATCGGCTATTTCGCCGACGATCGCGTCGACGAGCCGGGCGAGATGGCGGCGCGTGGGGGCACTATCGACATCTTCCCCGCCGATGCCGGCAGCCCCGCGCGGCTCGAGATCGTCGACGGCACGGTCGCCGCGATCCGCCACTACGACCCCGCCACGCAGCTGGGCACCGAAGCGATCGAGCGGCTGGAGGTCGGCCGGTTGGCCGAGCCGCACAGCGACGAGGCCGCGTCGCTGTTCGATCATCTGCCCGACGCGATCGTGCTGATCGAGCCGGGCGTCGAGGAGCGGCGCGACCGTTTCGTGGCGCTCGCCAAGGATGCCGGGGGACGCGAGCCGGTGCTGGATGCGAAGAGCTGGAACGCGTCGCTCATGGGCCGCGTGACGGAGGTGCCCGTGGCCAAAGGCGAGCCGATCCCGCGCTTCGTCGAGGGCCGCAACCCGGCGCGTGCGTTCGCCCGCTTCGCCAGGCCGTTGCTGGACGCCGGCGAGCGCATCGTGCTGGTCGGCGGCGAGCGGGATCTTCGCTTCCTCGGCGCGCGCGCCACGGCAACGCTGAAGCAGTCGATCGAGCCGGTCGACAGCTGGGCCGCCGTGCGCGCCGCGTCGCCTGGCGCGCTGCTGAGCCTGGTCATGCCTGTCGACACCGGCTGGCGGGGAGAGATGGTGACCGCGATCGCCGCCGCCGATCTGCTCGGAAGTCGTGCCGTGACCGATACGGGCGACCTGGCCGCCGATCCGTTCGGTGCCCATGTCGGCGAGATTCATATCGGCGACGTGGTGGTACACGAGGATTTCGGCATCGGCGTGGTCGCGGGACTGGAATCGCTCCCGGACGGTGACGCGATCGCGCTGACCTATGCCGGCGACGACCGCCGCCTCGTGCCGGTGGCCGAGGCGGATCGGATCTGGCGCTATGGCGCGGACGCCGATGCGGTGACGCTCGACAAGCTCGACGGCTCGTCCTGGGCCAAGCGGCGCGGCGCGATCGACGCCGCGATCGCGGAGAGCGCGAAGGAGCTGACCCGCCTTGCCGCCGAGCGCGACGGGCGCGAGGCTCCTGTGCTCGAGCCCGATGTTGCCGCGTACGAACGCTTCGCCGCCGGCTTTGCGTTCACCGAGACGACCGACCAGGCGCGCGCCATCACCGCCGTCCGCGCCGACCTCGCCAGCGGCAAGCCGATGGATCGGCTGGTGATCGGCGATGTCGGCTACGGCAAGACCGAGGTCGCGCTGCGCGCCGCTGCCGTCGCCGCGTTGGCAGGCGCGCAGGTGGCGATCACCGCGCCCACCACCGTGCTGGTGCGGCAGCATCTCGACACGTTTGCCAGGCGGTTCGCCGGCACCGGCGTCGAGGTCGCCGGCCTGTCCCGGCTTTCGAACGCCGCCGAGAAGAAGCGCGTCAAGGCGGGGCTGGCGGACGGCTCGATCGGCGTGGTGATCGGCACCGGCGCTGTCGTCACCGCCGCTTACAAGAACCTCGCTTTGACCGTGATCGACGAGGAGCAGCGGTTCGGCGCGGCCGACAAGGCCAAGCTGCGCGCGCTCGGCGGCGACGCGACGCATGTCCTGTCGCTGTCGGCGACACCGATCCCGCGCACCTTGCAGACCGCGCTGGTCGGGCTGCAACAGCTGTCGATCATCGCCACCCCGCCCGCGCGCCGCCAGCCGATCCGCACCGCGATCGCCGAATGGGACGAGGTGACGGTCCGCACCGCGCTGCGCCGCGAAAAGGGGCGCGGCGGGCAGAGCTTCGTCGTCGTCAGCCGGATCGAGGACATGGCGCCGATGGCTGCGCGGCTGAAGAAGCTGGTGCCCGAACTGACCATCGGCGAGGCACACGGCAAGCTGCCGGTCGGCGAAATCGACGACGCAATGGTCGCGTTCGCGAGCGGGGCAGGCGACGTGCTGCTCGCCACCAACATCATCGAGGCGGGGCTGGACGTGCCGCGCGCGAACACCATGATCGTGTGGCGTGCGGATCGCTTCGGTCTGTCTCAGCTCCATCAGCTGCGCGGCCGGGTAGGGCGCGGCAGCCGGCGCGGGCAGGTGCTGCTGCTGACCGATCCCGACCACCCGATCGCGCCTGCGACGGTCAAACGGCTGAAGACGCTGGAGGCTTTCGACCGGCTGGGCGCCGGGTTTGCGATCGCCGCGCGCGATCTCGACATGCGTGGCGCGGGCGACCTGATCGGCGATCAGCAGGCCGGGCACATGAAGCTGATCGGCGTCGACCTGTACCAGTATCTGCTGGAGGCAGGGCTGCGCGTCGCGCGCGGGGAGGCGGTCGACCGCTGGACGCCGGAGCTGAACCTGGGCGTCGTCGGCTGCTGGCCCGCCGAGTGGGTGCCGGAGGAGGAGACGCGCATCACGTTGTACGCCCGCCTGGCTCGAGTGGCCGACGCCGGCGCGCTCGATGCGTTCACGGCCGAGCTGGAGGATCGGTTCGGTTCGCCGCCGCCCGAGGCGCGCACGCTGCTCGACGCTGCCGCCGTCCGTCTCCTCGCCGCCGAGGCGCTGATCGAGCGGATCGACGCCGGCCCCGCCGCGATCGCCTTCACCCCGCGCAGGGACATCGCCGGCGACGCTGTTGCGGCCGGGCTGATCGAGAAGAACGGCCGGCTGCTGCTGGCCGAGCGGATCGAGGACCCGGCCGAACGGCTCGACCGCATCCGTGCTGTGCTGGATGCGCTGAGTCCCGGTTGACGCGTCGCAGCCGCGGGAGCAGTCGACGGCGATGAACCAGTTTGACCTGACCGACGACCAGCGCGAAATCCAGGAGCTCGCACGGCGCTTCACCGCCGACCGGATCACGCCATTCGCGGGCGAATGGGATGAGAAGCACCACTATCCCGTCGAGGTATGGAAGGCCGCGGGCGAGCTGGGCTTCGGCGCGATCTATATCGCCGAAGACAATGGCGGCATCGGCCTGGGGCGGCTGGAGGCGGCGCTGATCATGGAGGCGATGGCTTATGGCTGCCCCGCGACCAGTGCGTTCATCTCGATCCACAACATGGCGACGTGGATGATCGAGCGCTACGGCTCGGCGGAGATCAAGGCGCGGTTCCTGCCCGATCTGGTCGGCATGACGAAGATCGCCAGCTATTGCCTGACCGAGCCCGGCTCCGGCTCCGACGCCGCCGCGCTGACGACGCGCGCCGTGCTGGACGGCGACCATTATGTGCTCAACGGCACCAAGCAGTTCATTTCCGGTGCCGGCTACAACGACCTCTATGTCTGCATGGTGCGGACATCGGACGAGAAGTCGAAGGGCATCAGCTGCCTGGTGGTCGAGAACGGCACGCCCGGCCTGTCGTTCGGCGCGCCCGAGAAGAAGCTGGGCTGGAACGCGAGCCCAACCGCCCAGGTGATCTTCGAGGACTGCCGCGTGCCGGTCGCCAACGCGGTCGGCGGGGTGGGCGAGGGGTTCCGCATCGCCATGGCGGGGCTGGACGGTGGGCGGCTCAACATCGGCGCCTGTTCGCTGGGCGGCGCGCAGCGGTGCCTTGACGAGAGCATCGCCTATACCAAGGAGCGCCAGCAATTCGGCCAGCCGATCGCGGATTTCCAGAACACGCAGTTCACGCTCGCCGACATGGCGACCGACCTGGAGGCGGCGCGCGCGCTGCTCTACATCGCGGCGGCCAAGGTGACCGCGAACAGCCCCGACAAGTCGCGCTTTTCGGCGATGGCGAAGCGGCTCGCGACCGACAACGGCTCGTCCATCGTCGACCGCGCGCTGCAGCTTCACGGCGGCTACGGGTATCTGCGCGACTATCCGATCGAACGCTTCTGGCGCGACCTGCGCGTGCATTCCATCCTCGAGGGGACCAATCAGGTGATGCGCATGATCGTCGGGCGGGAGTTGCTGCGGCAATGAGCGAGGTCCTGATCGAGCGCCAGGGCGCGATGGCCCGGCTGCGGCTCAACCGTCCCAAGCAGCTCCACGCGCTCAACACCGCGATGTGCGAAGCGATGCTGGCGGCGCTGGAGGAGTGGCGGACCGACGACTCCGTGCGCGCGGTCATCATCGACCATGCCGAAGGAAGAGGCTTCTGCGCGGGCGGCGACATCCGCATGCTGGCGGACTCCGGCGCGGCGGACGGGGTCGCGGCGCGCGCGTTCTTCCACACCGAATATCGGCTCAACCACAAGCTGTTCACTTACGCGAAGCCGACGGTGGCGTTCATGGACGGGGTGACGATGGGCGGCGGCGTTGGGTTGTCGCTGCCGTGCAAATACCGCGTCGCGACGGAAAACACGCGGTTCGCGATGCCCGAGACCGGGATCGGCCTGTTCCCCGATGTCGGCGCGGGCTGGTATCTGTCGCGATTGCCGGGACGCATGGGCCAGTATCTGGCGCTGACCGGGCATCGGCTCGATGGCTCGGAATGCACGTTTCTGGGGCTGGCGACGCACTACATCCCGTCGGCATCGCTGCTCGAGGTGAAGGCGGAGATCGCCGCGCGACCTGACGCCATCGGCGAGGTGTTGGATGGCAAGGTCGTGACCGGCCCTGGCGCCGTGGTGATGGAGAACCTCGACGAAATCGACCGGCTGTTTGCGTCGGACCGGCTGGAAGACGTCATCGCCGCGCTGGAGGCGGACCACAGCGAATTCGCTCGCACCACCCTGGCGACGCTGCGCACCAAATCGCCGCAGACGATGAAGGTCAGCCTCAAGCTGCTGCTCGACGGCAGGACGATGCCGACCTTCGAGGACGAGATGCGCCAGGAGTTCGCGGTCGGCAGCCGCGTCGTCC
>NZ_JAQGLJ010000123.1 GCF_028292945.1 Sphingomonas bacterium | reverse complement strand
GCCGTCGCCGCGGCGGCCGATCCCGTGGAGGTCGCGCGCGGCACCATCAACTCGTCGCTGCCGTCGGTCGCCTGCACCTGGCTCGACATCGTCAAGGTCGAGA
The DNA here is from genome assembly GCF_028292945.1 of Sphingomonas bacterium. Classification (GTDB taxonomy): domain Bacteria; phylum Pseudomonadota; class Alphaproteobacteria; order Sphingomonadales; family Sphingomonadaceae; genus Sphingomonas. The sequence continues at coordinate 28,414 of NZ_JAQGLJ010000123.1, read as the reverse complement.
AGGCGGGCGACCGGATCGCCGTGGCGCTGACCGGCGTCGCCGGCAACCCCGCCGCCGCGCAGAGCGAGATCAGCCGCGCGCTGTCGTCACAGAAGGTGAGCAATGCGGACCTCGATTTCGAGGCGGTGTCACCGATCACGCAATCCGGGTGCGCCGCGCTCGATGCGTACCGTCAGATCCGCTCGCCCGACGGCCAGCGCCTGTCGGTGCCGCAGCACAAGTTCGAGATGCGGATGCAGCCGCCCGGCACGTCTTACCAGGGCGAGATCGCGGCCAACAGCGTCATCAACGTCAATCCGGGCAGCGGCGACTTCGCGCTGATCGGCATCGAGCCGTCGGGCGCCATCGACATGGAAATCCCGAACCGCGCCGCGTTCGAAGCGATCCCGTCCGCCAACGGCGTTCCCGTCAGCAAGCTCGGTGAGAACCGGTTTCGCCTGCAACTCGATGCAAACCATAGCGGCTGGTCGGGCATCCTGCTGCTGACCGGCAAGGGGCCATTCGATAAAGCACTGGTCGCGCCACCGCTGGGCGCGCGCGGGCCGGACTGGCTCAACAAGTTCGTGTCGGCGGCGGCGGACAAGGGCTGGCAGTCCGACATGGTGTGGTACAAGACGGTGGACGAGGTGAAGGAATAGGCACGCTTGCCGCCGTGCTGGCGGCCGGGCAGGGCAGGACGGTGATCGTCGAAACCGCGCCCGCCAAGATCAACCTCGCGCTCCACATCCGCCGCAAGCGCAGCGACGGCTATCACGACCTGGAAACGATCTTCGCCTTCGCGCGCGACGGCGACGTGGTGACGGCGACGCCGGCGGAACGCGACGGGTTCGACGTCGTGGGGCCGTTCGCGATAGCGTTGACCGGCGCGATGAGTTCCTCCCCGGCGCAAACCGGGGCTCAGTCCGCCGCGCGGGCTCTGATACCCGCGTCAGCCCGAGGTGGGCGGAATCTCGTGACCAAAGCCGCGCTCGCCTTCCGCGCTACCTTCGCCGTTGCCCAACCGCACGCCATCACGCTCGACAAGCGCCTCCCCGTCGCCTCCGGCATCGGCGGCGGCTCGGCCGACGCCGCCGCGACGCTGCGGGCACTCGCACGCCTGCACGAGATCGACCCGCAGGACGCGCGTCTGTTTGCCATCGCCGAGACGCTCGGCGCGGACGTGCCCGCCTGCCTGCTCGGACGCCCGGCCTTTGGCACCGGCAAGGGCGAGCGGCTGGACCCGCTGCCGCTGTTCGGCGACCTGCCGCTGCTGCTCGTCAATCCGCGCGTCGGCCTTGCCACAGCGCCGATGTTCGCCGGCTGGGACGGGCAGGACCGCGGCGGCATTGCCGACGGTGGTACGGTGCTGGCGCGCGCCGCGCAGGGTCGAAACGACTTCACCGCGCCCGCGATCGCCGCGGCGCCGATCGTCGGCGAAGTGCTTACCCTGCTCGAACGCGCGGAAGGATCGTGTTTCGCGCGCATGTCCGGCTCGGGCGCTACCTGCTTCGCGCTGTTCGACAGCATCGCGACTCGCGATCGCGTAGCCAGTGAAGCCGACCGACGCGGCTGGTGGACGCTGCCTAGCACCTTGATCTGACGAGTGTTCCGCACTTGTTCTCGCGGAACGGATGCGGTACAAGGGCGAACGGCGCGTTGAACCACCGACGCGCTTGCTCTAGCAACGGGATCTCTCGATGGCCGCCAATCTGAAAGTGATCGACACCGGCATGGCAACTGCAAAAACCGCTGGCACAAGCGCGAGTGCGACCACCGACCGGCAGAAGGCGCTCGACGCCGCGCTGGCGCAGATCGACCGCGCGTTCGGCAAGGGCTCGGCGATGAAGCTCGGCTCGAAACAGTCGATGGAGGTCGAGACGATCTCCACGGGTTCGCTGGGCCTCGACATCGCGCTGGGTGTCGGCGGTCTGCCGCGCGGGCGCGTGATCGAAGTCTATGGCCCCGAGTCGTCGGGCAAGACGACGCTCGCGCTGCATGTCATCGCCGAGGCGCAGAAGGGCGGCGGCACCGCTGCGTTTGTCGACGCCGAGCACGCGCTCGATCCGGTCTATGCCAAGAAACTGGGCGTCAACATCGACGAGCTGATCGTCTCGCAGCCCGACACCGGCGAGCAGGCGCTCGAGATCGTCGACACGCTGGTCCGCTCCAACGCGATCGACGTGCTGGTGGTCGACTCGGTAGCGGCGCTGGTGCCGCGCGCGGAAATCGAGGGCGAGATGGGTGACAGCCATGTCGGTCTGCAGGCCCGCCTGATGTCGCAGTCGCTGCGCAAGCTGACCGGCTCGATCAGCCGCTCGCGCTGCATGGTGATCTTCATCAACCAGCTGCGCATGAAGATCGGCGTGATGTACGGCAATCCCGAGACCACGACCGGCGGCAACGCGCTGAAGTTCTACGCCTCGGTTCGTCTCGACATCCGCCGCATCGGTGCGATCAAGGATCGCGAGGAAGTGACGGGCAACGCCACGCGCGTGAAGGTGGTCAAGAACAAGGTCGCGCCGCCGTTCAAGCAGGTCGAGTTCGACATCATGTATGGTGAGGGCATTTCCAAGATCGGCGAGATCCTCGACCTGGGGGTCAAGGCCGGGCTGGTCGAGAAGTCGGGCGCGTGGTTTTCCTACGACTCGGTCCGCATCGGTCAGGGCCGCGAGAACTCCAAGGCGTTCCTGCGCGACAATCCCGAGATGGCGGCGCGGCTGGAAAAGGCGATCCGCAGCCGCACCGACAAGGTGGCGGAGGAGCTGATGGTCGGCCCTGCTGAGGACGACGACCTATGATGTACCCTCCTCTACCTTAGGAGGAGAGGAGGAAGCCGCGGGGTTTCCCATTTTCGTGGGTGCCGGCAGCGGCGGAAGGGGAGGGGCAGTCCCTCGGTGACTCGCATCGCCGGCACCGGCAGGTTTGTGAAGGTGCGCCGGCGGTCGCGGATGTTTCGCGCTCAGGGGACCGGATTGATGCGACCACCCAGCTTGAAGCTCCAGAACGCCGGAACGTCAGGTGTGCCCGCATGACTAATGCAATGGACTGGTCGGGCGCGGTTGGCGACGCATGGGCGGCCGAGTGGCGGCGCACCGATCGCAGCTTCTCCAATCTCGCCCCGCACCTCGACCGCGCCATCCTCGCCGCAGCACCGGGGGCCGGGGCAGCGGTGCTCGATATCGGCTGCGGCGCGGGCGGGACGGCGGCAGCGCTGGTGGCAGCACGGCCTGACCTTTCCGTCACCGGCGTCGACATCTCGCCGGGACTGGTCGCGGTCGCCCGTGAGCGCGTGCCCCGTGCGCGGTTTCTGGTCGCCGACGCGGCGAGCGATCCGCTGGATTTCGGCGCGGAGCTCCTCGTTTCGCGGCATGGAGTGATGTTCTTCGCCGATCCGGTGGCGGCATTCACGCGGCTTCGCGCACGGGCAGCGGCGGGCGCGCGCCTGGTCTTCTCCTGCTTCGCTGACCGATCGCGCAACGCGTTTGCCAGCGAACTCCTTGTGACATTGACCGGGACGGTCCCTGTCGACCCAGAGGGCTACGCACCTGGCCCGTTCGGGTTCGCGGACCAAAGCCTGGTTGCCGATATTCTGACTCGCGCCGGCTGGATCATCGAGCCTCCCGTTACGGTCGATTTCGCCTATATCGCGGGCGAGGGTGCGGAACCGGTTGCGGACGCGGCCTCCTTTCTGAGCCGCATCGGCCCGGTCGCCGCTGCCCTCGGGGTGGCGTCCGACCGGGCGGCGCAGCTGTCGCGGTTGACTGCGGCGCTAGCTGCCTATCAGGTGGCCGACCGCGTCCTGTTCCCGGCCTCGGCATGGATCTGGCGCGCCCACGCAGGGGAGCCCGTTTCATGATCACCGTCCACCACCTCGAAAACTCCCGCTCGCAGCGCGTGCTGTGGATGCTCGAGGAACTCGGCCTGCCCTATGCCATCAAACGCTATGAGCGGAACACCAAGACCATGCTCGCGCCACCCGAACTGAAGGCGGTGCATCCGCTCGGCAAGTCGCCGGTTATCGACGATGACGGGCTCGTCGTGGCGGAGACCGGCGCGATTGTGGAATATCTGGTCGAGAAGGCGGACGGACGCCTCGGCCCGCCGCCCCACCGCGACGACGCGCTGCGCTATCGCTTCTGGCTCCACTATGCCGAAGGGTCGCTGATGCCGCCGCTGCTCGTCAAGCTGGTGCTCACGCGCGTGCCGATTTTCGGCAAGCTGGCGATGAAGCGCATTCAGCCCATGATCGACGTCCATCTCGACTATGTCGAGTCCGAGCTGTCCAGGCGGCCATGGTTCGCGGGCGATCAGCTGACCGCGGCCGACATCACGATGAGCTTCCCACTTGAAGCGGCGCGCAGTCGCGCCGGCCTGGATGCGAGCCGCCCTGCGACGATCGCCTGGCTCGACAAGGTCCACGCCCGCCCGGCATACCAGACCGCGCTGAAGAAGGGCGGCCCCTACGCCTATGCCTGACGCTGCCTTGGTCGAGCATGGCTGATAGCTTCCCCGGCTTGCGCCGGGGAAGGCCCATCCAGCCACGCCGGTTCGCCTTAGCCAGTGCGGGGCGGCGGCAGCTCCGCGTAATCGTGGAAGCTGTCCGGCTGCGGCTCATGCATATGCCCCGACGGCGCGCGCGGCGGCTCCTGATCCGGCGGCTCGGGCTTGTCGAGCGCGCCTTCCCACTTGGCGACCACTGCGGTCGCGACCGCGTTGCCGACGACGTTGGTGCCCGTGCGTCCCATGTCGAGGAACTGGTCGACCGCCAGGATCAGCACCAGCCCCGCCTCCGGCAGGCCGAACTGCGCCATCGTGCCTGCGATCACCACCAGTGACGCGCGCGGCACGGCGGCCATTCCCTTGGACGTCAACATCAGCGTCAGCAGCATCGTCACCTGCTGCCCGAACGTCAGATCGATGCCGGCGAGCTGGGCGATGAAGATCGACGCGAACGTCATGTACATCATCGAGCCGTCGAGGTTGAACGAGTAACCCAGCGGCAGCACGAAGCTGGCGATGCGTGGCGGCACGCCGAACCGGTCCAGCGCCTCCAGCGTGCGCGGGTACGCCGCCTCCGATGACGCGGTGGAAAAGGCGAGGAGGATCGGATCGCGGATGTAGCGGATCAGGCTGACGATCCGCGGACCGATCACCAGAAACCCGGCAAAGATCAGCAGCAGCCACAGAATGCCCAGCCCCAGATAGAAGCTGCCGATGAACTTGCCGAAGGTGACCAGCACGCCGAGCCCGTTGGCGGCGATCGCCTTGGTCATCGCCGCGAACACCGCCACCGGCGACACGCGCATGACATAGTTGGTGACGACCAGCATCACCTCGACCAGGCTGTCGATGCCGCGCACGATCGGCGCCGCCTTGTCGCCGATCGCCGTCAAGGCCACCCCGAAGAACACGGAGAAGATGACGATCTGCAGCATCGTCGTGTTCGCCATCGCCTCGACGATCGACTTCGGCACCATCTCGGTCAGCGTCGTGTACATGTCGACATGCTTTGTCTCGATGCCGGAGCTGCCGGTCGCGCTGGCGAGGTCGAGGCCCGCGTTCACCCCCGGCTGCAGCCAGTTGACCAGCACCATGCCCAGCGTCAGCGACACCACCGTCGCCCCCAGGAACCAGCCGATCGTCTTGGCACCGACGCGGCCCAGCGACTTGGTGTCGCCCATGTGGACGATGCCCGCGACCAGCGTCGCGAACACCAGCGGCGCGACGATCATCTTGATCAGCCGCAGGAAGATGTCGGTGATCATCTTGAAGAACTTGTTCGCCTCGACGATCGCCTCGGGCGTCATGCTCGCGTGCATGATCGCGCCGACGACAATGCCGAGCACCAGCCCGATCATGATGTAGAGGGTCAGCCGCTTGGCCATCGATTGCTCCAGAACGTTTCGCCGCACGGAAGGGGATTGAAGCGCCGTGGTCAAGCGCCGTATCGTCGTTGCCATGTCCCCGACCCGCCGCACCGTGATCGCTGCCGCCGCCCTGATGCCCTTTGCGGCCGTGGTTCGCGCGGCCGAGCCGGACCTGTCGGCACTCAAGCCGTTGCCGATCCCGCCGCCGATCGCCCGGGCGGAATACGCCCGCCGCCTCGTTGCCGCGCAGTCGCTGATGAAGCCGCATGGGATCGGCGCGGTGCTGATCGAATCGGGGACGTCGCTCGCCTATTTCACTGGCGTGCGCTGGGGCCGCAGCGAGCGCCCGACGGTGGCGCTGATCCCGGCGGAGGGCGAGCCGTGCATCGTCACGCCGTTCTTCGAGGAGCCCTCGATCCGCGAACTGCTCGCCGTCCCCGCCACCGTGCGCGTCTGGCAGGAAGACCAGAGCCCGTTTGCGGTCATGGCCAGCTTCCTGCGCGACCGACGGCTGCTCAGCCGCCCGGTCGCGGTGGAGGAGACGACCCGCTTCTTCATCGCCGACGGGCTCGCGCGGGCGATCGGCCGGCCGCTCGTTTCCGCCAACCCGGTCGTGCGCGCCTGCCGGATGATCAAGTCCGCGCCCGAGATCGCGCTGATGCAGGCCGCGACCGACGTGACGGTCGCCGCCTATCGCTGGACCCACCCGCGCATCGAGGCAGGCATGACCGGGGCGGAGATCGGCGTGCTCATGACCGCCGCCACGCGCCGGCTCGGCGGCAGTCCGGAGTTCGCGCTGGTGCTGGTCGGCGAGGGCAGCGCCTACCCGCACGGCACCAGGGAGGTGCAGCGCGTCGCGCCCGGGCAGGTCGTGCTGATGGACTGCGGCTGCACCGTGCGCGGCTACCAGTCCGACGTGTCGCGCACCTTCGTCTTCGGTCAGGCCAGCAAGGAACAGCGCACCGTGTGGGACCACATGGCGCAGGGCCAGCAGCTCGCCTTCCGTACCGCGCAGCTCGGCACGCCCGCCGGCGCGGTCGACGATGCCGTTCGCAAGCTTTACGCACAGCTCGGCTACGGCCCCGACTACCGCCTCCCCGGCCTGTCGCACCGCACCGGCCACGGCATCGGCATGGACGGCCATGAGCCGGTCAACCTCGTGCGTGGCGAAACCACGCCGCTCGCCGTCGGGATGTGCTTTTCCGATGAGCCGGGCATCTACCTTCCGGGCAAGTTCGGCGTCCGGCTTGAAGACTGCTTCCACATGACGCCGCAAGGCCCGCGCTGGTTCAGCAAACCGCCAAGCTCGATCGACCGCCCGGTCTAGCTTGAGCGGCCCGCGCGGCTCCCCTAAGCCCGCCGCCATGACCTCCACCAACGACATCCGCCGCGGCTTTCTCGACTACTTCGCCAGCCAAGGGCACCAGATCGTGCCGTCGGCGCCGCTGGTGCCGCAGAACGATCCGACGTTGATGTTCGTCAACGCCGGCATGGTGCCGTTCAAGAACGTGTTCACCGGGCTGGAGACGCGGCCCTATGTCACCGCGACCAGCAGCCAGAAGTGCGTGCGCGCAGGCGGCAAGCACAACGACCTCGACAATGTCGGCTACACCGCCCGCCACCATACTTTCTTCGAAATGCTCGGCAATTTCTCGTTCGGCCAATATTTCAAGGAGCAGGCGATCACCCACGCCTGGACGCTGCTGACGCGCGACTGGGGGCTCTCGCCAGACAAGCTGACCGCGACCGTCTATCACACCGACGACGAGGCGTTCGACCTGTGGCGCAAGATCGCCGGGCTACCCGAGCACCGCATCATCCGCATCCCGACCAAGGACAATTTCTGGGCGATGGGCGACAGCGGTCCGTGCGGGCCGTGCTCGGAGATCTTCTTCGATCACGGCGACCACATCGCTGGTGGTCCGCCCGGCAGCCCGGACGAGGATGGCGACCGGTTTGTCGAGATCTGGAACCTCGTCTTCATGCAGTACGAGCAGGAGGCGAACGAGATCACCGGCGAGCTGCCCAGGCCGTCGATCGACACCGGCATGGGGCTGGAGCGGATCGCGGCGGTGATGCAGGGCGTTCACGACAATTACGACACCGACACGTTCAAGGCGCTGATCGCCGCATCGGGCGAGCTGACGCGCACCGCCACCACCGGCGACAATCAGGCGAGCCACCGCGTCATCGCCGATCACCTGCGCACCGCCGGCTTCCTGGTCGCCGACGGCGTGCTGCCCGCCAACGAGGGTCGCGGCTATGTCCTGCGCCGGATCATGCGCCGCGCGATGCGCCACGCGCATCTGCTGGGGGCGGCCGAACCGCTGATGCACCGGCTGGTCCCTGCGCTTGCCGCCGAGATGGGGGCGGCTTACCCGGAGCTGGTCCGTGCGCAGCCGCTGATCGAGGCGACGCTGCGGCAGGAGGAGACGCGCTTCCGCCAGACGCTCGATCGCGGGCTGAAGCTGCTCGACGAGGCGACGGCGGGCATGACTGCGGGCGGTACGCTCGCCGGCGAGACCGCGTTCAAGCTCTACGACACGTTCGGTTTCCCTTATGATCTGACCGAGGATGCGCTCCGCGCGCAGGGCCTCGCCGTCGACCGCGCCGGCTTCGACACCGCGATGGCCGAGCAGAAGCGCGCCGCGCGTGCCGCGTGGAAGGGTTCGGGCGCGAAGGCGTCCGACGATCTGTGGTTCGATCTGGTGGAGGAACATGGCGCCACCGAGTTCACCGGCTATGCCGCCGACGAGAGCGAGGGCGTGGTGCTCGCGTTGCTGAAGGACGGCACGCGGGTGGAGCGCGCGGCGGCGGGCGATCAGGTCGAGCTGATCGTCAACCAGACGCCCTTCTACGCCGAAAGCGGCGGCCAGGTCGGCGACGCAGGCACCGCCACGACCGACAAGGGCGCGCGCGCGAGCGTTACGGACACGCACAAGCATCTCGGCCGCGTCTGGGCGCATCAGCTCACCGTCGGGGTCGGCGAGATTGCGGTCGGCGACGCGGTCCACCTCGCGGTCGACCATGAGCGTCGCGGAGCGATCCGCGCCAACCATTCCGCCACCCATCTGCTGCACGCGGCGCTGCGCGAGCGGCTCGGCACGCATGTCGCCCAGAAGGGGTCGCTGGTCGCGCCCGAGCGGCTGCGCTTCGACGTGTCGCATTCCAGCGCGATGAGCCCGGCCGACCTGGCTCAGGTCGAGGCCGACGTGAATGCACAGGTTCGTGCCAACACGCCCGTCACCACGCGGCTGATGACCCCCGACGAAGCGATCGCCGAAGGCGCGATGGCGCTGTTCGGCGAGAAGTACGGCGACGAGGTCCGCGTCGTATCGATGGGAACCGGAGCCTCTGAGGGAGAGGGGGCGCGCTACTCGGTCGAGCTGTGCGGCGGCACGCACGTCGCGGCTCTCGGCGATATCGGATTGCTGAAGATCGTGGGCGAGGGCGCCGTCTCCTCCGGCGTGCGCCGCGTCGAGGCGCTGACCGGCGAGGCGGCACGTGCCTACCTCTCCGCGCGCGACGACAAGCTGCGTGAGGCGGCGGCCGTGCTCAAATCATCCCCTGACGAGGTGCCAGCCCGCGTCGCCGCGCTGATCGAGGACCGCCGCCGACTGGAGCGCGAACTCGCCGACGCGAAGAAGGCGCTGGCGATGGGCGGCGGCACGGGCAACGCCGCCGCCGGACCCGAACAGGTCGGCGGCGTTAACTTCATCGGCCAGGTGCTCGACGGCTTCGAGGCCAAGGGGCTACGCGGCGCCGTGGATGACGCCAAGGCGCGGCTCGGCTCCGGTGTCGCGGTGATGGTAGCGGTCAACGATGGTCGCGCTTCGGTCGCGGTCGGCATATCCGAGGACCTGCTCGCGTCGCATAACGCCGTCGACCTGCTTCGCCGCGCGGTTGCCGTGCTGGGCGGGCAGGGCGGCGGCGGTCGCCCGGACATGGCGCAGGGCGGCGGTCCGGACGGCGACAAGGCGGCCGAAGCTGTCGCGGCGGTGCGGGCCGCGCTGGACGCCTAGAGCTTAACCCAAGGCCGCCCAATCACCCTTCCCCGACGGAAGTCGTCGCCCGACAGCCATTCGCGCGCGACCGCTGCGGACGCTTCCTCGTTGTCGCTCCGCGTCGCGTCGTAGACGATGTCGTGGAACAGCGTCGCCAGTACCAGCAGACGTGTCGCCGCGGGGTCATGCCCGACCCGCGTCACCGCGCGCAGCATCAGCGCGTGGTGTACCAGCCCGCGCCAGCGGCGCGCCGGCGAGCCAAACTCCGTCAGCAAGAACTCCCGCAGCGCCGGCGGCGCGTCCACCCGATCGAAAAAGGGACGGAGCAGGCGCTCGCCGCGAATCAGCCCGGCTGCTCGCCGCGGCCAGGCACGCGACGGATGCGCGGCTCACGGTCGAGATCGGCCGCCGCGCGCACTTCGCGCCTCAACTCGTCGCGCTTCTCGTGGATGGAGGCGATCACCGGCCCCATCGCCACACCCAGATCGACCAGCACGGCTTCGGACAGCTGCAACGAGCTTTCCAGGGTTTCCGGCACGGCATCAGTCACACCGGCACGGTACAGCTCGGCCGCATGTCGGGCGTCGCGGGCGCGCGCGATGATCGTCTGCTCGGTGTCCACAGCCCGGACCCGCTTCACCAGCCTGACGGTCAACGCGGGATCGTCCATCGTCAGCACCAGCGCGTCCGCCCGCGTCAGTGCAAGCCGCTCGACCAGTTCACCGCGTGCGACATCGCCGAACACCACCGGAAAGCCTTCGCTTCGCCCAGCGGCGACGTTGTCGGGATCGGCGTCGATCGCGAAGAACCGTCGGTCGTGGGCCTGCAGCATCTCGGCCACCAGTCGACCGACCCGGCCGAAGCCGATGATCACCGTGCCGGGGCCGAGTTCGTCCAGCTCCACCTCTGGCACCGCCCCGCGATTGAGGCGCCGGGTGACCACCTGACCGGCGCGCGCGAGCAGCGGTGTCACCGTCATGCCCAGCGCGGTCGCGGTCTGCCAGAATGCGGCCTCGGCCGGCGCGATCAGCGCGGCGCTCACCGCGACTCCGAGTACGATCAGCGTCGTCTCCCCCGGGCTCGCCAGCAACAGGCCCGACTCCGCCGCGATCGGCCAGCCGACACCGTCGCGACGGATCAGCAGCGCGGTAATGACCGCCTTGACCGCCACCACGCCGGCAAGCGCCGCCAGCAGCACGGGCCAGTCGGCGACCAGCATTCGCAGGTCGAGCCCCATGCCCACCGTGATCAGGAACACGCCCAGTGCCAGCCCCTGGAACGGGCGCACGATCGCCTCGACCTCGTCATGATACGCCGTTTCGGCGATCAGCACCCCCGCCAGCAGCGCGCCCACGATCGGGCCCAGCCCGACCGCCGAGGTCGCGAGGCTGGCGACGATGGCGACCAGCAGCGACGCGGCGAGGAACAGCTCCGGGCTCTTGGTGCGCGCCGCCTGCGCGAACAGTCGCGGCAGGATGATACGCCCGCCCAGATACATGACGATCACCGTCGCGCTACCCGCCAGAACAACATCAAACGGGTCGCGCTCGCCGCCACCCGCACCGATCGCGCCGAGCACGAACACGATCGGCACCAGTGCCAGGTCCTGCAGCAGCAGCACGGGAAAGGCCACGCGGCCCAGCGGCCCCGTCGTCCCCGTGATCGGCAGCACCAGCGCGGTGGACGACAGCGCCAGCGCAAGCGCCAGGCCAAGCGCGCCCGGCCAGCCATCGCCGCTGACCCGCAACGCCAGCACGATCGCAGCGGCCGACAGCAGCAGGATTGCGGCGCCCGTCCCGAACACTTGAGCGCGCATGCCCCACAGGCGTCGGAACGACAGCTCCAGCCCGATGGAGAACAACAGCAGGATGATGCCGATCTCGGCGACTGGCGTCATGGCGGCAGGGTTGGTGATGGTGACGTGGTAGAGCCAGGGAAAGCTCGCCACGAGACTGCCCAGCCCCGACGGGCCGACGAGCACGCCGACCAGGATGAAGCCGATCACCGGGCTGATCCGCACGCGCGCAAAGGCGGGGATCACAAGCCCCGCCGCGCCGAGCACGACGACCGCGTCGCTGATTGCACTGCCGCTGAGATCACCTGCCATGCCTGCCGTGCTAGGGCGAAAGGCGGCGGCTTGTCACCCCGGCATGAAGTGAGGCTAGGGACCGCGCTGGACTTAAGCCCAGCCGGCCATCTCCTTTTCGAGGTTCAGGCGCACCGCCTCGAAGAACTGCTCGGTCGTCATCCAGGGCTGGTCGGGACCGATCAGGATAGCGAGATCCTTGGTCATGCTGCCCTGCTCGACCGTTTCCACGCAGATCCGCTCCAGTGTCTCGGCGAAGCGCGTGACATCGGGCGTGTTGTCGAACTTGCCACGATATTTCAGCCCGCCGGTCCAGGCGAAGATCGACGCGATCGGGTTGGTGGAGGTCGCCTTGCCCTGCTGGTGCTGGCGATAATGGCGCGTGACGGTGCCGTGCGCAGCTTCGGCCTCGACCGTTTTGCCGTCGGGGGTCAGTAGCACCGACGTCATCAGCCCCAGCGAGCCGAAGCCCTGCGCTACCTGATCGGACTGCACGTCTCCGTCGTAATTCTTGCATGCCCACACGAATTCGCCCGACCATTTCAGCGCGCTGGCGACCATGTCGTCGATCAGGCGATGCTCGTAGACGATGTTCTTCGCCTTGAACTCCGCCGCGAACTCCGCCTCGAAAATCTCGGCGAACAGGTCCTTGAAGCGCCCGTCATACGCCTTGAGGATCGTGTTCTTGGTCGACAGGTACAGCGGCCAGCCGCGGCCCAGCGCGTAATGCATCGACGCGCGCGCGAAGTCGCGGATCGAATCGTCGAGATTGTACATCCCCATCGCGACGCCAGACGTCGGGAAGTCGAACACCTCGTGCTCGATGACCTGACCGTCTGCGCCCTCGAACTTCATCGTCAGCTTGCCCGGACCGGGCACCTTGAAATCGGTCGCCTTGTACTGATCGCCGAACGCGTGCCGCCCGACAACGATCGGGTGTGTCCAGCCGGGAATCAGGCGCGGCACGTTGCGGATCACGATCGGCTCGCGGAAGATCACGCCGCCCAGAATGTTGCGGATCGTGCCGTTGGGCGACTTCCACATCCGCTTGAGCTTGAACTCCTCGACGCGCTGCTCGTCGGGAGTGATGGTCGCGCACTTCACGGCGACACCGTATTTCTGCGTGGCGCGCGCGCTGTCGACGGTGACCTTGTCGTCGGTCGCGTCGCGATGCTCGATGCCGAGATCGTAATAATCCAGATCGATCGCGAGGTATGGCTTGATCAGGCGCTCGCGGATCCACTCCCAGATGATCCGCGTCATCTCGTCGCCGTCGATCTCCACGACGGGCGTCTTGACCTGAATTTTCGCCATTTGATCCTGTCCTCGGGGAAGCTGTCGGGGTGGCGTCTAGGGGACCGGGCAGGGGGGATCAACCGCGGCGGCGGACTCGGATTTGCCCTATCCGACCGTGCCGGGTATCGACCTGCGGATGGCATCTCTCGAAAAGCCGCTCCAAACACCGCTGCCGACCTCCACCGTGAAGTGGCGTTTTCCCGCCGTCCATCAGGAGGGCTACAAATACGTCGCGATCGCCGCCGGCATCACCTTGCTGCTGACGGTCGTGTGGAACGTCCTGTTCTGGCCGATGGTGGGCGTGACGATCTGGGTCGCCGCGTTCTTCCGCGACCCGATCCGGACCACGCCGCAGGACGCGGGGCTGATCGTGGCGCCCGCCGACGGGCTGATCACCATGATCGAGCGCGTGCCGGTTCCGCGCGAGCTGGACGGCCCCAATGGGCTGAGCGAAGCGTCGCGCGTGCGCGTATCGATCTTCATGTCGGTGTTCGACGTCCACATCAACCGCACCCCGATCGCAGGCACGGTCAGGCAGGTGGTGTATGTCGCGGGCAAGTTCCTCAACGCCGATCTGGACAAGGCGTCCGAAGAGAATGAGCGGCAGTATTTCGTCGTCGAGGGTCATGACGGCCGCCGCGTCGGCTTCACCCAGATCGCCGGCCTGGTGGCACGGCGCATCCTCGGATTCGTCAAGGCGGGCGACATTGTCGCGGCCGGGCAGCGCATCGGGCTGATCCGATTCGGCAGTCGCGTCGACGTGTTCCTGCCGGAGGATTGCGTGTGTCAGGTCGCGCTGGGGCAGCGTTCGATCGCGGGCGAGACGGTGCTGGGCCGGGTCGGCGGCACCGAAGTGAAAGGCGTGGCGCAATGACGATCGCCGCACGACGACCATCGCGGAACACCGGGTGAACGCGCAAGGGCGGCCGCAACGGCGGGCACGGGGCATCCCGCTGCGCGCGCTGCTGCCGAATGCAATCACCGCGCTGGCGCTTTGTTCCGGCTTGTCCGGCGTGCGTTTCGCCATCGGCGGCGAGTGGGAGCGCGCCGTCGGCATGATCGTGCTCGCCGGCGTGCTGGATGGCCTCGACGGCCGGGTCGCCCGCCTGTTGCGGGGCGAGAGCCGGTTCGGCGCGGAGCTCGATTCGCTGGCGGACGCGATCTCGTTCGGGGTGTCGCCGGCGCTGGTCCTGTTTCTGTGGTCGCTGACGCAGTGGCCACGGCTCGGCTGGATCGTCGCGCTGATGCTTGCGGTATTCTGCGCGCTACGCCTCGCCCGGTTCAACGCCCAGATCGATCTTGACGAGCAGCCGCATAAATCCGCCGGCTTTCTGACCGGTGTCCCGGCACCTGCCGGCGCGGGCCTCGCCATGCTGCCGCTGATCGCCTGGTTGTGGAGCGGCGAGCCCATCTTGCGCTCGCCATGGCTGGTCGCGCCATGGGTGGCGTTCGTGGCGATACTGATGGTGTCGAGCGTCGCGACGTTCAGCTGGACCTCGTTCCGCCTGCGCCGCACGGTACGGTTCGAGGCGATCGCCGCCGCGGTTGTGCTTGCCGCCGCGCTGGTGACCGCGCCGTGGCAGACGTTGACAGTTCTCAGCCTGATCTACCTGCTCACCATGCCATTCAGCATGGCGAGCTATGCCAAGGTCAGGCGGCAGCGCGCATCCGAGGCAACACGCTCGCCGGAGCCGACGCCCAGCGCCTGACTGCGATCCGCCGCTCCGCCATCGCCAGCCGCTGCAGCGGATTGAAGGACTGTTCGACATGGCCGGACGCCAGCCGCACGATCCGACGCCACTGCGGCGCGACGGACAGCCAGATCACCGCCATCGCCAACGTCATCGCGCCCATGAATACCATCGTGCCGATCACCGCCATCATGTTCGCCTCCCTGCGAACGCATCCCTGTCAAGACACGTTAACCAATAAGTTATCCACAGGTTCCGGATCCGGTGAAATACCTGCCTTTAAAGGCAAATCAGGTAAGATCAGCCTCGTCCGTATCTGCTACAAACCCCCTATGTTCCGCTCCTGTTCCCGTGTCAAGCGCTTGCGCCCGCGCCGGGGATCGCCTAAGCGCCGCGCCTCAACCCCACATGGGAAGCAACATAGCCCGGTGCGCCGGAGCCGACTGGCTCTTGCGTCATCCGCTTCCCAGAGGCTCAACCGGAAGGAGTTATCCCTATGGCGGCACCTGTCGTCACCATGCAGCAGCTCATCGAGACTGGTGCGCACTTCGGACACCAGACGCATCGCTGGAACCCGAAGATGAAACCCTACATCTTCGGCGATCGCAACGGCGTTCACATCCTCGATCTGTCGCAGACCGTGCCCCTGTTCGCACGTGCGCTCGACTTCGTGTCGTCGACCGTCGCCGGCGGTGGCAAGGTGCTGTTCGTCGGCACCAAGCGTCAGGCGCAGGAGCCGGTCCGTGATTCGGCGCGTCAGTCCAACCAGCATTTCGTCAATCACCGCTGGCTGGGCGGCATGCTCACCAACTGGAAGACGATCAGCAATTCGATACGTCGCATGAAGACGCTGGAGGAGCAGTTGGCCGGCGACACGGTCGGGCTGACCAAGAAGGAAGTGCTCCAGCTGACGCGTGAGCGCGACAAGCTGGAGATGAGCCTGGGTGGCATCCGCGACATGGGCGGCGTGCCCGACGTCATGTTCGTGATCGACGCCAACAAGGAGGAACTCGCGATCAAGGAGGCCAACACGCTGGGTATCCCGGTGGTTGCGATCCTCGATTCGAACGTCTCGCCTGACGGTATCGCCTTCCCGGTTCCCGCAAACGACGACGCCAGCCGCGCCATCCGCCTGTATTGCGAGGCGATCGCGATCGCGGCGACCCGCGGTGGTCAGGAGCAGCAGGCACGCTCGGGCCGCGACATCGGCGCGATGGATGCGCCACCGGCCGAGGAGGCGGTGATCACGCCGACTGCCGACGCGGGTGATCTGGGCACCGACCCGACGCCCGTCGATGCGGCCGTCCCAGCCGGAGAGGGTGCGCAGGCAAGCGCCTGAGCCGTCTGACATGGAGGGGAGGAGCGATCCTCCCCGTTCGTGCCGAGCGAAGTCGAGGCACGCGCCCCGCACCTGTCCCTCGACTTCGCTCGGGACGAACGGGGATTAATCAAGGACAATGAACATGGCCGACATCACGGCTTCGATGGTCAAGGACCTGCGCGAAAAGAGCGGCGCGGGCATGATGGATTGCAAGAAGGCGCTGAGCGAGACGTCGGGCGACATGGACGCCGCGATGGACTGGCTGCGCACCAAGGGCCTCGCCGCCGCCCAGAAGAAGTCCAGCCGCACCGCGGCCGAGGGTCTGGTCGGCGTGGCGGTCAGCGGCACGGCGGGCGCTGCGGTGGAGGTCAACTCCGAGACCGATTTCGTCGCCAAGAACCAGCAGTTTCAGGACTTCGTGCGCGAAGTGACGCAGATCGCGCTCGCCGGCAGCAACGATGTGGAGACGCTGAAGAGCGCCGCGATGCCATCGGGCACCACCGTTGCCGACGTGCTGACCAACAACATCGCCACCATCGGCGAGAACCAGTCGCTGCGCCGCGTCAAGCGGCTCGAGGTGACGAAGGGCGCGGTGGTTTCTTACGTCCACAACCAGCAGTCGCCGGGTCTCGGCAAGATCGGCGTCCTGGTCGCGCTTGAGTCGGACGCACCGGACGCGGCGTTGCAGGATTTGGGCAAGCAGCTCGCGATGCACATCGCGGCGGCGTTCCCCAAGGCGCTGAACGAGGCGGACCTGGACGAAGCCGAGATCGAGCGCGAGCGCGCGATCGCGACGGAGAAGGCTGCCGACAGCGGCAAGCCCGCCGATATCATCGCCAAGATGGTCGAGGGCGGCATCGCCAAATACCGCAAGGAGCATGCACTCGTCAGCCAGCTGTTCGTGATGGACGGCAAGACCAAGATCTCCGACGTTGTGGCGAAGGCAGGCAAGGACGCGGGCACGACCATCGTGCTCAAGGACTATGTCCGCTTCCAGCTCGGCGAAGGCATCGAGCGCGAGACCAGCGACTTCGCCGCCGAAGTGGCCGCCGCCAGCGGCGTACCGCAGAAGACCGATACGCAGCCAGAGCCGACGGCGTAGCCCTCTTCTCCCGCAAGCGGGAGAGGGACAGCTCGCGAAGCAATCAGGGTGAGGGCACGACGTGCGATCACGGCGATGCCGCTGCAGCTTCCCTCCCCGGCGGAAGCCGGGGTCCAGTCCGCCGCGCCGCGGACTGGCCCCGACTTTGCGTCGGGGAGGGCGGTACTAGCTGGTCGCTGCCACCTGCTACCGGCTCTCGTACCGATCCTCTTTCCATGCAGACGGTTGCCCCCGCGCCGTCGCCCGCGTAACCCGCTCCCCCGATGACCGCCCCCCGTTTCCGCCGCATCCTGCTAAAGCTCTCGGGTGAAGTCCTGATGGGCCCCAAGGATAATGGGGGCAATCTCGCGATCGATCCCGACGTGACCACCCGCGTCGCCCAGGAGATCGCTGACGTGCGGGCGCAGGGCTACCAGCTCTGCATCGTCGTCGGTGGCGGCAACATCTTTCGCGGGCTGTCGGCGGCTGCAAAGGGCATCGAGCGGGCGACCGCCGATTACATGGGCATGCTCGCCACGGTGATGAATGCGCTCGCGGTGCAGAACGCGCTCGAACAGATCGGCGTCGACACCCGCGTCCAGTCCGCGATCCCGATGCAGTCGGTCTGCGAACCGTTCATCCGCCGCCGCGCGGAGCGTCACCTCGAGAAGGGCCGCGTCGTGATCTTCGCCGCCGGCGTCGGTTCGCCCTTCTTCACCACCGACAGCGGCGCCGCGCTGCGCGCCGCCGAGATGAAGTGCGACGCGCTGTTCAAGGGCACCAGCGTCGACGGGGTGTACGACGCCGATCCCAAGCAGGTTCCGAGCGCAAAGCGTTACGAAACAGTGTCCTACGATACGGTCCTCTCGAACAATCTCAAGGTCATGGACGCGAGCGCGATCGCGCTTTGTCGTGACAACAACATCCCGATCGTTGTCTTCAACATCCGCGAGCACGGCAATTTCGCTGCGGTGCTGGCGGGGCAGGGCGTCTCGACGATCGTGCAAGCGCAGGAGCAGAATTGATGCCGGCCTATGACAAATCGGACCTGGAGCGGCGCATGGCCGGTGCGGTCGACGCGCTGAAGAGCGACCTTGCGGGTCTGCGCACCGGGCGCGCCTCGATCGCGCTGCTCGATCCCGTGATGGTCGAGGTCTATGGCAGTCACATGCCCCTGAACCAGGTGGCGACCGTTTCGGTGCCCGAGCCGCGCATGCTGTCGGTGCAGGTCTGGGACAAGACCAATGTCGGCCCGGTGGAAAAGGCGATCCGCTCGGCCGGGCTGGGCCTGAACCCGATCAACGACGGCACCACGCTGCGGCTGCCCATTCCCGACCTGACGGAGGAGCGCCGCAAGGAACTGGCCAAGCTCGCCGGCTCCTATTCGGAAAAGGCCAAGATCGCCGTGCGCAACGTGCGTCGCGATGGCATGGACAGCCTGAAGCTCGACGAGAAGAAGAACGTGTTTGGCGAAGACGACCGCAAGCGCCACGAGGCGGAGTTGCAGAAGCTGACCGACAAGACCGTGGCCGATGTCGATGCCGCGGCAAGTGCGAAAGAGAAAGAGATTCTGGGCAAGTGATGGCGGGCGGCGCAACGCTGTTCCCCTCCCGCGTGCGGGAGGGGCTAGGGGAGGGACTGTCAGCCTCACCCGGGCCAGAACAGGCCTTCCCCCAACCCGTCCCGCAAGCGGGAGCGGAGTAGGTGGCCACTGCGATAGCACCGGCTCCCGGCACTGCCGCCATCCCGCGTCACGTCGCGATCATCATGGACGGCAACGGCCGCTGGGCCAAGCAGCGCCATCTGCCGCGGCTCGCCGGGCACAAGGCGGGCGTGGAGGCGGTGCGTCGCGTCATGCGGTCGGCGCGCGAACTCGGGATCGAAGCGCTGACGCTATATGCGTTTTCCAGCGAGAACTGGCGCCGACCGGAGGCTGAGGTCATCGACCTGATGGGGCTGCTGCGCCGCTTCATCCGCTCCGACCTGGACGAGATGGTGCGCGAGAACGTGCGGTTGCGCGTGCTGGGCGACTATCGCCGCTTCGCCCCGGACCTTACCGAGATGATCGACGAGGCGGTCGCGCGCACCGCCGGCAACACCGGTCCGTTCCTCGCGATCGCGCTCAATTACGGCGCCCAGGCGGAGCTCGCGGCCGCCGCGCGCCGGCTCGCCGCCCAAGTTCTAGCAAAGCGCTTGCGACCCGAGGAGATCGACGAGGCGGCGATCGAGGCTGAGTTGGAAACCCGCGACCTGCCGCCGCTCGACCTGCTGATCCGCTCGTCGGGGGAACAGCGCCTGTCCAACTTCCTGCTCTGGCAGGCCGCCTATGCTGAATTGTTGTTCGTGGACACGCTCTGGCCCGATTTCGACGAGAATGTTTTTTCCGATGCGATCGCGGCGTTCGGGCTGCGTCAACGGCGCTACGGCGGCCTGTGACCGGCGATTCCCAACCGAGGCCACGCTCCGACCTCGCGGTCCGCAGCGCGGTCGGCCTGGGCCTCATCGCGGTCGCGGTCGCGGCGGTGGGGCTGGGCGGCCTTTACTTCTGGCTGGTGGTGACGATCGCCGCGCTGCTGATGCTGGGCGAATGGGCGGACCTACATGCGGCCCCCGCCAAGGCCCGGCGACTGGCGCAGTTCGCGCTGTTCGTCCCCTTGGTGACGATGACGCCCGAATGGGTGATCGGCGAGACCCGCGACTTCTTCACCGTGGGGCTGCTGGTCGGTGCGGCGTTCTTCGTCGTGATCGTCTCGCGCATGCCGAAGCTGGCGCTGGGCGTGATCTATGTCGGCGTGCCGGTACTGGCGCTGATCGTCATCCGCCGCCAGCTCGGCGTCGACGGCCTGGTCTGGACCTTCTGGGCGCTGGCGCTGGTGTGGGCGACCGATATCGGCGCCTATTTCGCGGGGCGGACGATCGGCGGGCCGAAGCTGTTGCCCAGCGTCAGCCCCAACAAGACCTGGGCGGGGCTGATCGGCGGCGTGATCGCGGCGGGCGCGCTCGCCGCGATCCTGCACGTCGCTGCCGGGCTCCCGCTTCGCCTCGCGCTCGCCACGCCATTCCTGGCCGTGCTCGCACAGGGCGGGGACCTCTACGAGAGCTGGCTCAAGCGTCGCGCCGGCGTCAAGGATTCGGGAGACCTCCTGCCCGGGCATGGCGGCGTGCTGGACCGGCTCGACGGGTTGGTCCCGGTCGCACCCGTCGCGGCGCTGCTGGTCGTGTTGCCCACCGTGCGCGCGTTCCTCGCCCAGCAGTTCGGGTGAGGACCGTCACGATCCTGGGCGCCACCGGCTCGGTCGGCACGTCGACGCTCGACCTGGTCGAGCGCGAGCCCGACCGTTTCCGTGTCCGCGCGCTGACCGCCAACAGCGACGTCGCCGGCCTCGCTGCGGCGGCGATACGCACCAACGCCGAGCTGGCGGTAGTCGCCGACGAAAGCAAACTTCCAGCCCTCCGCGACGCCCTTCACGGCACCAACATCGCCTGCGCGGCCGGTCGACAAGCAGTCATCGCCGCCGCCGTCGGCGCGGACTGGACGATGGCGGCGATCGTCGGCTGCGCCGGGTTGGAACCCGTCCTTGCGGCGATCAGTGGCGGCAAGACCGTGGTGCTCGCCAACAAGGAGCCGCTGGTGTCGGCCGGGGAGCTGGTGCTTGCCGCCGCCGCGAGATCCGGCGCGACGCTGCTGCCGGCCGACAGCGAGCACAACGCGATCTTCCAGTGTTTCGACTTCACCCGGTCCGAGCGCGTGCGCCGCATCGTCCTGACCGGCAGCGGCGGCCCATTCCGCGACTGGTCGACGCAAGCGATGCGCGACGTCACGCCGGACCAGGCGCTTGCCCACCCGAACTGGTCGATGGGCGCGAAGATCTCGATCGACAGCGCGACCATGTTCAACAAGGGTCTGGAGCTGATCGAGGCCGCGCGCCTTTTTCCGGTAGCGCCCGCCCGAATCGAGATCGTCATCCACCGCCAGTCGGTGGTGCATTCGATGGTAGAGTATGTGGACGGCTCGACGCTGGCGCAGCTCGGCCCGTCGGACATGCGCGTGCCGATCGCGCACACGCTGGCCTGGCCCGACCGTCTGCCGACGCCGTTGCCGCCGCTCGATCTGGTTGCGCTTGGCCGCCTCGATTTCGAAGCACCCGACGAGGCGCGTTTTCCCGCGCTCCGCCTGGCGCGTGAGGCGCTGGCGGCCGGTGGCGCGCGGCCGGCGATCCTCAACGCTGCCAACGAGGTCGCGGTCGCGGCGTTCCTGGCCGGCCGGATCGGCTTCCTCGAAATCGCCGCAATCGTCGCCGATACTCTGAATGCCTACGATGCACCCGCGCCCGACACGCTCGACGCGGTGCTCGCCGTCGATGCGGAGGCGCGCAGGATGGCGCAGGAGCGGATGAAGGACAGCGTGGTTTGATCGAATCTCCCGGCTTCCTGATCTATTTCGTCGCTTTCCTGTGCGTCATCGGCCCGCTCGTGTTCGTGCACGAGATGGGGCACTACGCGGCGGCGCGGTGGTTCGGCGTGAAGATCGAGGCATTCTCGATCGGCATGGGTCGCGAGATCGCCGGCTGGACCGACCGGCACGGGACGCGGTGGAAGCTCGCCTGGCTGCCGCTGGGTGGTTATGTCCGCTTCGCCGGCGACATGAACGCGGTTTCGCGGCCATCCGCCGAATGGCTGGCCTTGCCCGCGTCGGAGCGCGGGCGGACGTTCCAGGCCAAACCCGTCTGGCAGCGCGCGATCATCGTCGCGGCAGGACCGGCGGTGAACCTGCTGCTGGCCGTGCTGATCCTGGCCGGCTTCGCGCATATATACGGCGTTCGCTACACGGCCCCGATCGTCGCCGGCGTCTCGGCGGGCAGCCCTGCGGCAGCAGCGGGCCTGCTCCCGGGCGACCGCATCGTCTCGCTGGGCGGTCGCACCGTCGCAAGGTTCGACGATGTCGCGAACTACCTCCTCATCCGCCCCGGCGAGAAGGTCTCGGTCGTGGTCGACCGAGGCGGCGCGCAAACGGCGATGTCGGTCACCGTCGGCGAGGTGCGGCAGCAGGATCGCTTCGGCAACGAATACCGCATCGGCCGGCTGGGTATCGCTAGCCCGCGCCCGGAATACCGACCCGCCCCGCTGCTCCAGGCGCCGGGTGAGGGTGTGAGGCTGGTCGGCCAGGTGCTGCGCAACACGCTCGATGCGCTGGGCCAGATCATCACCGGCCGTCGCTCGATCAAGGAACTCGGCGGCCCCCTCAAGATCGCGAAGACATCGGGCGAGCAGTTCTCGCTCGGCTGGCCGGAGTTCATCACCCTCATTGCGATGGTCTCCATCAATCTCGGGTTCATCAACCTGCTGCCAGTTCCCATGCTAGATGGTGGTCACCTGTTCTTCTACGCGATCGAGGCGGTGCGGCGACGACCGGTGGGGCCGCAGGTGCAGGAATGGGCGTATCGCGGCGGGCTGGCGGCGTTGCTGACGCTGATGCTGGTGGTGACGATCAACGACCTCGGCTCGTTTGGTCTATGGCAGCGACTGGGCGGGCTGTTCGGCTGATCGGGTTGCGGGAAGTGGCGGGATCGGGCAGGGGCGCGCGGGGCGCGACAGGGCAAGTTTTCCACGCGGGGTTGGGGTTTTGACGTCAGTGACAGTTTCCAAGGTTTCCAAGCCCCGGCGCGGTACATTCGCGACTGCGCTGCTCGCCGGCACCGTGCTGGCGGGCGCGCCCTGCGCCGCGACCGCTCAGACCGGCGCACCAAACGTGCCGGTGACGGCGGGCGCGGAGCAGTTGCCCGCACCGACTCCCGCCGCCGCCCCGAGCGTGCTCGATCTAAACGCCCGTACGATCAGAACGCTGCGTGTCGAAGGGTCGCAGCGCATCGAGCCGGATACGGTGCTCTCCTATACCCGCCTTCGCGTCGGCACGCCGTATACGGCCGAAACGCTCGATCAGGCGCTCAAGGACCTGCAGGCATCGGACCTATTCGCCGACTTCTCCATCTCGGGTGTCGAGAGCGGTGATATCGTGCTGCGGGTGCGCGAGAACCCGATCATCAATCGCGTCATCTTCGAAGGCAACAAGGCACTCAAAAGCGATAAATTCACCAAGGAAGTCAAGCTGGCCCCGCGTCAGATCTTTACCCGCTCCGCCGTTCGCCAGGACGTGCAGCGCATCATCGAGCTGTACCGCCGCCAGGGCCGCTTCGCCGCGGTGGTCGAGCCCAAGATGGTGTCGCTGGACCAGAACCGCGTCGACGTGGTGTTCGAGATCACCGAGGGCGCGAAGTCCAAGGTTCGGCAGATCAACGTCATCGGCAACGAGGTCTTCTCCGACGACCAGCTGCGCGGCCAGATGGCGACCAAACAAGCGCGCTTCTTTCGCCTCCTGTCGTCGGGCACTTCCTATGACCAGGACCGGCTGAACTACGACCAGCAGAAGCTGCGACAATATTATCTGACGGAGGGCTATGCCGATTTCCGCGTCATATCGGCCATCGCCGAGCTGACACCCGACAAGCGTGATTTCATCATCACCTATGTCGTCGAGGAGGGGAAACGCTACAAGTTCGGCGACATCACCGTCGACAGTCAGATCCGCGACTTCGACAACACTGCCCTTGCCGCGGCACTGCCGCTGAAGAAGGGCGAATGGTACAATGCCAAGCAGGTCGAGGACTCGGTCACGCAACTGAGCGAGGCCGCGGGCCTGTTCGGCTATGCCTTCACTGACGTGAATCCGGAGTTCGTGCCGGATCGTGAAGCGTTGACCATGTCGCTCAACTTCAACATTGCGCAGGCGCAGCGCACCTATGTCGAACGCATCGACATCAACGGCAACACGCAGACACAGGACAAGGTGGTTCGCCGCGAGATCAGGCTGGCCGAGGGCGACGCGTTCAACAGCTTTCAGGTCAAGCGGTCGCAGGACCGGATCAACAGCCTCGGCTTCTTCCAGGACAAGTTCGAAATCAAGCAGAACCCCGGTTCCGCGCCCGATCGCGTGACGCTGGAGGCCAATGTCGAAGAGAAGTCGACCGGCGAGCTGCAGCTGTCGGCAGGCTATTCCAGCCTCGAGCGCTTCATCATCCAAGCCAACGTCACGCAGCGAAATTTTCGTGGCAAGGGGCAGGAGTTACGCCTGGGGGTTAATTACTCCAGCTATTCGAAGTCTGTCGAGGCCGGTTTTACCGAACCTTATCTGTTCGACAGGAACATCGCCGTCGGAGTCGATCTGTTCCGGCGCGATTACAACTCGTTCGGCTTTGCAGGCACGGAACGCCGTACCACCTATTCACAGGTGACCACCGGATTTCAGGTCCGTCTCGGCGTACCGCTGACGGAATATTGGTCGCTGTCGGGCCGGTACGGCCTGTCATATGACGAAGTCGGACTCGACCAAGACACATATTTCACGGCCGGCGTCTGCGACCCGCTGAAGGCCGGGCGGTACCTTTGTGACTCGATCGGCAACCGTTATACTTCGGCGCTGGGCTTCTCGCTGATCAACGACAGCCTCAACAGCCGCCTGCGCCCCAGCGACGGGTCGCGTTTCGCGTTCAGCGCCGACATCGCCGGACTGGGCGGGGACGTGAAATATGTCCGTGGTACCGCCAATTACGCCAAATACTGGAACGTCGGCGGCGGCTTTATCGGATCGGTGCTCGCCGAAGGCGGATTCATCCGCTCCTTGGAGGAGAGTCGCGGACCCGGCATCGACAAGGTTCGCATCACCGACCGCTTCTACCTAGGCGAGCCGCAGTTTCGCGGGTTCGATATCCGTGGCGTCGGGCCCCGCGTGCAGCGCCTCAACTTCACTGCGGACGCGACCACCGGCGCGCAAGTGCTGGTGACCGATCGCGACCAGATCCAGGACGACGCGCTGGGCGGTCGCGCCTATTATCTGGGTCGTGTCGAACTGGAGATCCCACTCGGCTCCGGCGCGCGCGAGCTTGGCCTCCGGCCCTCGATCTACGTTCAGGCAGGCAGCCTGTTTGGCATAACGCGGCCGCTGCCCACCGCCACGTTCGCTCAGGCTAGAGATGCAGGCGGGAAGCTGCTGTTCAATACGGACGGCTCGCCTACTCTGCTTGGTGCCCCCCTCCTTACGCCGGCCGGTCAGCAGGTATTCGCCACGTCGGCCGGGCTGACGACAATCTGTCCCGCCGGTATTCCGGATGCGACGGGCGCCTGCATCGGCACGGTTGCGAACGACCCTCAATTCAGCCAGCCATTTCTCGAACGTTTCCTGGGCAATTCGCGCAAGCCTCGCCTGTCGGTCGGTTTCGGTGTAAACTGGAACTCACCTTTCGGCCCCTTGCGTATCGACGTCGCCAAGGCGCTGCTGACGCAGCCCGGGGACGACACCAAGCTCATCACCTTCAACGTAGGAACCCAGTTCTGATGACTAACCTCACCAAGATTCTTCTCGCCGCGTCGGTGGCGGTAACGGCGCCTGCGGCGGCTCAGGTCAATGGCGTCGCGGTCGCCGATCCGCAGGGGGCCATCGCCGGGACGCGTGCATGGGCGACCGCGCGCACCCAGATCCAGACGACGTACAAGCCGCAGCTCGATCAGGCCGACGCGCGCTCCAAGGCGATTCAGGCCGAGCTGCAGCCGCTGGTAACGCAGTTCCAGGCGGCACAGCGCGCGCCGGGTGCGACCAACGCCACGCTTCAGCCGCAATACGCGGCGATCCAGGCCAAGCAGCAGGCGGGTCAGGCGGAGATCGCCCGCATCACCGCACCCGCCGAGCGCGCCCAGGCGTATGTCATCGAGCAGATCCAGGCGAAGCTGGGGGAAGCGGTGCAGAACGTCGTTCGCACGCGCAACGTCAGCCTGCTGGTCAACCCGCAGGCGGTGTTGTTTCTGCAGCCAAATGCCGACGTGACCCCCGCCGTGACCGCCGAGCTGGATCGCTTGATCCCGACCGTGAGCACCGCCGTGCCGGCAGGTTGGCAGCCCGGCCAGCAGCAGGCTGCGCGTGCAGCGACGCCCGCCCCGGCGCCTGCCCGCCCCACCGGCAGGTGAGCGACGCCGGAGGCAGGGGGGCGTCCGATCCCGCCAACTTGGGCCCGCTCGACATCGGGCGGGTCCTGGCTGCCCTGCCGCACCGCTATCCGATGCTGTTGGTCGATCGCGTCGAGGAGCTGGTCCTCGACCGGTCGATAGCAGCGATCAAGGCGGTCACCTTCAACGAAGGCTTCTTCCAGGGCCATTTCCCCGGCCGCCCGATTATGCCGGGCGTGCTTATCGTCGAGGCATTGGCGCAGGCGGCAGGCATCCTTGCGGTGGAAAGCCTTGGTCTCACCGGGTCGGGCAAGCTGGTCTATTTTATGGCAATCGAGGCCGCCAAGTTCAGGAAGCCGGTCGAGCCCGGCGTGCTGCTCCGCCTCGAGGTCGAGTTCGTGCAGAAGCGCAGCAGCGTCTGCAAATTCGCCGGCCGCGCGACGATCGACGGCCAACTCGCGGCGGAAGCGAGCTTCACCGCGATGATCGCCGACCCGCCGAAGACTTCTTAACCCTCTCCGGTCTTCGTGGGAGAGGGACAGGCAGCGAAGCTGCCAGGGTGAGGGCCTGACGCAGGATAGTTGTCTGCCGTTTGAAGAATACCCTCACCGCTGCGACTAAGCGGCTGCAAGTGCAGCCGTTAAGCCTCAGCCCTCTCCCGCGAAAGCGGGAGAGGGCTGAGGTAAGAGAGCTTTGACTTCCGCACCCTCATCACCTAACCGCCCCCACATCAGGCTGGTCGGAACCAGCCACCTCAGGAGCATACCCCGTGAAGGCCGATACTCACCCTGACTACCACATGATCAAGGTCCAGATGACCGACGGCACCGTGTACGAAACGCGCTCCACCTGGGGCAAGGCGGGCGACACGATGACGCTGGAGATCGATCCGCTCGCGCACCCAGCGTGGACCGGCGGTCGCGGCACCATGCTCGACACCGGTGGTCAGGTTGCGCGCTTCAACAAGCGTTTCGGCGGTGGCTTGACGCTCAAGGGTCGCTAACCCGCTATTTACCATCGGCGGCGTAGCTTGACCGTCATGTTCGCCGCCGAGTTCGAAACTGCCGTGATCGACAACCGACGCCGGGTGCCCCGCGCTCCGGTGTCCCTCGACGCGCGCGTTGGAAAGGGCGGGCTGGATCGCGCGCTGTGCAAGGTCGTCGACCTGTCGGTCCACGGCGCGCGGTTGCAGACCTATTCGCCGATGAAGAAGGGCGGCACGATCTGGCTGACCCTGCCGGGCCTTCCGCCGATCGCCGCCGACGTGATGTGGGCGGATGATTATGTCGCCGGGTGTCAGTTCCATACGCCGCTGCCTGCAGAGCAGTTCGAAATACTCGTGAACCGCTAGGGTGCGTGGCGGAGGGAGTGGGATTCGAACCCACGGTGGGCTTGCACCCACGGCGGTTTTCAAGACCGCTGCCTTAAACCACTCGGCCATCCCTCCGCGGCCCGCCTCGTCTAGAGCCGCCGCGCCCGTCTGTGCAAGGGCCGCGACGAGCCGGTTTCCCGCGCGCTCAGCCGCATGCGAAGAGCATCGGCATGTTGGCGTATTTCAAGATGATGATTGCGGGTGCCCTGCTGCTCGCCGCAGGCAGCGCGGTGGCACAGGATGAGGATGCCGCGTTCCAGGCCTATCTCTCGCAATTGCGGGCGCAGGCGATCGCGGCGGGGGTGCGTCCAAGCACCGTGGACGGCGTGCTGCCGACGCTGACGCTGGACCCGCAGACCATCCGCAACGACCGCGCGCAGCCTGCGCCCGTGTCGTCGACCGCCTTCACCCCCTTCGCCCCCTATCGCGCGCGCCACGTCAACGCCGACCGCGTCGCGCGCGGGCAGCAGGCTTATCGGGCGCAGGCCGAGCGGCTGGCGACGATGGAGCGGCGCACGGGCGTGCCGGCCTCGATCGCCGCCGCGATTTGGGGTCACGAGACCGACTATGGCGCCAATACCGGCCGCTATGACCTCTTCCGCAGCCTCGCCACGCTCGCCTATGAGGGCCGCCGCCGCTCGCTGTTCGCGGGCGAGTTCGTCGCCGCACTCAAGATGCTCGATCGCGGTGTGCCCCGCGCGCGGATGCGCGGCAGCTGGGCGG
>NZ_JAQGLJ010000107.1 GCF_028292945.1 Sphingomonas bacterium | reverse complement strand
GGCAGCCGCAATGCCGGAGGTCAGGCCGGCGCGCGACGCGGTGCCGCGGCGACCAGCGGCGGCGGCATTCCCGTTCGCCCGGTGCCCGCCAACGCTCCGCAACGCGTGCAGGCGCCGCAGCCGGACGCGGCCCGATCCGGCGGCAGCCGCTAACCCCGCGCGATGATCAGCCGCATCTTCATCGACCGGCCCATCTTCGCGTGGGTGATCGCCATCATCATCATGCTGGCCGGGCTGGGCGCGATCGCGACCCTTCCGATCGCGCAATATCCAGACGTCGCCCCACCGCAGGTGAATATCCGCGCCAGCTTCCCCGGTGCGTCCGCCGAGACGATCGAGTCGAGCGTCACCCAGATCATCGAACAGCAGCTGACCGGGATCGACGGTTTGCTTTATTTCACCGCGTCCTCCTCGTCGCGGGGCCAGGTGTCGATCTCTGCCACTTTCGACAAAAGCACCGATCCCGACATTGCGCAGGTGCAGGTGCAGAACCGCGTTCAGCAGGCGATCAGCCGCCTGCCGCAGCAGGTTCAGCAACAAGGGCTGACCGTCACCAAGTCCAATCCCGACTTCCTGATGATCGTCGGTGTCTATGACGAGACCGGCCGCCGGACGAACGGCGACGTATCCGATTTCATGGTCACCGCGTTGCAGGACCAGGTCGGGCGCATTCCGGGCGTCGGCGAGACGAACGTGTTCGGTTCGCAATATGCGATGCGCATCTGGCTAGACCCGGCGAAGCTCGCCAGCTTTCAGCTCATTCCGGGCGATGTGGTCGCGGCCATCCAGGCGCAGAACACCGAAGTCGCGGCGGGCGAGATCGGCGGCCAGCCGCAACCCGACACGCAGATGCTCAACGCGACCGTCACCGCCCAGTCGCGCCTTCAGACCGTCGCGCAGTTCGAGAATATCGTCCTCAAAAGCCGGGCCAGCGGCGCGACGGTGCGAATGGCCGACATCGGGCGGGTCGAGTTGGGGATGGAGAACTACAACCCCCGCAGCCGCATCAATGGGCACCCGGGCGCGGGCCTGGCGATCAACCTTGCCCCCGGTGCCGACGCGCTCAAGACTTCCGAACTGGTCAAGGCGTTCGTCGAGAACGCCGCGAAGAACTTTCCCCCCGGCCTGAAATTCTCCTACGCCAACGACACCACGCTGTTCATCAAGTTGTCGATCGAGGAGGTGGTCAAGACGCTGATCGAGGCGATTGTCCTCGTCGTCATCGTGATGTTCGTGTTCCTCCAGAACTGGCGCGCGACGCTGATCCCGACGCTGGCGGTGCCGGTCGTGCTGCTCGGCACGTTCGCGGTGTTCGCGCTGGCCGGCTTTTCCATCAACACGCTGACGCTGTTCGGCCTTGTGCTGGCGATCGGCTTGCTGGTCGACGATGCCATCGTGGTGGTGGAGAATGTCGAGCGGCTGCTCGACGAAAACCCGGAAATGTCGCCGCGCGACGCGACCATCAAGTCGATGGACGAGATCACCGTCGCGCTGATCGCCATCGCGCTGGTGCTGTCGGCGGTGTTTTTGCCGATGGCATTCTTCGGTGGCTCGACCGGGGTCATCTACCGCCAGTTCTCGCTCACCATCATCTCGGCGATGATCCTTTCGGTCGTGGTGGCGCTGGTGTTGACCCCGGCGCTCACTTCGCACCTGCTCAAGCGACGCGAGAAGGCGCGCGTGGACGTACCGGTCACCGGTCGCTTTCCGCGCTTGACCGCATTCGCACAGCGCATGGGCGAGCGCTTCGATCATGGCCTCGAACGCGGCACTGAGCGTTACCTCGTGGCGGTCAGCGCAATGATCAATCGCAGGTGGCTATGGCTGCTGGTCTATGCTGGCCTGGTCGCCCTGCTGGTGATCCTGTTCCTGCGCCTGCCGACCAGCTTTCTGCCGACCGAGGACCAGGGCGCGGCCAGTGTCCAGATCCGCCTGCCGGCCGGCGCCACCCAAGGCCGTACCTATGAGGTGCAGGAGCGGGTGCAGAACTATTTTCTGGAACAGGAAGGCAAGAACGTCTCCGTGCTGTTCACGGTATCGGGCGGCGGAGGCGGCGGCGCGGCTGGGCAGAACACGGGCCAGGGGTTCATCAACTTCGCGCCCTGGGACGAGCGCAAGGGCGAGGAGAACGGCGCCGATGCGATCACGCGGCGGGCGTCGGCCGCGTTCCGCGGTTTGCGCGACGCGGAGGTGTTTGCGCTGGTGCCCGGCGCCATCCGTGGACTGGGGCAGAGCAACGGCTTCACCATGGCGTTGCAGAATTCCGGTGGCCTGTCGCGTGCGGAGTTCGCTGCGGCTCGCGACCGGCTGCTCGCCGCCGCGAACGCCGACCCGGCGCTCACCTCGGTGCGTCTGTCGGAGCTGCCCGACATCGCGACGCTCAAGCTGGAGATCGATCAGACCCAGCTCGCGGTGCTCGGCCTGACCCAGACCGACGTCAACAACACGCTCGCGATCGCCTGGGGTGGTCGGTACGTGAATGATTTCATCGATCGTGGCCGCGTGAAGCGCGTTTATGTGCAGGGTGACGCTCCCTATCGCGCGACGCCGGAAAGCATATCACAATGGTTCGTTCGCGGCGCCAACGGCCAGATGGCGCCATTCTCCTCCTTCGCCCGTATCTCCTGGGCGCAGGCACCAACGACGCTGTCGCGGTTCTCGGGCGTGCCCTCGTTCGAGTTTCAGGGTCAGGCCGCGCCTGGCAGGTCGTCGGGCGAGGCCATGGACCGCATCGCCGCGCTCGCCGGCGAGATACCGGGCACGTCGATTGCCTGGGCTGGATTGTCCTATCAGGAACGGCTCTCGTCGGGCCAGGCTCCGCTGCTTTATGCCCTGTCGCTGCTGGTCGTCTTCCTTTTCCTCGCTGCGTTGTACGAGAGCTGGTCGATACCCGTCGCGGTGCTGCTGGTCATTCCGGTCGGGCTGCTCGGCGCAATCGTCGCCGTCACCTTGCGGGGTCTGCAGAACGACGTCTTCCTGCAGATCGGCCTGCTGACGACGATGGGACTCGCCGCGAAGAATGCCATCTTGATGATCGAGTTCGCCGAACAGGCAGAGCGCAAGGGCGCGCGCGTGATCGAGGCGGCGCTCGAAGCCGCCAAGATCCGGCTGCGGCCTATTCTGATGACCTCGCTGGCCTTCATCTTCGGCGTGCTGCCGCTGGCTATCTCGACTGGCGCGGGCGCCAACGCGCGGATCGCGATCGGCACCGCCGTGATCGGCGGGATGCTGACGGCGACGGTACTGGCGTTGTTCTACATCCCCTTCTTCTTCGTCCTGGTTCGGCGCGGCGTGCGGGACGGCGTGGCGAAGATGCGTGGCAAGCCGACCGGCTTCCAAGGCGGCGCTCAGTCGGAGGCAGTGGCGTGAAGGGGGGTCGCTGGAGCGCCGTTCTAACCCTGGCAATGCTCTCCGCCTGCTCGGTCGCGCCGCCTTATGTCCGGCCGCCCGCGCCCGTACCCTCCTCCTGGCCAGTCGGCGATGCCTACCTACGCCAGTCCGAGGCCGCCCTTCCCTCGGTCAGCTACACGCAGGTGTTCACCGACCTAAGGCTGCAACAGGTGATCGGCCGCGCGCTGGCCAACAACCGGGATCTTCGGGTCGCGGTTGCCAACATCGCGGCGGCGCGCGCGCGCTACCGTGTTCAGCGCAGCGACCGATTCCCCTCCGTCGATGCCGGCGCCGACTACCGCCTGTCGCGGCAGGGCGGATCGGCCTCGAGTGGGGGCGGTGTCGGCAGCAGCTATTCGGTGGATGCGGGCGTCACGGCGTTCGAGATCGACCTGTTCGGCCGGGTTCGCTCGCTCACCGGCGCAGCGCTGGACCGCTACCTCGCAACCGAAGCCGCCGCGCGCGCGACGCGGCTGACGCTGGTCGGGGATATTGCCGATGCATGGCTGCAGCTCGCGGCCGATCGTAGCCTGCTGCTGCTCGCCACCCAGACCGTTGCCATTGCCGAGAAGAGCGTCGGCCTCACCCGCGCTCGCCTACGCGGTGGTGTCGCACCGCGCACCGACCTGGCGCAGGCCGAGCAGATCCTTGCGACCGCGCAGGCCAACGTGGCGGAACAGACGACCGCCGTGGCGCAGGACCTGAACGCGCTGGAGCTCCTCGTCGGTGCGCCGGTCGAGCCGGCGCTGCTACCCGCCGGCATCGATCAGGCCGCGCCTGCCATCGTAGCGCTATCGGCGGGGGTCGACAGCGCCGTGTTGCTACGTCGGCCGGACGTGGTGCAGGCCGAATATGAGCTCCGCGCGGCCAACGGCGATATCGGCGCGGCACGCGCGGCGCTGTTCCCCCGTGTGTCCCTGACGGGCGTGCTCGGCTTGGCTTCTACCGCGCTGACATCGCTCTTCACCGGGAGCGCGTTCAACTTCTCCGCCGGACCGAGCGTCAGCTACAATATCTTTTCGGCCGGGGCCGGCCGCGCGAACGTCGCGTTGAGCGAGGCGCAGCGTGAGGCAACGCTCGCCCAGTATGAACGTACGATCCAGGTCGCATTCCGCGAGACGGCGGATGCACTGGCGCGGCAGGGCACGATTGATGCGCAGATAGCCGCCAACCGCCGCTTCGCCGCGGCCGCCGCCGACAGCTTCCGGCTCACCGACGCACGCTATCGCGGCGGTATCGACACTTTCCTCGCCAGTCTGGACGCGCAACGATCGCTCTACACGGCCCAGCAGCAGGTCGTGCGGACGACATTGGTTGCCGCGAACAACCGCGTCGCGCTGTACCGCGCACTGGGCGGCGATTCGACCCTGGACGTGACCAGCCCGCGCCCTTGACGCGCACGCGTGCCGCGCCGATGCTGCGCAGCATGGCCACGGACCCTGGCGCCTTCTTCCGCACCATGCTCGGCGAATGGGAAAAGCTCGCCGGCAGCGTCGGTGGCGACATGCTCAAGACCGACGGATGGTCGCAGGCGATGAACGGCGCGCAGAACGCGCAGCTCGAAGCGCAGGCGGCGATGAAGGGCATGTCCGAGCGCGCCCTCGCCGCCGCCAATCTGCCCAGTCGCACCGAGTTCGCCGATCTTTCGGCGCGCATCGGTCGCATCGAGGCGACGCTGGAGCGGATCGAAGGGCATCTTAGCGGTGCGGTGCCGGTCGTCTCGGAACGGCCCAAGCCGACGCGCGGGCGCAAGCCTCCGCTGGAGCAAGCTAGTTGAGGGCCTCCCTTTCGTCATCCCCGCGACGGCGGGGATCCATCGCACGACACGCACTGGTGGAGAGATGGATTGCCGCCTTCGCGGGAATGACGGAGTAAAGTGGCTACCGCGGCCGATCTCCTGGGCCCGTTTTCGGCTGCCGCGACCGAGTTCGACCGCGCGCTTCAGCGCAATCTCAAGGGGCTGGAGTACCTGACGCTCAGCGGTCCGCAGCTGGGCGCAACTCCCAAGGACGTGCTGATCGAGCGCGGGACCATGCGGCTCTACCACTATCGTCCGCTGGTCGACGACGTGTACCGCGTCCCCATCCTGCTGGTGATGGCGACCACCAATCGCGGCTACATCTTTGACATGGTGCCGGGGCAGAGCCTGGTCGAGTATCTGCTGCGCGCCGGCTTCGACGTGTTCATGCTCGATTGGGAAGCACCGCGCGCAGACGAAAAGGCGCTGACGCTCGCCAGCTACGTGCTCGACTTCCTGCCGACCGCCGTCGAGCGGGTGAAGCGCGAAACGGGTGAGCCAGACCTGTCAGTCATCGGCTATTGTTTCGGCGGCGTGCTGTCGCTGCTGTGGGCGGCGCTGGAGGGAACGCGGCAGGGTCTCGCGAACCTGGTCACCTTCACCACGCCCGTCGACTTTTCTGCGATGGAGATGTTCCAGAACTGGTCGGATCGCCGCTTTTTCGATGTCGATCGGCTGGTCGACACGCTGGGCAATTGCCCCGGCGACTATCTGTATACCGCGTTCGACATGCTCCGCCCCGGCGCCCGCATCGCGCAGCAGATCCGCGTTGTCGACCAACTGCACGACGATCAGTTCGTCAGATCCTTTCGCATGTTCGATCGCTGGGCGACCGACATCCTGCCCCTGGCGGGGGAGTATTTTCGCGAGACCACCAAGCAGCTGATGTGGGACAATCGGCTGCTGCATGGCACGATGGAGGTGGCAGGTCGGGCGGTGGACCTGTCGGCCGTGACCGTGCCATTCCTGCATGTCGCCGCGCTGCACGACCATATCGTGCCCACAGCGGCGTCCGCGCCGTTGCTGGGCATGATCGGCGCGGCGGACAAGGACGAGGTGGTGCTGAAGGGCGGTCATGTCAGCCTGGTCGCAGGCGGCAATGCCATCAAGCGGCTGTGGCCCAGGCTGGTCGAGTGGCTGGGGGCGCGCAGCGTATGAACCACACCATCCGGCGCTTCGAACCTACGGATCGGGACCGTGTCGCCACTTTCGTCGCGACGCTCGACGAACACGACCTGCTGTTTCTCGGCCGCGACCTGACGCACCCGCGGGTTATCGCGGCATGGCTGGACGCGGTCGCGGAGGGATGGATTGACAGCCTGATCGCCGAGGACCTTGACGCAACCGACAAGGCCGTGGTCGGGACGGCGGCGCTGGTGCGCGATCCGCTCGGCTGGAGCGCGCATGTGGGCGAGGTCAGGCTGCTCGTCTCTCCGGACCGGCGTGGCGCGGGCCTCGGGCGCGATTTGCTGGAGGCGATCTTCGCGATCGCGCATGGGCGCGGGCTGGCCAAGCTGTCCGCCCGCATGACACCCGATCAGACCGGCTCTGTCGCCCTGTTCGAGAGCCTCGGCTTTCGCGCGGAGGCGCTGCTGAAGGACCAGGTTCGTGGCCGCGACGGCCACTCGCACGACCTCGCGATCCTGTCGCACGACGCGGCCCGTGTTGCAGCGCAGCAAAAAGCCTTCGGTGTCGATGAAACATAAGCGCCGCCAAAGGGTTGATGGAGCGAATACGGAGACATTCTCGATGGCATCTGCCGCACTTATCCCTGGACCCGATGTCGGTCGGATCAAGCCGCCCTCTGCTTTGCTTGCGCTGACGGAGCTGCCGCGCGCGATTGCAGAGTGGGGCGCGCTCGCCGTTTCGATGGGAACGCTGCTCGCCACCGCGCCGCGTGGCGACGGGCATCCCGTGCTGGTCTTGCCAGGCTTCATGACCAGCGACACCTCGACGCGCGTGCTGCGCCGCTTCCTGAAGGCGCTCGGTTACGACGCGCATAGCTGGAACCTTGGTCGCAACCTCGGCCCGCGTGCGATCGGCGCGCAGGGCGAGAAGCTGGTCGAGCGACTGGCTGAGGTCCATGCGGCGACCGGTCAGAAGGTCTCGCTGGTCGGCTGGAGCCTGGGCGGCGTCATGGCGCGCCTGCTCGCCAAACGCGCGCCGACGCACGTTCGCCAGGTGATCACGCTGGGATCGCCGTTTGCTGGTAGTCCCAAGTCGTCCAACGTTTGGCGGCTTTACGAGTATATGAGCGGCACCAGGGTCGACGGCGCTCATACGCAGGACATGCTGGCGGACATCGCCGCGCGCCCGTCGGTGCCGACCACCGCGATTTACACAAAGGGTGATGGCGTGGTTGCGTGGCAGACCTGTCGCGAGGACGAGGACGCGCGGTCGGAGAGCATCGAGGTCCATGGCTCGCATTGCGGTCTGGGGGTGAACCCGTCGGTGCTGGTGGCGGTGGCCGACCGGCTGGCCCAGAAGCCGGGCCAGTGGCAGCGCTTCGACCGCGAGCGGCTGAAGCACGGCTGGATGTACCCGCGCGGCAGGTGATCGTCCTACGCTCTCCCGCCTGCGGGAGAGAGACCGGCGCGCAGCGCCAAGGTGAGGGCCTGCCATGCGACGGACGGGCCTTCCCCTCCTCCGTTGCGCCCTCACCCTGCCTCGCTCCGCAAGGCTGTCCCTTTCCCGCTCGCGGGAGAGGGAAGAGGCCTTACTCGCCGCCCTTGCGGTCCGAACCCATGTCGGTGCCGCCGCGCATCGCGCCGACCGCGTTGCGGCCAAAACTGACGATCAGCTCGCCGATCTCGCGGGCCTGCGTCATCGACCGCTGGCTCTGTTCGCGCAGATACTCACCCTGAACCTGCATGACCTCGGACAGGTCCTTGGCGCTCGCCGCCTTGCGCATCGCCGCGAACGCCTCGTGCGTGTTCTGCTCGGCCTGATCGATCATCTTGACGCCGATCTGCTGGTTGTTCTCGGCGATCTTCTGTCCGCCCTGGCGAATCGCTTCGCCAGCGCGCTTGGCGGGTTCGACCACCCGGTCCTGGAAGACCGTCTGCGCCTGCGCGCCGGCGTCACGCATCCGGTCGGCGGCGCCCTTGGCGAAGTTCGCCGCCTGATCGGCACCGGACTTCGCCTGGTTGGCCGCGAAGTCGGCATTCTTCTTGGCCTCTTCGGCGGCAGCTGCGGCGACGGTATCGTTCTCAGCCATGTGCATTTCCTTTCCTGCGGGTGGCCGACTTTCCGGCCGGCTTGTTGTCGTTGATCTCAACCGGCGGCGTGCCCGAGCGTTCCCCCCGATGCTGGAGCGCGGCAGACTTGAGCGACTGGAAGGATGATCCCAGCGCGTCCGCCAGTCGGTCGGGGTCCGGCAGCATGTCGCGGTCGGCGGTGAACGAGATCGCGATCGTCGGGCCATAACTGTAGACCGGGAAGATCAGCCCCATCGAGTCGAACACCGGCGCGGTGCCATACATCGCCACCATCCGGGCGCCGGCGAAGTACATCGGCACGCGACTGCCCGGCACGTTCGTCACCACGCAATTGTAGATGGGCGCGTGCGCGTTCGCCGCACCCACCCTGGTATACAGCCGCGCCGCAATTCCCGACAGCGCGGCAGGCATCAGCTGACTGTAGTCCGCCAGCGTCCGCGCGCCGACCGCGTTGGTCATCGCCTTTGAATTAACCGCTTCGGCATGGACGAACCGCAGCCGCTCCAGCGGGTCTTCCACCTGCGTGCCCAGCCCGACGACCATCGCCGACACCAGGTTGCCGAGCGCCGCCTTTTCGCCCTCACCGCGCACGGAGATCGGCGCCATCGCGGTCAGCGTGTCCTTGGGCAGGTCGCCCGTCGCGTTCAGATATGATCGCAACGCGCCACCGACGATCGACAGCACCACGTCGTTGACCGTGGCGCCTGCCACCGCATCCTTGATCTCACGGATATCGGCCAGCTTGAAGGACACCGCGTCCCACGCGCGATGCGCCGAGATCTTGGCGTTGAACCGGGTCTTGGGCGCGGGCCGCGCATTCCTGATCGACACATCGCCCTTGCCGACCTGCGCCGCCAGCTTGCCCATGCCGGGCAGCGAGCGGCCGATCGTCTCCATCACGCGCATCGGCTGGATCAAACTGTTGAAATACGACCGCGCCAGCAGGTCCGCGACCTTGGGCATGTGGTCGGGCCGCCACGCATCGGGCTTGTCGGGCACTGTCATCAGGGCGTCCAGATCGTGGACAGCCGCTGACATTTCGACGCCGCTCATCCCGTCGATTGCGGCGTGGTGGACCTTGGACACGAGCGCAAAGCAGCCGGGCGGCAGGCCGTCGATATTGTCCAGCCCTTCGATGATCGTGAATTCCCATAGCGGCTTGGTCAGGTCCATCGGCCGGGCGTGCAGGCGCGCGACCTGAATGCACAGCTGTCGCCAGTCGCCGGGCTTGGGCAGTGCGATGTGGCGGACGTGGAACTCGATGTCGAACTCGGGGTCCTCGATCCAATAAGGGTGGTCGAGGTCGAACGGCACCCGCACCAGCCGCTGGCGGAACGATCGCGCGCCAGGCAGCCGCTGTTCGATGAAGCGCAGGATGTCCTTGAACCGCACGAACCCGCCGGGCGCGGTGGATGGGTCGTAGATGCCCACCGAGCCGATGTGCATCGGCGTGTGGGGCGTCTCAAGATAGACGAACGACGCATCCTGCGCGGACAATTGCTGCATGAACCTCTCCTCGGGCGCGCTGACGGCACCGTGCACTTGATTCATGCTGCACCCGGCAACGCGCTAGGGCAACGGGTGTTGGGCGGAAGGTAAAGCCTATTTCCCGAACCCGAACACGTCCTGATGGAAGCGGCCGTCCTCGATCAGTGCCTCAAGCCACGCCGAGCCGCCCGCATGGTCCCCGCCTGCCTGTTGCATCCAGATGCGGATCAACATGTCACGCACTGCCGGCGCCATGTAGCGTCCGTCCCCGCACAGGAAGACCTGCGCGCCCGCCTCCAGCGCGGCCCAGACGCGAGCCTGCTCCGCCCACAAAGCGTCCTGCACGAACCGCCAGGAGTGGTCGGCGACAGCGGAGAAGGCGACGAACAGATCGATCAGGCCCTGCTCTTGCGCCTCGCTCATCTCATTGCGGCAGAACCAGTCGTGGTCGGGGTGCCGGCAGCCGAAGAAGAGCAGGCTTTTAGCCCCGCCCGTCGCGGCTCGTTCCTGCAAAAAGCCACGCAAGGGCGCGAACCCGGTGCCCGGTCCGATCAGGATCATCGGCACGGCAGAGTCGGCGGGCGGCGCAAAGGGCGGGTTGGGTCGGCGCACATAGCCGAACACCGCCGCGCCCGGTTCGACGCCCGCCATATAGCTCGATGCAAAGCCGCGATGCTCGCCCAGCCCGGACCATGCGGGCGCGACGGTAGTGCCGACGATCAGGTCGGCAATGTCGGGGGAAGCGAGCGGACTCGACGCGATCGAGTAGAAGCGCGGCGCGATCGGCGCGGAGAGCTCGACCAGCTGATCCAGCGACAGCTCGGCGGCGGGATTCGCGTCGAGAAGATCGAGCAGCGTCAGGCGCTTGGCCGCGACCTCCTCGTCATACGCGACCTCCAGCGCCACGAGCTTGCGCTGCGTGTCGGGACATCGGCTCGTCACCACGTTCAGTGCGCGACGCGGCAGCGGGTCCGACAGCTCGACGAAGTCCGACAGCAGCTGTCGCACGGTAACCGTCTCGCCG
This sequence comes from Sphingomonas bacterium, assembly GCF_028292945.1. Taxonomy (GTDB): domain Bacteria; phylum Pseudomonadota; class Alphaproteobacteria; order Sphingomonadales; family Sphingomonadaceae; genus Sphingomonas. Next base: position 14,546 of record NZ_JAQGLJ010000107.1, on the reverse strand, counting down.
AGCGGCAGGTGGCGAAAGCGCCCGCCCTGAGCTTCCACCTTGAGCTGCGTCGCTCCGTCCAGTCCCAACCGCGACAGCGCGCGCTCCACCAGTTCCGGACGATTGTGCGCGTAGACGGCGATGTGGTCACCGGTGCGATAGCTCTGCCCCTCCGGCAAGCGCAGCCGGATCAGCCGGGTCGAGGGTCGCGGCGGCTCGATCGCGAAGTCCCACAGCCCGTCCGCCGAGCGGACGAGTTCGTCATTCGCGATCACCGTCAGGCGCTGCGCATGCTCCGGCAACGCAGCCGCGCGGGTCGCGCTGCCGTCGACCGTGACCAGCGACAGCCCGCCACCTTGCGCCGCGCTCGGTTCGGCGGCGCCGAGGGCGCGCCACAGATCGCGTACGAACCCCCCCACCGCGCCGTCGAAGTCGCCCTGCCCGTCCGCCTCCGCGCGCGCCACCAGCCGCGTCGCGCCGGTCGCCTCGATTGCCGCGTCGATGCGCTTGGGGAAGTTCTGGTAATTGGGCCATTGCGAGTTGCCGATGCCGAGCACGGCGAAGGTCGCGCCCGACCAATCGGCGCCGTCGAACTGCCCCGCATCCAGCGCGCGTTCGACCGCCAGCGCGCTGTCGGGCGCGCGACCGTTATAGGTCGCGGTGACGACGACGATCACCTTGTCCTCCGGCTCCGCCCCCGATCGCAGCGACTCGTCCATCGCGCGCACCGCCACCTCGAACCCGTCGACGCGGGCGCGTTCGGCGATCTCCTCTGCGATCTCGCGGGCGGTTCCCAGCGACGATCCGTAGACGACGGAAAACCGCTTGCCCGTTCCCGCCACCGCCGCGACCGGCACATCCTCCGGTACCGGCGCATTGGCCACTATGCTCAGCCGTTCGTGGGACCCGCGCAATCGTACGCGCATGAAGAAGTTGTCGGGTTTGATCGACAGCGTCTCCTTGATCTTGAGCCGATAGCCATGCGGGTCGCTGACCGAGAACCGGCGCAGCAGCATCGCCATCGCAATCTTCGCTTCCACCATCGCGAACTGCCGGCCGATGCACGCGCGCTCGCCATTGCCGAACGGCTTGTAGGCGTGGGGGTGATGCTGGGCCTCGTTCTGCGGCAGCCAGCGGTCGATATCGAACTCTTCCGGGTCCGCCCACACCTTGGCATTGCGATGAAGTCCGGGGGAGAAGACGTTGACCGGGCGATCTTTTCGCAAGGTGAAGCCGCCGACCTGCTGGTCCTCGAAGGGTGCCAGGCTGAACGAAGGGGCGGTCGGCCACAGCCGCAGCGCCTCCTTCAGGATGCGCTCGATCACCTCCAGCTTCGCGACCTGCGCATAATCGGGCGCCGTCTCGCCCGGGAGCACGCGGTCGACCTCGGCATAGGCCTGCGCCAGGATCGCAGGGTTGCGCAGCAAGTAGCTGAACGCGAACGTCAACATCCCCGATGTCGTCTCGTGCCCGGCGATCAGGAAGGTCAGCACCTGGTATCGGATGTTGAGATCGTCCAGCCGCTCGCCTGTCTCGGGGTCGACGGCGGTCAGCATCAGGTTGAGCAGGTCCTTCGCGCTCGCGTCGGGGCGCGCCCGCCGGTCGGCGATGATGCCGTCGACAAGCGCGTTCATCTCCGCGATCGCCGCGTCGAACCGCGCCTGGGCCTTCTTCGCGAAGGGCTTTTGGAACGGCATGCGAGTGATGGTGCTCATCGACTCGCTGAGCGCATCGCCGAGTGCGATCAGGAAGCTGTCCAGTTCATCGCGCTCGAAGCTGTTGAACCGATGGCCGAACCCCGCAATCGCGATCGAATCGAGCGTCAGCCGCGTCATGTCGTCCGCGACCAGCACGTCCCGGCCTCCTGGGGTGCCGGCGGCGCGCTCCCACTTCGCTACCAACTGGTCGCAAACCTCGACGATCAGGTCGAAATAGCCGCGCATCGCGCGCTGGCTGAACGCCGGTAGCAGGATGCGATGCGCCTTGCCCCAGTTCGGCTCCTCGCTGAACGCGGTGAACAGCCCGTCACCGGCGAATCGCCTGACGACACGCAGACCGGGTCCGGGCATCTTGCGAAAGCGCGTCTCGTCGGAAAGCTCGGCGACGATGTCAGGATCGGTTATGAAGATACCGACGCGACTACCGAATTTCAGCTGAAAGACGCCGCCTGGGAAGTCACGTGCAACCGCCAGCAGATGGCCGACCAGCCCCGAGCGTGCGATCTGGTGCAAATGCCCTACGACCGGCAGCCCCTTTGGCGTCGGGAACGGTTTCGCGGCGGCGCTAGCCATGGTGAACATCCTCTCCAGGCCACCTCACCATAGCCGCCGAACAGCCGCAAGCGCACCGCGCGAAGCTGCGGCACTGTTGGTCCACCATCTTAACGGTTCGGCGACGTCCTTCCTCTAAAACGGCATTTCGAAGGGGATGGGCATGGCAACCGACGTCTGGCAGCTGCACGCGACCGCACCGAGCGACGATCGTCGGGCGGGGCGATACACGGTCGTGGTCTCCCGCGCGACCGTTCGAGGCCATGGCGAAAAGGCACAGGACGCGGAGCTGCTGGACCTGTCGATCTATGGCTGCCGCATCTCGTCACCGGGCGAGCATGTCGCCGGTGACCGACTGTGGCTGCGACTTGACGGCGGCTGGCCGATCCCCGCCACCGTTGTCTGGTTCGATGGCGAGCGCCTGGGATGCCGCTTCGATCAGCCGATCGCGGGCGCACTGATGCGAGATCTCACCCGCGCGTTGATCTGACGGCGCTCAGCCGGCCGGCGGCCTGAGGTCGCTCACCGCCGCAAGCACCGCGTCGGCATGGCCCGCCACTTTGACCTTGCGCCAGGCCTGCACCAGTCGCCCGTCCGATCCGAACAGAAACGTCGCGCGCTCGATCCCGAGATACGTACGGCCATAAAGCTGCTTCTCGCCCCACACGCCGAACGCCTCGCAGGCCGCACCGCTCTCGTCGGCGGCTAGCTGCACCGACAGACCGTGCTTGCCGGCGAACTTGCCGAGCTTGCCGGGTGTATCCTTCGAAATCCCCAGCACCGACGCGCCAACTGCCGAGAACGCATCGGCGAGGCCCGAGAAATCCTGTGCCTCGCGCGTGCAGCCAGGAGTGTCGGCCTTGGGATAGAAATAGATGACACAGGCTGCGCCGCTGAGGCTGGGTAGCGGCAGCAGCTCGCCGTCCGGCAGCGTTACCGCTACGTCAGGCAGCGGCGTTCCCGTCTCCATGCGTCACCTCTTCCCACCAACGACATACGTCCTGACGAGCCGCCGCGAGCGAGGCAAGCACCGTCGCCCAGTCCGGCGCGCCGAGCGTCCGCGCGATCAGCGCCTGCGTCGCAGGATCGGGCTCGACCGCATCGGGGGCGACAAGGCGCAGCGTCACCAGCAAACGCGTGAGCAGATCATGCACCTGGCGGATCGAGGCCGGCGCGAGCTTCGCCGCCCACAATACGTCGATGGCTCTGCCCAGATCGGGGTCAAAACCTTGGCGGGCGGACAGTTGCACAACATGCACCGCGAACTCCAGATCGACCAATCCGCCCGGCAACAGCTTCGCGTCGAGCGGCCCACGGGGCGGCTTGTGTGATGCCATCTCCGCGCGCATGCGGACTGCGTCCGCCACGATGGGTCGCTCTGGACGCTGGCCGTTCAGGACGGCCGCAATCGTCTCGCCGACCGCTTCGCGCGCAGGGGGCGATCCGAACACCACACGCGCGCGGGTCAGCGCCATGTGCTCCCACGTCCACGCCTCCTCGCGCTGATAGCGCGCGAAGCTGTCGAGGCTTACCGCCAGCGGGCCCTGCGCGCCCTGCGGCCGCAAGCGCGTATCGACCTGATATAGCGGCCCGGCTGCGGTCGCGACGCTCAGCGCCGCCGTCACCCGCTGCGCGAGGCGGTTATAATACAGGGTGGCACCGAGCGGCTTGGCACCGTCTGACGTGGCGCTGAACTCGCCCGTGAAGAGGTAGATCACGTCCAGGTCGGACGCATGCGTCAACGCCGCGCCGCCGAAGCGGCCCAACGCCAGGATGATCAGTTCGCTGCCCGGGATGCGCCCGTGCGCCACCTGGAATGCCGCGACGGTCGCGGCGGTCAGGACCTCCGTCGCGGCCTCCGCCACGCGCGCATAGCCCGCCGCCACCGCCAGTGGGTCCCCGCGCCCGGCGATGATCTGTGCGCCCAGCGCGAACCGCTTCTCACCCACGACGCGGCGGACATGGTCGAGGATCGCGCCATAATCGGGCGCGTCGCCGCCGCGCATTTCGAGTGCCAGCTCGCCCACGCTGCCGACCGGATCGAACGCGGTCGCGTCCACCAGCCCATCGAGCAGCGCGGGACGACGCCCGAGTTCGTCCGCCAACGGCGGCGCGTGGCTGAGGATCTGGACGAGCAGCGTCGCCAATCCCGGTCGGGCTTCCAGCAATCTGAAAATGTTGATCGCGCTCGGCATCCGTTCGAGCATCGCATCGAAGCGCTGCATTGCCGCAGCGGGCACGGGTGCTCGCACAATCGCCGGCAGCAGCATCGGCAACACCGCCTCCAGCGCCGTCTGCGCCGCCCCCGATCGCACGGCAGGATAGGTGCCCGCGCGCCACGCTGCGACCCGCTGCGCGCCCGCCTCTCCGAGCAAAGCGGTCAGCGCGGCCGGATCGCGCGTGACCGCCGTCGCCGCGTCGCCGTCGAGCGCATCGTAGCGGGTCGCGACCGCCGCCACCGACGGACGCAGCAGGTCCAGCAACGCCTCGCCCTGCGCCAACCCGTGCAACCGCGCGACGTTATCCAGTGCGGCGCCCGTCGGCAGCAGGTGCGTCTGGCGGTCGTCGACCATCTGCACGCGATGTTCGATCGTCCGCAACAGCGTGTAAGCGTCACGCAGGATCGCCCCATCGCGCGCTTCGAGCAGACCTGCCGCCTCGAGCGCGGCCAGCGCGTCGCGTGTCGCCGGTGCCCGCAAGGACGGGTCGCGACCACCATGGATGAGTTGCAGGCCTTGGGCGAAGAATTCCACCTCACGGATTCCGCCGCGCCCCCGCTTCAGGTCGAAACCGGGGCCGAACGCCTGTCCGCCCGCATAATGGTCGCGGATGCGTCGGGTCAGCGCGTTGATCTCGCCCAGCGCGCCATAATCGAGCGAGCGCCGCCACACGAAAGGCCGCACCGCGTCCAAAAAGCGTTGACCGAGCGCCACGTCCCCCGCGGCCGCCCGCGCGCGGATGAAGGCGGCGCGCTCCCAGGGCAGCGCCTGGCTTTCGTAATAGCCGATCGCCGCGTCGACCGACAACGCGATCGGCGTTACCTCCGGTGACGGCCGCAACCGCAGGTCGACCCGCAGCACATAGCCGTCCGCGTCGCGCGCCTGCAGGAGTTCCACCACGCGCCGGCCAATCCGTACCGCCGCCTCGTTCGGCTCCTCGCGCGGGCGGCACGGCAATGTCGCGGGATCATAGAGCAGGATCGGATCGATGTCCGACGAATAGTTCAATTCGTGACTGCCCTGCTTGCCCAGCGCGATCGCCGCGAAGCCGACCGGCTCGGCACCGGGCGTGCGCTCGACGATCGCGCTGGCGATCGCTTGATCGAGCGCCGAGTCCGCGAAGCGGGTCAGCGCCCCCGTGACCGCCGTCAGGTCGAGCAGCCCGGCCAAATCGCCGATCGCAACCGTCAGCGCCAGTGCCCGACGCTGCAACCGCAATCGCCCCGCGGTCGATTTGCCAGGCGCGATCGCCTGCAGGTCGAGCATGACGTGCCCGCCCGCGATCTGGGCGGACAGTTCAGGCTCGCGATCCAGCAGCATGGCCAGGAACGGAGAATGTGCCCGCGCCCGCCCCGCCGCGGTGCCAAGTATCTCGCCGTCGAGCGATACGATCATGCGATCGATGCCGTCGCCGCACCAACCGGTTCTACCAGGTTGAGGCAACCATGACGGACCTGTGACGTTGTTGATGGCATGTCTGCGCTGTGCATCTCGATGGCCGTTGATGCCGAGCAAGTCGTCCGGCGACCACGACCCTCCGACGCCATTGGTGCAGCGCTGCGTGGAGTATTCCCATGCCCGGCGATGCCTGAAGACATGACCCGTCTGATCCGGCGTTTAGATCGCCAGCGATGAGCCGCAGGGGCTAACGTCCGCGACTCAACGTCTCCACATCGCCCATGATCGAATCGAGCGCGGACTTGCTTGCATCGACCTCGTGATCACGGCGCGAAGGCAGCACGCCTTCGGTCAACAGATGTTCGAGCGCGACCCGACCGCGCGCGACGCGGCTCTTGATGGTGCCAACCGCCACCTGACAGATTTCGGCTGCCTCTTCATACGCAAAGCCGCCCGCGCCGACGAGGATCAAGGCCTCGCGTTGTGGCTGCGGCAGGTGCATCAGCGCACGTTGCATGTCGCCCAGTTCGACATGACGATCCTGGCTCGCGGGCGCCGCGAGGATGCGATCGGCCACCAGATCGTCCCATTCCCCCTTGAACCGCGCACGGCGCATCTGACTCAGGTACAGGTTGCGAAGGATGATGAACGTCCAGGCGCGCATGTTGGTACCTGCCTGAAAACGCAGCCGCGCCGCCCATGCTTTCAGCAGCGTCTCCTGCACCAGGTCGTCCGCGAGATCCCGGCTGCCCGACAGCGAGCGCCCGAACGCGCGCAGGTGCGGGATGACCTGCGCCAACTGCTTCTTGAACTCGGGATCGGATAACGCGACGTGCGGAACAGGCTCCGGCGTCGCCTCTCCCAGTTCGTCGTCTTCGTCGTCGCGCAGCAGCGGTTCGGTCATCGGGTCCGATCTGATGGCCAAGGGAAAATACAGCTACCCGCTGCGTTGAGCCGGACAACACCATAGGTCGCCCGACCGCAATTGCCAATCGCGCGTTCGGATCACCTTGCGGTCAGGCCGCCCAGAGGAAATACACCGCAATGAACGCGACGATCACCAGCGCCAGTGAAGCACCCAGAATGTAGCGCGTCATGCCGGGGGTGGCGCCGCCCCGCGCCTCGGTGGTGTTGATGTGGATTTGCTCGTTCGGATCAGCCATGCTCCCTCAACCTTCCGCAAGAGTTTTCGATCCGACGTGCCGCTCAGGCAGCGCCGGGCAACGTGTTCTGGTCGAAGAAGAGCGCCTGACTGATTGCCGCCTTCACCGTGGAACGCTGGAACGGCTTGGTGATCAGGAACGTAGGCTCCGGTCGCTCCCCCGTCAGCAACCGCTCGGGAAAGGCAGTGATGAAGATGACCGGAACGGCGAATTCCGCCAGGATGTCCTTGACCGCGTCGATGCCCGAGCTGTCGTCGGCGAGCTGGATGTCCGCCAGCACCAGACCGGGACGATCCTCCATCGCCAGCGCCACCGCCTCATCGCGCGTGACGGCGACTCCCGTGACGTCATGACCCAGATCGCGCACGATCGTCTCGATATCCATCGCGATGATCGGCTCGTCCTCGATGATCAACACCCGAGCGCGGGTCTGATGCTCGATCTCGCGGAGCGCCTCGGCGACTAGCGTCTCGACCTCGTCGGTGTCGACTTCGATCAGGTACGCCGCGTCCTCGGGCGTGAAGCCCTCCATCGCGGTCAACAGGAGCGCCTGCCGGGAAAGCGGCGTGATGCGCGACAGGCGCGCCTGGGCCACTGCTTCCTGTCCCGCCCCGGTGTCACCGATCGGCTCGTATCCGGTTTCGTCGAAATTGGCAGAATTCCAGATGCCCTGAAACATGCGATAAAGCCCAAGTCGCGGCTCCACGTCGCGCGGAAACTGATCGGGAGCGGCGACGATAGCCTCCAGCGTGGCACGAACATATTTGTCGCCATGTGTCTGACTGCCCGTCAAGGCCCTGCCGTAGCGCCGCAGAAAGGGAAGGTGCGGGGCGAGTTGCTGTCCAAGCGACATTGGCGAATAATACTCCCTGGTGGCTCCGTCGCTTCTTTCTGCCGCGACGGCGCTGATGTGTCTTGTCGGGTTGAAAGCCCCGCCCGCCCCCTGGGCTGTGCGGTTTTTTCGCGCAAGGGGTGGAACAATCGTCGGCATCTTTGGTTTCATCGCGCAGCAAAACACATGTCCGGGGCAGCGCGACCATCGCCGATGGGAGCGTTGCGCCGGTGGCATTTGTCATTCGCGCCCGGCCTTGCGGGGCCGAGGGGGATGATCTTAGCTTGCCCGAATCGAACGACAAGATGCCGAAGCCCGCGAAGAACGTCACCAAGCGGGCTGATGAGCCACAAATGGGCTTGGCGCTGCGCTCCGTCTATCAGCGAACGGTGGAGGAAGCGGTCCCCGACGAGATGCTCGACCTGCTCTCCAAGCTAGACTGATCACCGGAGCTATGGCTACCGGCGGATCCGCTCAGCCGTCGACAGCCGGCGATCCGCGCCTTGCATCGGCGCTGCCCTGGGTGGCCCGGCTGCCAACCGGCACCAAACTGTTTCTGATCCTCAGCCTCTGCCTCGCGCCGCTCGCGATGATCGCGATCGCTGCGACGCTTCAAACGACGCGGTTATCGGATGCCGAGACCCGTGCGCGCTTGCGGCTCACATCGGCCGAGAGCGCGCGCGCGATTGCCATCGAGGTTTCCGGCGAGATGCGTGCGCTGCAACTTGCGGCTCAAGCATTGCACGTCGACCCACGGGACCTTGCCAGCTGCGCGCGGGTGCAGGGTGTGTTCGCGCAGGCGGTGGGAGGTGGCCGCTTCAGCATCACGGATCGTACCGGCCAGGTGATTTGCGGCGCCTCACTCGGCATCGCGGGAACCGTACCTGGCGGCAAGGGCGACATCCGCGCGGTTCTTGTGGGCGATCAGGGCGTACTCCTCGCCCTGGCGCCGGCGCCGACGCGGCTGAACGCGCAGGCGTTCTTTCCGACCGCAAGACTGTCCGCCCTGGTGCGACCCAGCGGCCCTGCATCGACCTTCGAGAGCACGCTCCAGCTCCGCGGGGACGAGATACGGCTTCTCCGGGGCCCGGAGGCGGGCAGTCTCGGCCGGTTCGAAACGATCCGCACGGAGGTTGGTATTGCGCAACTCACGCTGCTGACCAGGATTCGCAGCGCGCCGATTTCCTCCTCGCTGATCGTCGCGTTGCTGTTGCCGCTGTTGATGTGGGTCGCCGCGGCCGGGATCTCATGGCTCGTGGTCGACCGTCTTCTCATCCGTCCGCTCCGGCGGCTCCGCGCCAGCGCCGCCGCGTTCACGCCCGGTCAGGTCATCGAGGTGGGCGCTGACGGTCCCCTGCCCGCCGCCGAGATCCGCGAGCTTGGCGATACGTTTCGCGCGATCAGCCGGACCGTCGCGATCCACGAAGCGGGACTTGCCGAGGGTCTCGTACGTCAGACCAAGTTGACACGGGAGGTCCATCATCGTGTCAAGAACAACCTCCAAGTGATTTCTAGCCTTATCAGTTTTCATGCGCGTGGCGCTCCTAGCGCCGACGCGACTGCCGCCTATTCGTCAATTCAACGCCGTGTCGACGCGCTGGCGGTCGTACACCGCAACCATTTCGCGGAGAACGAAGAGAACCGTGGACTGAACCTGCGCACCATGATCGGCGAGCTGGCGGCGAACCTCCGCGCATCGGCACCCGAGGGTGCAAGCGGATTGGGCATCACGCTGGAGGTCGAGTCGTTGATGGTGAACCAGGACATCGCCGTCGCGGTCGCGTTCCTGATCACCGAAACCGTGGAGCTGGCGATGAACTGCGATCCATCCGCGCAGGTTCGCATCGCCGTTCGGACTGCCGCCGACGAGGCTGATCGCGCGACCCTGCGCGTCGTGTCGCGCGCGCTGATCGAGAGCGAGACCCTGAGCGAACTGGTCCGCACCCGGTACGCCCGCGTCATGCAGGGGCTGTCGCGACAGTTGCGCGCGCCGCTCCATCATGACCCGCTCGCCGGAATCTACGAGATCGGCTTTGGCACCGTTGGTCGGGCCTGAGCCGTCAGAAAAAAACCTTTCGGCTGGGAACCGCACAACCCAGACGTCGTTATGTAGTTCGGATAGCGACGATATGCCCCCCCGCTCTCGCTATCCACGACATGGGCCCGGCAGCGTCTCCCCTCCCCCCCCCGGAGGCGCTGCCGGGCCTTTTTGCGTCTCGAGCACTCGTCAAGTCCGGGAACGAAATGTCCGGCCGTTGTTTGATAAGGCACGGATATGACGTCCGTGGGAGTTCAGGTTATGCGTAAGCTGATGGGTTTGGCGTTGGCAGCCGGCGCGCTGATGGTTTCGGCATGCAACACGGTCGAAGGTGTCGGTCGCGATGTCAGTTCTGCCGGCGATACCGTAGCAAAGACGGCGGACGGCGCGAAGTAGCAGTTCAGGGTGCAGCCAAGATTGGTTTAACCATAGAGCATCGGCCGAAGCTTCATGCTTCGGCCGCAACCCGATGCCGCTTCCGTTCGGTGAGCCAGATGCCGATCAGCGCAACCTCGTAAAGGAGGCAGAGCGGGATCGCCAGCATCATCATCGACCCGACATCAGGCGGCGTCAGTACTGCGGCGATCGCGAAATTACCGACGATCGCATAACGCCGCGCGCTGATCAGCTGCGCACGGGTGAGAATACCGGCCGCCTCCAGCAGCATCAGCAGCACCGGCAACAGGAACGCTATACCGAAGCCGAACAGGAACTGCATGACGAACCGCAGATAGCTGGACACATCCGGCAGCGCGCGTTGCGTGACACCGCCCAGGTCGCCTTGGAAGCCCAGCAGAAACTTCAGCGCCATGGGGATCGCGAAATAATAGGCGAGCGCCGCGCCCGCGCCGAACAGCACCGGGGTCGCGAGCAGGAACGGCAGCAGCGCACGCTTCTCCTTGCGGTACAGCCCCGGGGCGATGAACTGCCAAAGCTGGTTCGCGATGATGGGGAACGACACCATCATGCCCGCGAAGAACGCGACCTTTATCTCGACGACGAAGCCACCGTAGACGTCCGTGTTGATCAGCTCCAGCTGCCCGGCGGATTGCAGAGGTTCCACCAGGATCGCGAGGATCGGCCGGGCGAAATAAAGCGCGCCGCAAAAGGCGATGATCAGCGCCACGATCGACCACAGCAATCGTCGCCGAAGCTCGATCAGGTGATCCAGCAACGGCGCGCGGGTGCCATCGAGGTCGACCGTGTCGATTTCGGACGGGCCGGTCACGAGGGAGCTTTCGCATCGGCGGCAGCCGTGCCGTCGCTGGGAGCGGCGGAGACGACCGGTTTCTCGACGGTGACGGGTTGCGAAAAGAGGTCCGGTTCAGCTGTGTAGTACGAGTCCGGCTCGTCTGCCGGGGTGGTCGGTTGCGTCTCCGCGGACCCGCCATGCTCGTCCATGATCCGCTTGTTTTCCTCGGCCCACTTCTTCTCCATCTCCGCAAGCTCCGCTTCGCGCACCATCGAGTCGAAGCCGGACCGGAACTGACGCGCAACGCCGCGCGCGCGCGCGACCCAATGGCCGACCACGCGCATCGCCTTGGGCAAATCCTTGGGACCGATCACCAGCAGCGCGACGACCGCGACGGCCAGCAATTCGGTCGGCGCGATGTCAAACATTCAGTTCAGCCGCCGGAGGGAGACAGGATCAACGCTCGTCACGCACCTTGTTGCCGTCACGATCGAAGGCAGGCTCCGCCCCCTTCTGCGCTTCCAGCCGTGATGGCGACGCGGCCGTTCCACCGTCGTCCTCGGTCATGCCCTTCTTGAAGTTCTTCACACCCTTCGCGACGTCGCCCATCAAGCTGGAGAAGCGCCCGCCGCCGAGCAACAGGATTGCGACGATGGCGAGGATGAGCAGGTGAATGGGGCTGAAGCCGCCCATGACGTGTCTCCTGGAGGGTAGAGCCTCATCTATGCCTCTTCGCTGTCCTTTTCCACCTCCGCGTTTGCGGCCGCCGATTGCGCCGGTACGTCGAACATATCGAGCAGCCCCGCCGCTCTCAGATCGTCCACGCCCGGCAGGTCGCTGCGGTCGGCCAACCCGAAGTGCGACAGGAAGTTTGGGGTCGTGGCATAGGTGAGTGGTCGGCCCGGCGTCTGGCGGCGACCGGCCGGACGCACCCAGCCCGCTTCCATCAGCACGTCCAGCGTGCCCTTGGCGATCTGAACGCCCCTGATCGCCTCGATCTCGGCGCGACTGACCGGCTCGTGATAGGCGATGATCGCCAGGGTCTCGATGCCCGCGCGGCTCAGCCGCCGCGTCTCCGCACGATCCCGGCGCAGCAGGGGCGCGAGGTCGGGCGCGGTCTGGAAGTGCCACCGTCCCCCCCGCTGGACCGGGCCGACGCCGCGCCCGGCATAGTCGAGTTCCAGCCGCGCCAGCGCCGCCGCCACGTCGCTGTTCCCGACAAAGGCCGCGATCGCGTCGACATCGAGCGGCACCTCGGTCGCGAACAGCACCGCCTCCACCGCACGGACGATCTGGTCAGGCGGACTCACCCGCCAGTGCCAACCGCAGATCGCAGGTGCAACGGTGCAAATGCTTCCTCCTGGCGCAGGTCGGCACGTCCCTGCCGCGCCAACTCCAGCGCAGCCAGGAATGACGAAGCGAGCGTTGACCGCCGCCGCCGCCGCGATGCGGATGCAGGTAGAAACCGCTCCAGCGCCTGCCACGATCGGTTACGGCCCAGCATAGCGCCAAGCCTGGCGATCGCGTCTTCCAAGGTCATCACCTCGCGGTCGGCAACGATGTGGAGTGCCGGTCGCGTGCGCGCACTGACGCGGCCATAGGCGGCGAGGAGGTCATGAAGCGACGCGGCCGGACGTGCATGGCGGATCGTGCGCAGTCCTTCGGGGGCGCCACGGGCGAACACGTCACGGCTCAACAGGTCGCGCGCCATCAGCCGCGCACCCGCCTCGCGCATCGCCGCCAGCTGCTCCAGCCGCAGCTGCAACCGGAGCGCCAGTGCATTGCCGTCCGGCGGCTCCCCCGGGTCGCGCGGGAGCAGCAATCCTGATTTGAGGTAGAGAAGCCATGACGTCATCACCAGCCAGTCGGCCGCAATTTCCAGCTTTTCCGCTGCAACGCGCTCGATCACCGCAAGATAGCGGTCGACCAGCTGCCCGATCGAAATCTTTCGCAAATCGACTTTCTGGGCCCGTGCCAGTGACAGCAGCAGGTCCAGTGGCCCTTCCCAATGCTCCAGGTCGAGGGCCAGCTGATCGTCCACGTCAGACGAGCGCCAGGAACGCATCCCGCCGCGCGATCAAATCGTCGACCTCGCCGGCAGGTACCTCGCGCATCGCCATCGCCCGCTCCAGGCGCTCCAGCGTAGCGGGCGGCGCGTCACCGAGCAGACCCGCGATCTCTTCCATTTCGCCCATCCGTGCCCAGCAGTCGAGCGCCACGTCGCACCCCGCCGCCACCGCTGCCGCCGCCTTCTCGCCCGCCGTGCCCGACAGCGCCTTCATGTCGATGTCGTCGGTCATCAACAGCCCGTCGAAGCCGATCTGGCCGCGGATCACGTCCTCGATGATGACCGGCGACAGCGTGCCGGGCCGATCGCGATCCCATGCCTCGAAGACGATATGCGACGTCATGCCCATGCCTGCGTGATTCAGCGTCCGAAACGGCTCCAGATCAATCGCCAACTCTTCGGCGGACGCGGTCACGGTGGGCAGCAGGTGATGCGTGTCGACCTGCGCGCGGCCATGGCCCGGCATGTGCTTGATGACGCCCACCACCCCGCCCGAACGCAGGCCCTCCAGCATCGCGCGCCCCAGCGCCGCAACGCGCATCGGCTCGGCGCCATAGGCACGGCAGGTGATCGCGTCGGTCGTGTCGGGCTGCACCACGTCCAGGATGGGCGCGCAATCGACGGTGATGCCGACCTCGCTCAGCATCAGCCCCAGCGCGTGGCCATTGGCGCGCATCGCCTGGATCGCCGACATCGGCGCTGTCTCGTACAGCCGGTCGAACGCCGGTCCGGCAGGAAAGACGGGCCACACCGGAGGCCCCATCCGCGCGACCGGTCCGCCCTCCTGATCGATCAGGACCGGCAGATCGTCGCGGCCGGTCAGCTCGCGCAAGGAGTCCGTCAGCGCAAGCACTTGCGCACGACCCTGAATGTTGCGTTTGAAGAGAATGAAGCCAAGCGGCGCGGCGTCGCGGAAGAAATCGCGCTCGTCAGGCGTGAGCGACAGGCCGGACAGGCCGAAGATGACAGGCTTCATGACGGGTCATGTAGCGACAACCCGTCGCCGTCGCTACGCCGCCACGAAACAGCTTTCGCCCGCGACCTTCAGCCGTCCGCAGATATCCGCGGCCTGGTTCGCTCCACCGGCGTTCACACGCAGGCGGTATAGGGTGCGGCCCCCCGCCGCGACCGGCTGGATCGATTTGCCCAGCGGCTCGAGATACGCGAACCGCTGCGTGAACCCGATCCATGCGGCGTTCGCCACCGCCTCGGTCGGGTAAGCGCCCAACTGGACCAGCGACCCGCCTGATGCCGCGCCCGGCGCCACCCCGCGCGACGCGGCGAGCGGCTTGTCCGCCACTAGTCTGCCGCCCGACGCGGGCACCTGCGCTACCGCGTTGCGACCGCCCGCGCTGCCGGCGGGCAGCGGCTGCGCCGCGCGGCGACC
>NZ_JAQGLJ010000105.1 GCF_028292945.1 Sphingomonas bacterium | reverse complement strand
AAGGTGCCGCCGATGTTGATCGCGAAGTCCTCCGCCGGATCGGACATGGACGTGGTGACGGCGACCTGCGCGGCGAGATGGAAGACGGCTTGAACGCCGGCGGCCGCAGCGGCGAGGCGGGCGTGGTCGCGGATGTCGGCGTGAATGAAGTCGATGTGGTTGCCGTGGCGGGACTGCAGCCAGGCGAGGTTCTTCTCCGTTCCCGGGCGGCTGAGCGCGTCGTAGATGCGCACGCGGTGGCCGTCTGTCAGCAAACGATCGGCCAGGTTAGAGCCAATGAACCCGGCGCCGCCGGTGACGAGGATGGGGAGGTCAGCCATGCGAGATCACCTCCGTCATGCCGGCCTTGAGCCGGCATCCAGCGTGGTGCCAGCGCAGGCCTGCCCGCTTGATGTTGAGGCCCCGCACCGCGTTGGACCCCGGCTCAAGGCCGGGGTGACGGAAATAGGACCTCACGCCACCAGTCCCCGCTTCTCCAGCTCCGCGCGCATCTGGGCGACATTGTCGGTGGCGGTCTGCTCGGCGACCCAGCCGGCGAGTTCGGCAAGGCCCTCGCCGAAATCCTGACGCGCCGCGAAGCCCAGCCGATGCTGGCTGAGCGTCGTGTCGCAGAAGCAGTGGCGGATGTCGCCGATCCGCGCCTTGCCGACGATCTCCGGTTCGCAATCGTTCTTGCCCATCGCGCGGGCGAGTTCGATGCCAACGTCGCGTACCGAGCGGTGGTGACCCGAACCAATGTTGAAGGTGCCACCGACAGCTTCCGGCAGCGTCAGCGCGTCGGCAAAGGCACGCGCGACGTCGGTGACGTGCACGAAGTCGCGGCGCTGCTCGCCATCCTCGAAGATCATCGGCCGCTGGCCGTTCAGCAGCCGCGACGCGAAGATCGCCAGCACGCCGGTGTACGGATTGGATAGTGCCTGGCCGGGGCCATAGACGTTGAACAGCCGCAGGCAGACGCTCTCCATGCCGTAGGGCGCGCCCATGATGTGCGTGGTGCGCTCCTGCACATATTTGTTGAGCGCATAGATCGACGACAGCGCCGGGCGTTTCCACTCGGGCGTTGCCATCGGGACCAACGGGCGACCCTGCGCGTCGGTCGGGTCCCATTGCGTCAGGCCGTCGCGCAGATTGGGGCGGTCGGCGTCCTCCACCGTCGCACCATCGGCGTCGGTGTACAGACCCTCGCCATAGATCGACATGGAGGAGGCGGTGACGACGCGGCGAACCGGCCGGTCAATCAGCTTTTCGAACAACACGGCAGTGCCGACGTCGTTGGTCGAGGTGTAGCGCTCGACCTCGTACATCGACTGGCCGACGCCGACCTCGGCGGCCAGGTGAATCACGCTGTCGACGCCGGTCAGCGCGTGCGCGACCGCGTCGCCGTCGCGTATGTCGGCGCGGATCAGCTCCGCCTCGCGACTGAGCATCTTGGAGCCGTCGACCTGCCCATGAACCTGCGGAATCAGGCTATCGAGCACGCGGACGCGATTGCCGCGCGCGAGCAGCTCGTCGGTGACGAAACGGCCGATGAATCCCGCGCCGCCTGTGACAAGAACATGTTCGCTCATGCCGCGCCTACGCGGTCGACTACCCCTAGTTGCATTTAGATCCTGCACCCCTGTATGTCGCCATTGCGACGCCCCCCGGAACGAAGCTTCTTCTTCTTTGTTCCTGCTGGCCCTCTTGGCAACCAGCGGAGCGGTTTTTCCGTGCAATGCAGATCAAGTCTCGTGCTTCCACACTGATATGACGGCAACTGTTCTGCTCATCCGGCATGCGGCGCATGTCGACCTGAACCGGCAGCTGTCCGGGCGACGCAAGGGCGTGGCGTTGACCGACCGGGGTCGCGAGCAGGCGGCCGCGCTGGGGACCCGGCTCGCCGGGCGCGGGCTGACCAGGGTTGAGTGCAGCCCGCTCGAGCGGACGCGCGATACGGCCTCGGCGATCGCTGCCGCCTGTGGCCTTCCCCAGCCCAGTCCAGTCGACGCGCTGTTAGAGCTGGACATGGGCGACTGGACCGGTCGCGAAATTCACAGCTTCGGTGACGACGCCGAGTGGCGGACGTGGAACGAGCGACGCGGCACGGCGCGCATTCCCGGCGGCGAGTCGATGCGCGAGGCGCAGACGCGGATCGTTGCCCATCTGCGTAACGTGCCGTCCAGGGAAACGGTGGCCATGGTGTCGCATTGCGACATGATCCGCGCTGCCGTCGCCTATGTGGTCGGCCTGTCGCTCGACAACCTGCTGCTATTCGACATCGACCCGGCTTCGGTTACAGGCGTGGCGATCGGCGACTGGGGCGCCAAATTGCTGTGGCTGAATGGCAAAAACGATTCTGGGGAGCTTTGATGGCGGACGCGGAGACATTGCGCGACCAGGTGACGGCGCTTGCGCCCTGGTTCCACAATATCGACCTGGGACACGGCATTCAGACCGCGCCCGATCACTTCCTGGGCGACTATCCGCGGTTCAAATATGCACACTTCGCCGACACGATCCCCGCCGACCTGAGCAACAAGACGGTGCTCGACATCGGCTGCAATGCCGGCTTCTACTCGGTCGAGATGGCACGACGCGGGGCGGCGCGCGTGGTCGGGATCGACTCGGATAAGCGTTACCTTGCGCAGGCCCGGCTCGCCACAGATACGCTGGGCTTCCCACAGGTCGAGTTCCGCAATCTGTCGGTCTATGACGTAGGCGCACTGGGCGAGCAGTTCGACCTCGTGATCTTCATGGGGGTGCTCTATCATCTCCGCCATCCGCTGCTGGCGCTCGACCTGATCCGCGAGCATGTCGCGGGCGATCTGATGCTCTTCCAGACGATGCAGCAGGGGTCAAAGGCGGGATGGGAGCCGGTCGAGGACCATCCCTTCTACGTGCCCGGCACCTACGATCCGCCCGCCTTTTTCGATGACCCCGCCTATCCCAAGATGCACTTCATCGAGCGGCAGTTCGCGGGCGACTGGACCAACTGGTGGGCTCCCAACCGCGCCGCGTCGGAGGGGATGCTGCGCGCGGCGGGGTTCACGGTCGAGGCCCGGCCGGAGAACGACGTGTATCTTTGCCGTATCGCGGACCGGCCCTATGCGGAATGGGGACCGGCGGCGGTCTATCCTGCAGGAGCACGCAATTGACCGTCGAAGCGGCGATGATCTGGAACGAGCCGAACAACAAATCGCATTGGGACCCTGAGCTCGATCCGGACTGGAGCATCTTCGCCGACACGGTGACGCGCGCCGGCCGAGCGATCGGGCGCGCCAACCCCGACATGACGCGCGTGCTGGGCGGCATGTCGCCGATCGACCCGGTCTGGATTCGGCGGATGGAAGCGCACGGAGCGCTCGACGCGGTCGACGTGGTCGCCGTGCACGGCTTTCCGCTCGACTGGAACCTCTGGTCGATCCACGACTGGCCCGCGAAGGTGGCCGAGATCGAGGCGGTTACCGCCAAGCCGGTGTGGGTGACGGAGGTCGGTGTCGGCAGCTTCGGCGCGGAGGAGGTGCAGGTGTTCGGCGTGCAGAAGACCGCCGAGCTGCTGATCGGCCGGGTGCCGCGCGTGTTCTGGTATTCGCTTTTCGACCTGCCGATGGAATGGGGTGCAACGACGCGCCACCGTGAGGCGGAAGGGTCGAGCTATTACCGGCATTTCTACATGGGGCTGATCCGCGCCGACGGGACGCCCAAGCCAGGCCTGGAGGAATACGCCAAGGTCGCGGATCGCATGGGGCTGATGCAGTGGTTCCACTACCATGACCCGCGGCTGGACGATGCGGTCAAGTGGATGAAGCGGCTGGGGACGAAGCATCTGCGCACCGGACTGAGCTGGGCCGATTCGTTCCGGCCCGACGCGATCGGCTGGTTCGACCGGCAGATGGAAGCGCTGGCGGACTTCGAGGTTACCGTCACCTTCTGCTTCACGCCCGAGCATCTGGGCCTCGCCCCGCACCACACCAGCCCCGCGCGCCAGCCACAGGCGTTTGCCGATTTCTGTCAGGAGATGATCGAGCGCTACGCGCCGGCGCGCGTGCAGACCGTCGCCGCTTGAACCATCACGCCTTTTCCTGGTGCTCCAGCGCGTCGAGCACGCGCTCGGGTTCGACGTCGCAGCGGACCTCGTCCATGTCGATCGAGCGCGGGTCGATCTCGAGCTTCTCGGCGATGCGCGCGACCAGGTCGGCGAGCTTGGACAGCTCATGCTCGGCCAACAAGTTGATGTGGAGGTCGAGGTCCGCGCGCGTGTCGGCGGCGGCGGCCTGGCGGTTCTGGCTGATCAGCACGAAGGTCGACAGGAAGATCGCCTCCACCGAAGCGATCATCGCCAGCACCACGAAGCTGGGATCGAATTTCGGGCTGCCGTACAGGTTCCAGCCGATCCAGCCGCCGAAAAGGATCAGGTGCAGCACCACGAACACCATCGAACCGGTGAAACCGGTGATCCGATCGGCGAGCCGGTCCGACAGCGGCGCGGCCGCCACTTCCCGCCGGCGGCGTTCGGCGAGACGCTCGATGTTTTCGGTGAGCGTGGCGGTTATGCCGGGGGGTGCTGAGGTCATGGGGCGGTAACGCGCGATTTTCGAATAAGGGAGCAGCAGTGACACAGATGATGCAGGCGGCGGTGCTGACCGGGCCTGGCCGCATGGAACTGGCCCACGTGCCGGTGCCTGAACCGGGTCCCGGCGAGGTGCGCGTGCGGCTGGAGGGCTGCGGCGTGTGCGCGTCCAATGTCGAGCCGTGGGAGGGCCAGCCCTGGTCCACTTTCCCCGGCGAGCCGGGCGGGATGGGGCATGAGGGCTGGGGCGTGGTCGACGCGCTCGGGCAAGACGTGACCGGGGTGGCCCAGGGAGATCGCGTCACGACGCTCGCGGGGCGCAGCTTCGCACTCTATGACATCGTCGCCACCGACCGCCTGGTCGTCCTCCCCCCTGCCCTGCCCGGCCCCTTCCCGGGCGAGCCGCTGGGATGCGCGATGAACATCTTCCGGCGTTCGGACGTGCAGCCCGGCCAATGGGTCGCGATCGTCGGCATCGGTTTCCTGGGCGCGGTGCTGACCCGGCTGGCCAGCGACGCAGGCGCGCGGGTGATCGCGATCTCCCGGCGCGAGGAGTCGCTGGCCTTGGCCCGGCGGTATGGCGCGAGGCAGACGATCGCGATGCACGATCATCAAGCGATCATCGACCAGGTCTTGGCGCTCACCGGCGGCACGGGCTGCGAACGGGTGATCGAAGCCGTCGGCAAGCAATGGCCGCTAGACCTTGCGGGCGAGTTGGTCGCCGAGGGTGGTCGGCTGGTGATCGCCGGCTATCATCAGGACGGACCAAGGCAGGTCTCCATGCAGATGTGGAACTGGAAGGGCATCGACGTCGTCAATGCCCACGAACGCGACCCGGCCGTACAGATGCGCGGGTTGCGTGAAGGCGTGGCGGCGGTGGCAGCGGGGCGGATCGACCTCGCGCCCTTGCTGACGCATCGCTATCCGCTGGAGCGGCTAGGCGAGGCGCTGGCGGCGACGCGCGACAAGCCGGAGGGGTTCGTCAAGGCCATCATCGAGTACGCGGCATGACCGACTCTGCCGTCATGCCCGTGAAAGCGGGGACCCGGCTCCTGCGTTCTCGGCCAGGCTCCCAGCCGTGTTCGGCCACCCCATCGGAGATGAATCCCCGCTTGCGCGGGGATGACGGCGATTGGGTGCTCGGACGTGGTGACCAAGGCGCACCGCTATGACCAAGCCTCGCATCGGCTTTCTCGGCACCGGCTGGATCGGGCGACATCGGATGGCGGCGATGCTCGCCACCGGCATGGTCGAGGCGGTCGGGATCGCGGATCCCTCGCCTGCGATGGTGGTTGACGCCCTGACGCTCGCCCCTGGTGCGCAGGTCGTTGCCGATCTCGACGCGCTACTCGCGCTCGGCGTCGACGGCGTCGTGATCGCGACGCCCTCCGCGCTGCATGCCGAACAGTCGGTCCACGCGCTCGCGGCGGGCGTCGCCGTGTTCTGCCAGAAGCCGCTGGGGCGTGACGCAGCGGAAGCGGCGCGCGTCGTCGCGGCGGCCCGACAGGCGGACCGGCTGCTCGGCGTCGATTTCTCCTATCGTCATACCGCGGGCATGGCGGCGATCGCGCCGCTGGTGCGTGACGGCGCATTGGGCCGGGTGTTTGCGGTCGATCTGACGTTCCACAATGCCTGGGGACCAGACAAGCCGTGGTTCTACGATCGCGCGCAGTCGGGTGGCGGCTGCGTCATGGACCTGGGCGTTCATCTGGTGGATCTGGCACTGTGGGTGCTCGACTTCCCGGCGCTGGACGGGCGGGTCGCGGCACAGCTGCTGAGCGGCGGGCAACCGCTATCGTGCTCCTCGGCCGAGGTCGAGGACTACGCCACCGCGCAATTTAGGCTGGCTAGTGGCACGGTCGTGCGGCTCGCCTGTTCCTGGCGCCTGCACGCCGGCCGCGAGGCGGTGATCGAGGCGCACTTCCACGGCACAGACGGCGGCGCTGCGCTGCGCAACGTGAACGGCAGCTTCTACGAGTTCACCGCCGAACGGTTCGCCGGGACCGAGTGCGAGACGCTGACCAGCGGGTCGGACGAATGGGGTGGCCGCGCGGCGGCGGAGTGGGCGCGACGGTTGGCTTCAGGTGAGCGGTTCGATGCAGCGGCGGACGAGTTGGTGCGCGTCGCGGAGGTTCTGGACGCGATCTACGCGGCCTGACGATCGGCGCCTTTGCCCTTTCCCTGTCGAAACCGGACCGCCGGCGGTCGCGCGGGCGATCCGGCGTGCTTAGCTGTTCCCCAGTTTTGTGAGCACGAAAGCGGTCAGGAAGCCGGCCGTCGCGATCAGACCCGAATAGTCGTGGGTCGACGCGGTCGCCTCGGGGATCATGGTGTCGACCAGCATCGCCAGGATCGCACCCGCCGCCAACGCGGTCACGCCCGCGATCAAGCCCGGCGCTGCGCCGGCCAGCAACAGATTGCCCAGCGCGGCCGCCACGCCCGATGCCAGAGCGATGCCGCCCCATACACCGAAGATATAGCGCGCCGAACGCCCCGCCCGCTTCATCCCCGCCGCGCTCGACAGCCCCTCCGGCACGTTCGACAGGAACACCGCCGCGACCATCACCGCGCTGACGCTGCCGCCGTTCAGAAGGCTGACGCCGATCACCGCCGATTCGGGGACGCCGTCGAGCAGTGCGCCGATGGCGATGGCAAGGCCGCTGCCGCCCGTTTTCGTGCCTGCATTCGCCTGCTGCTGGCGGCTGTCGTCGCCGGACCGCTTGCGATGTCGGGCGCCGCGCCGCGAGATAAAGACGTTCGCGCCCGTGTAGATGATCGCGCCAAGCAGAAATCCGCCGCCGGTGGCGACCACGCCGCCCTGCCGGAACGCCTCGTCCATCAAGTCGAACGCGATCGCGGAGATCAGCACCCCAGACCCGAGCGCCATGATCCCGGCGATGAGCCGTTGCGGCAGCGAAAAGAAGAACGCGACTGCCGCACCGAGCACCAGCGCCGATCCGCCCAGCAGCCCCCACAACCCGGCCTGGAGCCACATCGGCGTTCTCCCTCACCGCGACCCGTGACGGGTCGGCGACGCTCTCGATACATCAAGAAGGAGGTTGGCGCGCCAGGAACGATTCGAACGTCCGACCCTCAGATTCGTAGTCGGTAGGCCTACCAACCCAAGAGGCGGAAAGAAGCGGCAAGGAGCACCTTTCTGGCTGGCAGCCGCTCCGTGAGTAAGCCGGTGGACGCGAACTCGTCTGAGCAACCCCATTCAGGTCGGGGGGACTGTTTAGGGGGCGAAGGCGTTTCCGTGCCTGTTCTCAATGCCGCTAACCTCTTGCTCAGGCCCGGCCCGCCAAAACGCCAACCATCACTGGCCCGAAAGGACACCACTGATCCCTAGAGCGGAAGGTATGCTTTCGCCCAATAGCTGACGTTAGCCCACGAGCTAAGGAGCGCTATGCACATTGTAGGCGCTGACAATTATCACGAGGCGAACGACGCCGTCCGTGAAATCCTGATGATGTATGTGGATTTGGCAGATGCCACCGCAGGGTTTGGCCACAACGCTGATGTCCACGTCCGTTTTGATCCCTTCAAGTTCGTTGATGCCGAGGTCGATGACGCAGACCGATACCATTACGTTGATATCGATCTTCTTCGGGCCGGCTCAGCAGTTGCCATCCTATGCGCCTTCTATGATTTATGGCTTGAAGAGCAGGAAGTGGAGCAACAAACCCTCACTAAGCGCTTTCAGGCTGCTGTTGATGAGAAGCGGTTTAGTCGTTTTCCGGACATCGAGAGCGTTATCGCTGAGGCTATCGCTCGCAACAGCGCGCCAATTGAAGATCTGTGGATGAATCAGGCAGTAGCGCCGATATACCGGACATACGTGCTCGGCTTCTTCGCCCGATTGGCAAAGCGGGGCCGTTCAGGGGTCGGTCGCCAACGTCCGCTTTCCACCATCAGCGGACATAGCGCGCGTCGGCTACCCAATGCCCGCTATCGCCCAGTTGCGGACATTCAGCCGCTGACGTCGGGCGGCAGCTAAGACCCAATCACAGACGTTCGCGGCCAGCCCTCGGCTTTCCAGCTTCAGACATTCGTTCAGCTGCCAATTTCACGCGGGCCGACCGAGAATGGCCTGGCAGTTGAGAATCCAAATGCCGTGGAGGCAGCCTTCCGCGAAACCGGCACCTTCAGGTTAATAAACGTCGTTCGTCAGACGCTTGAGACCAACCCACATCCCGGACGTAACTAGTTGTTAACTGCCTGTCCGTAACCGGGGAGCCGAGGTGACCGGATCACTCGAACGCTACTTCCGCTCTCTGCTTGCTGCGGGTGGGCGCAAGGTTTCTTCGCGCGGCCGACTCCCGAGGTAGCTTTGCTCAAGCCTGGAATATTCATCGCGGCCATCCTGAGCTGCTCGTCGGCAGTGGTGGCGCAGTCGACCACGGCGGGGCAGCAGCTGCAGCAGATCCCGCCCGCGCCGCAAGTTCCCAGATCAGCGCTTGATCTCGATCTCCGCCCGCGCGCGGTGACGCCGCCCGCCGAGACGCCGGGCGAGGCGATCCGGGTCGATGCGGTGCGTATCACAGGGGCGACGCTGTTCGCGCCCGACACGTTGCTTGCCGCGAGCGGATTCGTGCCGGGTCGGTCGCTGACACTGGCGGAGATGCGGGCCGTCGCCGGGCGGATCTCCGCCTATTACCAGGCTCGCGGCTACTTCCTGGCGCAAGCCTACATACCCGAACAGGACGTGCAATCGGGCGTGGTCACCGTGGCGGTGATCGAGGGCCGGTATGGCGCGATCGAAGTCAACAACACGAGCCGCGTCGCAGACCGGGTGGTGCGTGGGCGGCTCGACGGCCTGGATAGCGGCGCGATCGTCACGGCTGCGCCGCTGGAGCGAAGGTTGCTGCTGTTGTCCGACCTGCCAGGGGTCGGCGTGCGATCGACGCTGACGCCGGGGAGCGCGGTCGGCACGTCCGACCTGATCGTCGCGGTCACACCCGGACGGCGCATGACGGGAAGCCTTGAGGCCGACAATGCCGGCAATCGCTACACCGGCGAATATCGCGGCGGCGGCACGGTCAATCTCAACAACCCGCTGGGGATCGGTGATCAGCTGAGCGCGCGCATCCTCGCCTCGGACGGGGGGCTGGCATACGGGCGGCTCGCCTATCAGCTGCCGGTCGGAAACCTGACGCTGGGCGCCGCCTATGCGCATATCCGCTACGAGCTCGGGCGCGAGTTCGAGCGGCTCGACGCGGACGGCGCGGCGGACATTGCGAGCGTCTACGCCCGCTATCCCCTGCTGCGCTCGCGCGAGGCGAACCTGTACGCGACCGGCGCGCTGGAGGCGAAGTGGTTCGAGGACCGGGTCGGGCTCGTCTCGTCGCAGTCGAACCGCAACAGCCGGACCGCGTCATTGGGCTTCGATGCGGACGGCCGCGACGATCTGGCGGGTGGGGCCTTGAGCACGGTCTCGGCACGGCTGACCGTGGGCGAGCTCGACATCACCAGTCCGTTCGAGCGCGCCATCGACGCCGCGGCAGGTCGCACCGATGGCGGGTTCGGCAAGCTCGATTTCTCGGCCGCGCGGTTGCAGACTATCGGCGGCCCGTTGTCGCTCTATGCCTCGGTGCGTGGGCAGATCGCTTTTGACAATCTCGACACGTCGGAAAAGATGCAGCTGGGCGGCGCCTACGGGGTGCGCGCCTATCCGGAGGGCGAGGCGTTCGGCGATCAAGGTGTGATCGCCACCGCGGAGGCGCGGCTGGGCCTGAACGACTGGATCACGTTCCAGCCCGCCGATCTCCGGGTGATCGCCTTCATCGATGCGGGCGTCGTCGACTTTGCGCATGACCCGTATTTCGCCGGCCCCAATCGCAGCCGCCGCAGCGGGTTCGGCGCGGGACTGAGCGCCGGCCTGGTGAGCGGGCTGACGCTGAGCGCGACCTACGCGCACCGGCTGGGGGACGAGCGCGTCACCTCGGGACCGGACCGGGCAGGGCGTTTCTGGTTCCAGGTCAATCAACTCTTCTGACGGTCGCGCCGGGATCGCGGCGCACCACCACTTCAAGTAAGGACCGTCCGCATGAGCCCCTATCGTACCCGCACCGCGCTCTCCTGCTCCACTGCCCTGGTTCGTCTTGCCCGGCTGGCGACGACGGCCGGCGCGCTCGCCTTTGCGAGCACGGCATGGGCGCAAAGTCTGCCCACCGGCGGGACCGTCACTGCCGGCGCAGCGACGGTGATGACAGGCACTGCGTCGGTCACGGTCACCCAGACGAGCTCGGCCGCCGCGATCGACTGGGCGAGCTTCAACATCGGTGCAGGGAAAACGGTCCGTTTCGATCAGCCCAATGCGAATGCGGTGGCGCTCAACCGCGTGACCGGCCCGGATCCGTCCGCCATCTTCGGCAATCTGTCCGCCAACGGAAAGGTGTTCCTGGTCAACCCCAACGGCGTGCTGTTCGGCAAGGGTGCCCAGGTGACCGTCGGCGGGCTTGTCGCCTCGACGCTGGACATCAGCAATGCCGATTTCATGGCTGGGCGCTATCAGTTCAGCGGGTCGGGCAATGCCGCGGTCTCAAACCGGGGATCGATCACCGCGGCCGACGGCGGCTATGTCGCGCTGCTCGGCGCGAACGTCAGCAACGAGGGGGTGATCGTCGCGCGACTGGGGACGGTGGCGCTCGCCGGCGGACAGGGCGTGACGCTGGATGTAGCGGGAGACGGACTGCTCAACGTCGCGGTCGATCGCGGCGCGGTCAACGCGCTGGTCGACAATGGCGGGCTGATCCGCGCCGATGGCGGGCAGGTGATGTTGACCGCTCAGGCCGCAGGGCAGCTGCTGCGCACTGTCGTGAACAACACCGGTGTCATCGAGGCGCGCACATTGGGCAGCCGCAACGGTCGGATCGTGCTGCTCGGCGACATGCAGGGCGGCACGGCGAACATCGCGGGCACGCTGGACGCCAGCGCACCGGGCGGTGGCGATGGCGGCTTCATCGAAACCTCGGCAGGCCGGGTGAATATCGGTGACGGCGTATCCGTGACGACCTGGGCTGCGACGGGCACGAACGGCACCTGGCTGATCGATCCGGCCGACTTCATCATCGCGGCGACGGGCGGCAACATATCGGGCGCGACACTCTCGGCCCAGCTGGTCACCAGCAGTGTGGTGATCAGCACGACGGCCCCCGACGCAACGGGCGGAAATGGCGACATCTTCGTCAACGACGCGGTTGCCTGGACCGCGTCGGGCGCGCCGACCACGCTGACGCTCAACGCGTTTCGCGACGTCAACATCAACGCTGCGATCACCGCGACCAACGGCAATGTCGTGGCCTGCTGCGGGCGCGACATCAACGTCGATGCGCCGATCACGACCACCAACGGCAGCGTGCTGCTGAACGCCGGCCGCGACGTGCATGTCCGCCGCGCGATCGTCACCACCGACGGCAACATCGCGCTGTGTTCGGGCGAGGACGTCCATATCGAAGCGGCGGTGACGCTGACGCGCGGTACGACGATCCCCGCGCGGAGCCTGGGTCTGCCCGTCGGCATGACGCTGATCAGCGGCGGCAACGGTAGCGGGCTGGGCACGATCGTGTTCGCGCCGCTTGCGCCGCCAGTGACCGTGACGGTCGCCCCGGTGACGCTCAACTACAATCCCATCTCCTATGCGGCGCCGACCGACTTCGCCAATCGCTTCGTGCTGACCGAAGGCGCGACGCTCACGCAGCGCATGCTGGTGTTCCCCAATGGCAACAAGGTGTTCGACGGCAGCGCCGCCACGACGCTCAACGGGTTCAACACCGTGGCGGCGGGAGCGCCGAGCGGTGTGACTCTCGTCGCCGGCACCGATGCCGCCGCGGCGTTCAGCGACCCGGCGGTGGGCGCCGGGGGCCGGATCACGTTCAGTGGCTACTCGCTGGGCGGTCCGAACGCCGATCAGTATGCGCTGGCCGGGTCGTGCTGCGTGGCGACCTTCGCAACCTTTGGAACGATCACGCCGGCGCCGGTTGTGGTGCCGCCGGTGGTGACCCCACCGGTCGTCGTGCCTCCGGTCGTGGTTCCGGTCCCGCCCGTGGTCGTGCCGCCTGTGGTCGTGCCACCAGTCGTCACCCCGCCAGTTGTAACGCCGCCACCAGTGACCCCGCCCGTCGTTATACCTCCACCTGTGACTCCGCCGGTCGTCACGCCGCCGCCGGTGACCCCGCCGGTTGCGACGGTGCCGATCGAAGCGCCGGTTGCGCCTGTGCCGGTGGCGGCACCCGTCGTCGCGCCGTTGTACACCGCCGTGCTCACCGGCATCGCGCCGATCGCGGTTGGCGCACCGGCTATCCCGCAGCTGAGCGTCGACGGCATCGGTGTCGCCATGCCGCGAGTGCAGCTGTCCTGGCGTCAGCCCGCGATGCTTCAGCAGGCAAAGGACGATCGCCCGGTCAGCCGGATCGGTACGCAGCCGAGCGGCAATGCGTTCCTGCCCGCGCCCGCCGTGCCCGTCTATCCGCGCAAGCAGGCGCGCCATTAAGCGCGCGTGCACCGCGGCGCTGGCGATCGCGCTGGCGATCGTTGGCGACGCGCCGCTCGCCGCACAGGTAACACCAACGGAGCGCGCAATCCGCGCAGAGTTCGGTAGCGAGGCGGCATCGGAGGCGGTGCGTGGCATCGCCGACTGGATCGTCGCCTCGGGCGATCATCAGGGACTGCCCTTCATGATCGTCGACAAGGTCGGGGCGCGGGTGTTCGTCTTCGCGCGCAACGGCCGCGTCGCGGGCGCGACGTCCGCGCTCCTGGGTATGGGGATAGGCGACGAGTCGGTGCCAGACATCGGGAAGCGCCGGCTTGCGACGATCAGGCCGCACGAGCGCACCACGCCTGCGGGTCGGCATCAGGCGGCGCTCGGCTTCGATCTGGAACAGGATGTCCTGTGGGTCGATTACGACCAGGCCCTGTCGCTGCACCGGGTGATCGACGGCAAGCCTGCGGATCGCCGGCGCGAGCGGCTCGCGAGCGCTTCGCCGCTCGACAACCGCATCTCATACGGCTGCATCAACGTTCCGGCTGCATTCTATGACGGCGTCGTGATCCCCGCCTTCACGGGCACCGTCGGCATCGTCTACATCTTGCCCGAAACGCGGGCGCTCGCAGACGTGTTTCCCGCGATGCGCCGCGCCGGCCGGCGCTGAGCGGACCGTTCGAGCGTCTGCGCAATGGCAGCGGTCAGCAGTGCGACCCGCCGATCGCCTGACGGATGCGTGTCCGCGGCGTGCTTGGCGATGCCGGTCTCTGCCAACAGCCTGCGCAGGAACGGCACAGCCGGCGCGAGGTCATACCCTGCCGCCTCGGTAATCCCGACCGCGAAGCGATCGGCTTGCTCCTCCATCGCGCGCATCGCCAGAGCCGCCCCGCCCGAACGCGCGGCGGGCAGCAAGGCGCTCGCCGCGCCTTCAGCTCCACTTGGGGCGCAGTGACGAAGGATATTGTGGGCCATCTCATGCGCGATCACGATTGCCAACTCGTCGTCACTCCGCGTCGCCTGGACGATCCCGGTCGTGATCGTCACGCGAGCGCCGTCCGCCCAGGCGTTGATGCGCGGGTTGGTCAGCACCTCGACGTCTGTTGGACAGCCAGGGGCCGCGTGGAATCGTATCTGACGTCGGCCGCTTGGTCCCGCTACGAGCAGCCAGGCTACCCCGCGGCCCAGGGCGTCGGCGAGCAAGGTCTTCGCCGCGTTGACCGAGGTGCCCGCAGGAGCATCGTCGATCGCCAGCACCTCGTCCTGCGCCGAGAGCCCGGCGCGGTCCGCAGGGCTTCCCGCAACCACGCCCAGCACCGTCGGTCGATCGCCGATGCCGTGAGCGGCCGCCGCCGCGTCGCTGAGACCGTATTGCACCGCACTATGCAGCACGATGCCTGACTGCGGTACGGTCGCTGAGCGGCAGAGCGCCGCACCGGCAACCGACAACCGGTACGCCACCGTTGCCACGCGCATGTCCTGCTTCCACAACCGCTCGAACCGGTCGGCGCCTGCCGTTACGGGGGTTAGACATGCCCCCGCCGCAATCGCCAATGGTACGAGGCGCCGCAAGCCGGCGTGCACAGATACGTAGCGGCCGATTTCCGAAGAAGGTAAATGCATTCCTAAGGATATACGCTTCGACCTTCGTCGCTAAGCGCATTTATCAGCTCGTCAGTACAAGTACCTCGATGGCACGTTATCGGTAGATCTTTACTAACAAGGTACCCAGGCAGGTGGGAAGCCGAAGTCTGAAGGCAGGCAATCACCTCCTGGTTCGTTCTGCAGACGCGGAGAAGCGGGAGACTTCGTGACCATAACATGCGCGCAAAGCAGCCCGAAAACGTAGCTGAACAAACGGCAGGTGTTCCCAGTTCTGCGCTCCAAAGCGGCCGGGCCGCTATCCGCCATTTTCAGCCGTAACGGCAATGTCTGCTTTCCACCAGACAGCGGACATTCGGCTGCGCGCAGTATTTGATGTCGAAGTTCCCACACAGCTGCACTCACCGGCGTCAGCCTCCGCGAGCGGTGGGCCGCTCTTCGGCCGGTGATCGCGACCGCGAAAGGTCGATGCACAAGCCCAAGCTGAGCATTCGGTGCTGCAAAATCGAACGCTTGCACGTCTGAACTTTGCGCTCGGCGTGCCGGTTAGCGTGCTCAGTCGCATGTCATTCGTGAGCCTCGGTGGACGGGGCTCACAAGGAAACCGTCATGCATACAGAACGGAACAGCCCAGCTGGCGATCGCCAGCCGGCCTTTTCTGCGATTGCGCGCGCGCAAGACGCACAGATTGCCGTGATCCAAACCCATCTGACCGAAGCCGAAGCAGAACGGCTCAAGAACCTCCTGGGTCAGCTCGTCGAACTGGGAGCGCTCGCCTTCTATCGTCTCGACGTGCGGCTGGAGCGCGCGACGTGCTGGCAGCAGCTTTTAGAAATGTCTGCGCGAGCAGGCTGGAAGCACGCCGGTCGACGCCGCCGAGGCGGCGTCCAAGTACCCTGCGATCCCCACGCCCAGGCCAAAAATGCTTGTTCCTGTCTGGCACTTTGAGCCGCTCAGCGGCAGTCCTGACATACTCGCTGCCGCCGGCATTTCTGCTGGACAGCCTATCGTATTCGAGGCGCTGCCCGTCACGGACGCGGACCAGGCTGAGCCCCTGCCCAGCGTCGCCGCGCGCTTCGCCTCTTGGTGCTCAGCGGCGGGTCACGGCGCGATGCTCGGCACGGCCGCCCTGCCCGGCCGCCCCGGGTCATACGCTGTGTTCGCCTCTTTACAGGCGGGCTGAGCGGTGTCGGCCAACGCTGACTCGCTGGAACCCTTCGCTGCCCTGATGAAGCGGCTTGGGTCGAGCGCAAATGCCGTCGTGGTCCACGCGAGCTCTCGATCCAGACGTGTGGAAGCTGCTGAGAAAGTGCTTCGATCACATCGAGGAAAGGGACCCGACGACGCGGATCCATGCCCCAGAGCGGCCTGTTCGGCGCCCATGAAGCCGCCGCGCTTCTTGGGGCAACGGTTAGCGACGGTGGTCTTGCCGAGGTGCCGCTCATCAGCCCGGTCTCTGCCGCCGAAAGCATGTCACAGAAGTACAAAGTGGGGGAGTTTAGGGGGACGTAGCGAGCTAGGCTCAACTCGTAGCCAACTCACCCCTTCCAAGTTTCTCAGCTTGCTTGAGAAAATTGGCGCGCCCGGAACGATTCGAACGTCCGACCCTCAGATTCGTAGTCTGATGCTCTATCCAGCTGAGCTACGGGCGCGCATTGAAGGGGGGCTCTTAGAAGCGGGTGCGGGCGGGCGCAAGAGCGTTGCGTGACTCCGGAGCGAGGCATAGGGCGACGCGATGAAGATGCTGCCCCTGCTCTGCGCCCTGCCGCTCGCCGGCTGCGCCGTCGATCGTGCCGGCTATCCGTCGCTAGCGCCGCGCGCGGCGGAGAGATTAGGGTTCAACGAGCCGGCGATCGCCGCGCCCGCACCGCTCGTCGCGGACCCAGCGCTGAATGCGCGGCTGGCCACGCTGGCTACGACGCTGGCGACGGTAACGAAGGGGTTCGATGCCGACGCGGCGCGGGCGCGGCGGGCCGCGGGCGTGGGGACCGCCCGCACGGTCGGTAGCGATGCGTGGCTCGACGCGCAGTCGGCGCTGGCGGTGCTGGACGATTGGCGCGCGCAGGCCTCCGCGCTGGCGACCGAGCTGGAAGCGCTGGCGGGCGAGCGCGCCGCTTCGGTCGGCACGCCCTATCCTGCGTTGGACAGGTTGCGCGAGCGCGCGTCGGCAGAGGCCGGGCGACAAAGCGCGGGCATCGCGGCGATCGGGGCGACCTTGCCGCTGCCCTGACCGCCGGTGTTGACGATCATGTCGGGCGGTCCATCCCATAGACGATCATCGCGAACAGCGGGTCGTCGGGGTCATAGCGGGGGTGAGCGAAGTCGAGCGCGGCCCGCCTGTCCATGCCGAGCCGCTCCATCAGGCCCCAGGAGCGCGTGTTGGCCCGCGTCGTCCAGGCCAGGATGCAGCGAAAGCCGGTGTGGACCCAGCCCCAGGGGATGCTCGCCATCGCTGCCTCGCGGGCGATTCCCTGCCCCCACCAACGCTCACCAATGCGCCAACCGATCTCCAGCTGATCGTTGACCGCCAGCCCCGGATAGGTGCGCTGCACCCGGACGCCGCAGATGCCGGCCGAGCGTGCCGTCCACCGTCTCGACCGCCCACGTGCAATGGCCATCGTGTGCCTGAGGCGCCATCTGGGCGTCGAGCAGCGCGTCGATGTCCCCATCTGCCGCGGCGCCGCCGAAATGCTCCATCATCGCGGGCGTGACCACTGCGCGGAAGGCGGGCTTGTCCGCCTCGCGCTAGGGACGCAGCCGCAGGCGTTCGGTCTCGATCATCGGATCAGCAGCCTCGCGGCAACCGCAGCATGATAGCTCAGCACGCCCGTGCAGCCGGCGCGCTTGAAGGCGGTGAGGCATTCGATCACCATCGCGTCGCGATCGCCTGCGCCGACGCGGGCAGCGGCCTCGATCATCGCGTATTCGCCTGATACCTGATATGCGAATACAGGAACTTGGAAGCGATCCTTCACCCGAACTATGATGTCCAGATACGGCATCCCGGGCTTGACCATGACGCTGTCCGCGCCCTCGGCGAGATCGAGCGCAACCTCGCGCAACGCCTCATCGGTGTTCGAATAGTCCATCTGATACGTCTTCTTGTCGCCCTTCAGCAGTCCGCGGCTGCCGACCGCGTCGCGGAACGGGCCGTAAAAGGCGCTCGCATATTTTGCGGCGTAGCTCATGATCTGGACATTGTGGTGCCCCGCACCCTCCAGCGCGGCGCGGATCAGGCCGACGCGGCCGTCCATCATGTCCGATGGCGCGACGATGTCCGCGCCAGCCGCAGCCTGGTTCAGCGCCTGCGCGACCAGCAGTTCCGCGGTCGGGTCGTTGCCGACATAGCCGGCTGCGTCGAGCAGCCCGTCATGGCCGTGGGTGGTATAGGGATCGAGCGCCACGTCGGTCAGCACGCCGACCTCGGGTACCGCATCCTTGAGTGCGCGGATCGCACTGCACATCAGATTGTCGGGGTTCAGCGCCTCGCGGCCATCGTCGGTCTTGAGCGCGGTTGGCGTATTGGGGAACAACGCGACGCAAGGGATGCCGAGATCGCGCGCTTCCTTTGCCCGGTCGACGATCCCGGCCACGGACCAGCGCGACACGCCCGGCAGGCTCGCGATCGGTTCCTCCGTCTCGCCTGCGGTGACGAACAGCGGCCAGATCAGGTCGGCGGGCGTTAGCACCGTCTCCGCATGAAGGCGGCGGCTCCAGGCGTTCGCGCGGGTGCGGCGCAGGCGAAGAGCGGGATAGCTTGACATCAATACTCCATCGACGCCCACGCGCGTTCATGCAAGCGGGGCTAAAAGCGCAGCCGCGCGTTACGGCGGGGCATGACCCGCCCGATTCGATCCGCCGCCCTCATCGTCAACGCGCGCTCGCGATCCGGGCAGGCGCAATTCGCGGAGGTCTGCGCGCTGCTCGACCGGCTCCCCTTTCCGGTCGACTCCCACGCGGTAGAGGACCCGAAGCAGCTGACGGCCACGCTCGACAAGGCACTGGCCAAGAAGCCCGACCTCGTCATCCTCGGCGGTGGCGACGGCACGGTCAGTGGTCTGGTGGATCAGCTGGTTGGGGCGAACGTCATTCTGGGCGTGCTGCCGTTCGGGACGGCGAACAGCTTCGTGCGCTCGCTCGGTATTCCGCTGGACATGCCCGGCGCGGTGGACGTGCTCGCGACCGGCGCGCCCCGCCGCATCGATCTGGGGCGGATCGACAAGGATTATTACTGCAATTGCGCGACCTTGGGGATTGCACCTCAGATCGCGCAGTCAGTACCGCACGGGTTGAAGAAGGTGGCCGGGCGGCTCGGTTATCTGACCTGGGCGGCGTGGGAGTTCCTGCGCTTTCGTCCCTTCACGCTGATCATCGGCGAGGGCGCCACCGCCGAGCGCCTGCGCGTGGTGGAAGTTCGCATTGCCAATGGCGGCTATCATGGCGGGACCGAAATGGTCGAGTCGGCGGAAGTCAATTCGGGCGAGATCGTGGTGCAGGCCGTGGTCGGCAAGGTAAGGCGCCGGCTGGTCAAGAATTGGGTGGCGAGCCTGTTGCGGCTGCCCGCACGCCATGAGGATGTGCGCGAGTTCCACGGTCGCTCGATCCGCATCGCGACCGAGCCGCGCATGCCGATCTCGATCGATGGCGAGGTGCTGGCGCGGACCCCGGTGACCGCCGCGATCGCGGCCGGCGTGATCGAGGTGATGGCGCCGGTGGAGGCCGCAGCCGCCTAACCGGCGGGATGCGAATGCGCGCTCTGATCGACATCCGCATGGCTTCGCTGCTCTCCCTCGGCCTGGGGTACCAGCATGCGACTACGTCGCCACGGCCCGAACCGGTAATAGAGCGCCGCCATCGCGACCGTCGCGGCCGAGCCGGCGGGGAAGCTCCACCACAGCGCATCGACGCCCAAGGTCGGCTCCAGCAGCGTCGCTAGGCCGAGCCGAACCGGAAACATGGCGGTGAACAGGATCAGCAGCGGGCCCCATACGGCGCCATTCGCGCGAACCACCCCGAACAGCACCATCGTCCCGCCGAACAGGATGAAGCCCCATGACGCGGTGCGGCTGATATGCTGCGCGATCGGCAACGCGGGGCTGTCTGCGCCCAGGAACAGGCCCAGGATCTGCCGGTCCAGCAGCAGCACCATTGCCACCATCGCGCCGGTGATCGCGGCGTTGAGCAACAGCCCCGCGCCGGTGATCCGCCCGACGCGGTCCCACCGCCCCGCGCCGATGTTCTGAGCCGCCATCGCGCTAATGGCCGCACCGATCGCCATCGCCGGCATCTGGATATAGCCCCACAGCTGCAACGCGATACCGAAGCCAGCTGCGGTGTGGACGCCATAACGGTTGACCAGCCCCAGCATCGTCAGCCCGGCGAGCGCGATGACCAGCATCTGCGCGCCGATCGGCAGCCCCTTGGCGACGATCAACCGCGTCAGTGCGGCGCTCGGCAGGAGATAGCGCCACTCCGCCCCGCGCAGCCGCAGCGGCAGGTCACGCAGGCGAATGTAGAGCGCGAGACCGCCCAGCGCGACGAAGTTGGCGATCAGCGTCGCGGTCGCCGATCCTGCGATTCCCATCGCGGGGAACGGCCCCAGACCGAGAATGAGGACGGGGTTGAGGCCGCTGTCGACGAGCACGCTCAGTGCCATGAACCAGAGCGGCGTCATGGCGTCACCCGTGCCGCGTAGCCCCATGAAGCACAGTATCAGCAGCATCGAGGGCGGCAGGCTGAGGAAGATCACGCGCAGGTACGCCGCCGCGAGCAGCCGCGCGTCGCCGGGCGTCTGGAGTGCAGCGAGGATTTCGGGCGTGAACACCCAACCCAGCGCGGCGACGACGATCGAGGCAGCCAGCACCAGCCCCAGCGCCGACCCGAACGCGCGCCGCGCGGCGTCAACATCGCGCCTTCCCCAGCTCTGCCCGACCAGGATCGTTGCCGCCATCCCGAACCCGAACACCGCGCCGAACAGCAGGAACATGATGTTGTGCGCGTTCGATGTCGCGGCCAGCGCCGACTCACCCAGGAAGCGTCCGACCCAGATCGCGTTGATCGAGCCGTTGAGCGATTGCAGCACGTTGGACCCGAGCGTCGGCAGCGCAAAGGCGAGCAAGGTGGTGCCGATCGGTCCGGTCGTGAGGTCGCGTTGGCGAGGACCTGATGAAGGCTGGCTCGCCATTACGCCGTCATTCCCGCGAACGTGGGACCCCATTTACCGACCGGGCTGAAAACTTCGCGCGTGGGTGATGGGTCCCCGCCTTCGCGGGGATGATGACAGGTAGCCATTACCCCAGCCGTGCCAGCGCGGCGCTCAGCCGCTCCGCCTCTGCCGCCTTGTCGGCGTGGTCGGCGCGCGCCTTGTCGACGGCCTCGGGCTTGGCGCGCTCCACGAAGCTGGCGTTGCCGAGGCGGCCGGCGAGCGCATCGCGCTCCTTCCCCGCCGCCGCGATCGCCTTCGCAAGGCGCGCGCGTTCGGACTCGAGGTCGATCACGCCTGCCAGCGGCAATACGAAGGTAGCGCCGCCGATCACGACCTGCACTGCGCCACCGGCTGCGTCGCCGGCCGCTGGCGTGACTCGTGCCAGGCGCGACAGCGCGGGGGCCTGCCGCTCGATACGGGCAAGGGTGAGCGCATCGCCACCACGCACGTGTAGCGGCAGCTTCGCGCCCGGCGGCACGTTCAGTTCGGTACGGGCGGCGCGGATGCCGCCAACCAGCTCGATCAGCCACTCGACCTCGGCCTGCGCGGCGGGATCGAGCGCGCGCGCGTCCGCCTTCGGCCATTGCGCGACGATCAGTTCGGATCGTCCCGGCAGCAACGCGTGCCACAGTTCCTCGGTGATGAAGGGCATGAAGGGGTGGAGCACGACCAGGATTTGGTCGAGCACCCAGCCGGCGACCGCCTTCGTCTCGTCGTCGAACGTTCCTTTGATGAGCTCGATATACCAGTCGCAGAAGCGGCTCCAGGTGAACTGATAGATCGCGTTCGCGGCCGCGTCGAAGCGCAGGTCGGCGAGGCTGAGGTCGACTTCCTGGATCATCGCCACGCACTCGGCGATCACCCATTTGTTGACGGCGAGCGTCGCCGCCGGCGGCTCCAGCGTGGTCGAGCCACCGATGCCGTTGGCCTGGCAGAAGCGCGCGGC
Organism: Sphingomonas bacterium; assembly: GCF_028292945.1. Classification (GTDB taxonomy): domain Bacteria; phylum Pseudomonadota; class Alphaproteobacteria; order Sphingomonadales; family Sphingomonadaceae; genus Sphingomonas. The sequence continues at coordinate 9,464 of NZ_JAQGLJ010000105.1, read as the reverse complement.
GTTCCACAGCTTGGTCGCGAAGTTGCGGTAACCCTCGACGCGCTTCTCATCCATCTTGATGTCGCGGCCCTGGCTCTCCATCGCCGCCATGAAGAAGCGCAGCGCGTCGGCACCGTATCGGTCGATCAGACCTAGCGGATCGACGGTGTTGCCCTTGGACTTGGACATCTTTGCGCCGTCGGCCGCGCGCACCAGACCATGCAGATACAGCGTCTTGAAGGGCACATCTCCCATCAGCTGCAACCCCTGCATCATCATGCGGGCGTCCCAGAAGAACAGGATGTCGAAGCCGGACACGAGGACGTCGTTGGGGTAGCGGCCGTTGAGAACTCCCCTCCCGCTTGCGGGAGGGGTTGGGACAGGGCCCGTTCCGTCAGCCACCTGACCCTGCGACGAGGCCACGCCTAGCCCCTCCCGCGAGTGGGAGGGGGACTCTGGCCATCCCAAGGTCGCAAACGGCCACAAGGCACTGGAAAACCACGTGTCCAGCACGTCCTCGTCCTGCCGCAGGGCGACACCCTCTCCCGCCTGGACCTGTGCCGCCGCCTCGCTCTCGGCGACGAAAATGCGCCCGTCGTCCGCGTACCATGCCGGGATCCGATGCCCCCACCACAGCTGGCGGCTGATGCACCAGGGCTGGATGTTGTCCATCCAGTGGAAGAACGTCTTCTCCCACGACTTGGGCACGACCTTGATCGCACCGGAGCGCACCGCCGCGATCGCGGGGCCGGCGAGCGTCTCCTGATCGACATACCATTGGTCGGTCAGCCACGGCTCTATCACCACGCCCGAGCGGTCGCCATAGGGGCGCTGGATCGTGCGCTGCTCGACCCGCTCCAGCGCGCCGGCCTCCTCCAGCATGGCCACGACACGGTCGCGCGCGGCGGCGCGGTCAAGGCCGATCAGCTCGGCCGGGATCAGGCCGTCGGCGGTCTGCACCACCCTTGCCTGCGCATCGAGCATGTTGAGCATGTCGGCGGCCGCGAACCCTGCGCGCTTGCCGACCTCGAAATCGTTGAAGTCGTGCCCCGGCGTGATCTTCACCGCGCCCGACCCGAGCGCCGGATCGGCATGCTCATCGGCGACGATCGGGATCAGCCGGCCGGTGATCGGCTGGCGAACCTGCTTGCCGACCAGCGACGCGTAGCGTTCGTCGCTCGGGTGAACCGCGACCGCCATGTCGGCCAGCATCGTCTCCGGCCGCGTCGTCGCGACCGAGATCGCGCCGGAGCCGTCCTCCAGCGGGTAGCGCAGGTGCCAGAAACCACCCTGCTCCTCGCGCGTTTCCACCTCCAGATCGCTGATCGCGGTGCCCAAACCCGGATCCCAATTCACCAACCGCTTGTCCCGATAGATCAAGCCCGCGCGATGCATCTGCACGAACACCTGCAGCACCGCGGCCGAGAAGCCCTCGTCCATCGTGAAACGTTCGTTCGTCCAGTCCATCGAGCAGCCCAGTCGGCGCAGCTGGCGGGTGATCTCGCCGCCCGACTGCTCCTTCCACGCCCAGACTTTGCTGACGAACTGTTCGCGCGTGAAATCCGTGCGCTTCTTCTGTTCCTTCGCGAGATCGCGCTCGACCACCATCTGCGTGGCAATGCCGGCATGGTCGGTGCCGACCACCCACAGCGCGTCCTTGCCCTGCAGGCGCGCATGCCGCGTCAGAACGTCCTGCAGCGTGTTGTCGAGCGCGTGGCCGATATGCAGCGAGCCGGTGACGTTGGGCGGCGGGTTGACGATCGTCCAGGGCTGCGCGCCCGGTCGGTCGGGGCGGAACAGGCCGTTCGCCTCCCAATGCGCGTACCAGCGCGCCTCGATCTCGGCAGGGTCGAAGGTTTTGGGGAGTTCGGGCATAGAGGTGGCCTTAGCCGCCACCTATTCCTCCGTCACCCCGGGCTTGACCCGAGGTCCCGCTTCTTCTTGAGCGGAAAAAGGCAGCGGGACCCCGGCTCCAGGCCGGGGTGACGAAGCTTCAGCGCGTAACCGTCGTGCCCGGCATCACATGCATGTCCGCCGCTGGCGCCTTGCCGGTCCAGCGGTCCATCCAGCCCAGCACCTCGCCATACCATTGCCGGCTCTCGCGCGGCTTCAGCACCCAGTGGTTCTCGTTCGGATTGACCAGCAGGCGTGACGGGACGCCGCGTCGTTGCAGCGCCGTGAAGCTGGCGATCCCCTGCGTGTAGGGGATGCGGAAGTCCTTCTCGCCGGTGATCACCAGCATAGGCGTCTTCCATTTGGCGACGTGGTTGACCGGGTTCCAGCGTTCGTAGGCGGCAGGGTCCTCGTCATAGGTCTTGCCGCCATGCTCCCATTCGTCGAACCATAGCTCTTCGGTCTCATACGCCATCGCGCGCGCGTCGAAGACGCCGTTGTGCTGGACGAGGCATTTGAAGCGGTCGGGCCATTGCCCGGCGATCCAGTTGACCATGTAGCCGCCGTACGATGCGCCGATCGCGCAGGCGTTGTCGCCGTCCAGCCAGCCGAACCGCGCGGTCGCCGCCGTCAGTCCCTTTTGCAGGTCCTCCAGTGGCCAGCCGCCCCAGTTGTTCTGGATCGCGTCGGTGAAGCCCTGGCCGTAGCCCGTCGAGCCGTGGAAATCGACCGCGACCAGGCCATAACCGGCCCCCGCGAACACCGCCGGGTTCCAGCGGTACGACCAACTGTTGTTGCTCGACCCCTGCGGCCCGCCATGGATCATGAACGCGACCGGCACCTTGCCGGTGATACCCGTCGGGCGGACGGCATAGCCATGCACCGTGTCTCCGTTCGCACCGGCGAAGCTGAAGCGGGTGACGGTCGGCAGATCGACGCCGGCGAGCCTGTCCGCGTTGACGCTGGTGAGCCGGGCGGGGCGACCCTTACCTGCGACCGTGAAGAAGTCGGCGGGCGCCGTGAGGCTGTCCATCGCCACGACCGCGCCCCTGGGCGTCACCGCAACGGCCGCGACATGGCCCTCGCCGGTCAGCCGCGCGACCTTGCCCGTTGCGGCGTCAATGCGGAACAGCGGCACTTCCTGTGTATCGTCGGCGGTGGCGAGTAGCGACCTGCCGTCGGCCGCCCAGGCCAGCGAACCGACCGACCGGTCCCAGCCTTGCGTCAGCGCCCGGGTCTGCCCCGACGCGAGGTCGCGGAGCATCACCACCTGACGGTCCGCCTCGTAGCCCGGCCGCTTCATCGCGACATAGGCAAGCGTACGGCCGTCGGGGGAGACGACCGGCAGCGTGTCGGTCGCGTCGTTGACATCGGTCAGGTTGCGCGGGGGTGCCGAGCCATCGGCAGGCACGGCAAAGATGTCGAGGTTGGTGGAAGTCGCCTCGATCCGACCCGCCTCGCGCAACGCGAAGTAGAGCGTCCGACCGTCATGACTCCAGGCGATCTCCTCGCCCCCGCCAAACGGCTTGGACGGGGTATCGCCCACCAGCCCTCGCTCCACCGCCATGCCGTCGCCGGAAGCGCCCTCGGGACCGAGCGGCAGGACGAACAGCTGCGATCGATCACCGGTCGCCCAGCTGTCCCAGTGGCGCACGAACAGCTGGTCATAGGTGCGGCCCGACCCGGCGTTCGCATCCTTCTTGACCATGGCCGGTTCCAGGCTGGGCGCGCCGGGCTTGCGATCGGCCCAGACGACGATGCGATCACCCGTCGGTGCGACCTTGAAGCCGCCGAAGCCACCCTTGAAGCTGGTGAGCCTTCGCGGGGTCCCGCCGGCGACCGGGAGCGACCAGATCGCGTCATCGCCGCCCTTGTCCGAAGAGAAGTACACGGTGTCGCCGACGATCTGCGGACTGGTCTCGTTGACGTCGGCCTCGGCGGCGAACCGCTCAGGCTGCGCGCCCCGCCGGGCCAGGTCGAGCCGCCACAGGTCGAAACGGCCGCGGTTCGCGGCGAGATCAGTCTCGCGCTGCTGCCAGACGAGCCAGCGGCCCTCCTTTGAAACGGTCGGCGCGCTCACGCGGCTGAGCATCGTCACGTCGGCGATGGTGAGCTGGCGCGCCGTCGCCGGGGCTGCACAGGCGATCGCCAGCAAGCTGGCGGTGAGGAGGAGCTTCATGGACGCGAGGTAGAGCAGATGGGCTGAATGGGGGCAATATCGCTCCCGTCATGCTGAACTGGTTTCCAGCATCCACGTCGGGACGGATGCTTCAGTCGCGTGTCGCACTATGCTCTGGCGACGATCACACGAGGTACGCCCGTCCCCCGTCGCACGATGGATGCTGAAACAAGTTCAGCATGCGGGAGTGGGACTTGGTGCGGACTTAGCCCGGTTGACCGGTGATCCGCTTGATCTCGCGCGCCACCATCGTCTCCACCAGCTCGGGGAGATGCGCGTCGAGCCACTCGCTCAGCATCGGGCGCAGCATCTCGCGCACCAGGCCTTCCAGCGAGCCGTCGCTGCCCGGCTCCGGCTTGACCATCAGCCGGCTGAGCGAATCGAGAGCGCCGCGGCTGGCCGCGGCGGCGGCCTGCGACACCATGGTTTCGGCAGCCGGCGTGGCGGCAGCATCGCCGGGGCGGGGCGCGGGATCGGGGCGGGCAGCGGGCATGGGGACGCTCAACTCCAGAATTTCATCGTCATCGGCTTCGTCGTCATCGGGTGACCGGGCGAGCGAGATCGCCGTGGGAAGCGGACGCGCCGGACGCCGCGCGCGCGACGGCGTGCCATCGCCCTCCTCGGCGATGATGCGTTTGATGGAAGACAATATTTCCTCCATCGACGGCTCGGCGCTCAGGTCACCCATGCAATTCGCAGCCCCGTTGCCCAATCTCATTGTCGGTTGGGCGAAGCAGAACCTGTGCTTAACGACCGCGTCCTGTCAACCGGCGTTCCGAGCGCAGGCTCCAGCGGCCGCGTGACGGCCGCGTCCTGCGATGGCGTCAGCGTCGTTCCGGTCGCGACCGGTGCCGGCTCGCCGTCGCTGGCGAAATCGTTGATCCGGCGACGGACGCGGTTGTAGTTCAGCATCGGATCGTACAGCGCGCCGCCGTCGAGGCCGAGGTCGCGCGCCTCGGCATTGCCCATCGCGGCGAGCAGCGCGAAACCCGCGACATAGGCGTCGCGCCGCGCGGTCACCAGCGTCACCTGGCTGTTGAGCAGTTCCTGCTCGGCGTTGAGGATATCGAGAATGGTGCGCGTGCCGACGCTGTTCTCCGCGCGCACGCCCTCCAGGCTCAGCCGGTTGGCGTTGACCGCGTTCTGCGACGACGCAATCACCTCCAGCGACGAGCGGTACACGGCAAAGGCGGAGCGCGCCTGCGCGATCACCGCACGCTCGGTCTCGGTCACCGCCTCGATCGCCTGACTACGCCGCGCCTCGGCCTGGCGGACCTGCGCACCCGGGCGGCCGCCCTGAAACAGCGGCAGGCTGAGCGACAGCCCGACATTGCCCGAAGCGCCGTCCTGACCGACCCTGACACCGGTGCCGGAGCCCAGCGAGCCAAGGAAATTCGTGTAGCTGCCCCCCACCACGCCGCTCACCTGCGGCAACCGCGCCGCACGGGCGATGCCGATGTCGTAACGGGTGGCGTCGCGCTGGCGCGCCGCGGCAAGCAGGAAAGGATTGTCGGCAAGCGCCTGCGCCACCGCTGCGTCGACGCTGACGGGCAGATTGGGGAGCGGCGGCGGCTCGGCGAGCGTGCCGGGCGGGGCGCCGACGACGCGGATGTAGTTCTCCCGGCTGGAGATCAGGCGAGCCTCGGCCGACTGCAGCTGGCCGCGCGCGATCGACAGCCGCGCTTCCGATTGCGCGACGTCGGTCCTGGTCAGGTCGCCGACCTGGAACCGGTCGCGGCTGGCGCGCAGGTTGATTTCCAGCACCCGAACATTCTGATGGTTCAGCCCGACGACGGCCTCGTCGCGGATCACGTCATTATACGCCGCGACCACGTCCGTGAAGAGATCGGACTCGGTGCCGCGCAGGCCCAGGCGACCCGCGTCCGCGCGCGTTTCGGCGGCGCGGAGCGAATTGCGCACCGCGCCGCCGCGATAGATCGGCACGACCAGCGACGTGTCCGCCGACGCGGAGCGCGCGGGCGAGCTCAGGCTGTTGCCGGACCGCAGCAGGTTCTCGCTATAGCTCCCTCCCGCGCTGGCCGAGGGCAACCCGGCGGCCCGCGCGATCGGCACATTCTCATCAACGGCCCGCTGGCCCGCGCGCGCCCCCGTGATCGTCGGGTTGGTCTGGTAGGCGCGGGCCAATGCCTCGCGCAGCGTGTCGGCACTGGCCGGCGTGGCGAGAAGAAACGCGCCGACCACCAGAAGAGATGGAATTTTCCCGTGCATCTCTTTGCTCAGAAGCGAAAGGCTTGCGGCGGCGCGAAGCCGGGCAGCAGCACGCATTCGGTATCGACGAAGCTGGCCAGGCCGAACCCGCCCGCGGTGCGTCGGCCGGCAGCCAAGCGGGTGACGCCTCGCTCGATCAGGCCGGTGACGACCCGGCCACCAGGCCGGACCTGCTCGATCAGCATGGGAGGCAGCGCCTCGACCGCGCCGTCGACGATCAGCACGTCGTACGGCGCACCGGCGACCCAGCCCTCGGTGAGCTCCCCCTGCACCACCTCGACGGTCGGCATGCCGGCCAGCGCGGCGCGCGCAAACTCGGCAAGCGCGCCGTCGCTCTCCACCGCAACGATGTGCGCCGCCAGCTGAGCCAACACCGCCGCCGCATAGCCCCCGGCCGCGCCGATCAACAGGACACGATCGACGGAGTCCAGGGTCGCCGCCGTCAGCAACCGCCCCGTCGCGATCGGCGCATTTGCCGCGCGGCCGCGACCGAGCGGGATGGCGGTGTCGCGATAGGCCATCTTCGCCGCGTCACCCGGCAGAAACGCCTCGCGCGGCACGGTGGCCATTGCCGCCACCACCCGCGTGTCGCTGACCGCGTTCGTGCGCAGCTGGCTCGCGACCATGGCGTGGCGCTGCGCGCGCATCTCAGAAGGATCGATCCCGATCATCATGTCCCCGATATCCGCGATGGTCGTCTCTCGCACAGCTGTCTTACTGGTGCAACACAGTTCTCACGACCAGCTTCTAGCGAGCCGGGCGCGCAACGCCAAGCTCACCCGGCGGCACCACCCGATCGCGGCGATGTGGAGGCCCGACCGGGAATCGAACCCGGGTGCGAGGATTTGCAGTCCTCTACGTCACCACTCCGCCATCGGGCCTCGATGCGCGGCAAGGTTGGGGCGCATGGCGGGTTCGGGCGGTTCGGTCAACCCGGTCGCAGGCGCGACAGCGCGGCGATCAGGAAACGATCGGCGGCAGGCATCGGCAGGTCGTCGAGCTCGCCCGGCCCTGCCCAGCGTAGCGCCGACGCCTCCAGCGCCTGCGGTTCACCCCGCCAGCGGTTCGTGACGAACAGCAGCAGCAGCAGATGGCGATCGGCTTGGGATTCACTGGCGAAGCACAGCGGCGCGAGGTGCGCGGCATCGACGACAATCGCCAACTCCTCGTTCAACTCGCGCACGAGTGCGGCCTCCGGGGTCTCGCCGACTTCGATCTTGCCGCCGGGAAACTCCCACAGACCAGCCATCGGCTTCCCGGGTGGCCGCTGCTGGACGAGCACCCGCCCGGCGGGGTCGAGAAGTGCGGCGGCGACGACGGGGAACATACGCATGTCAGTCATTCGTTAACCTCCTCACCGGTAACATGACGGTCATGCGAGCCTGGCTTCCTGCCCTACAGCGTCTTGCCCGTCAGCAGAAAGCCGCGACGTCGGTCGAATATTGCCTGATCATCTCGATGATCGTGCTGGCGATGCTGGTCGGCTTCCAGGCCGTTGGATCGACCACCAGCAGCATGTGGAACAACGTCAGCAGCAAGGTCCAGACCGCGCGCTGATCATCCAGGCGATCACGTTTTCGCTTTAAGGTTTTCTCAACAAGTTGCTCTTAGCTTCCGTGCTGCTGGTCCGGTTCTCCCGGTTCAGTCGGGTAACTGAAGCTTTGGCATAATCGGAGATCGTATCATGCAGACCATTCGCAAGTTCATCAAGAACAACAAGGGCGCGACCGCCATCGAGTATGGCCTGATCGCCGCACTGATCGCCGTTGCCGCAATCGCCGCCATGCAGGGCCTGGGCAACAACCTGAAGGCGACGTTCAACAACGTGGCCTCGAACCTCAAGACCGCGTAAGTTCGCATCACTGGTCAACGTTGAATTTGGGACGGCGCGGTGTAAGACGCGTCGTCCCTTTTTTTAGGGGAAGCTTACCAGATGAAACGCATTGTGAAGATGCTGCGCGACACTCGCGGCGCCACGGCAATCGAATACGGCCTGATCGCCGCGCTGATCGCCGTTGCCGCCATCGCCGCCATGCAGGGGCTGGGCAACAATCTGAAGGCGACGTTCGAGAACGTTTCGTCCAACCTGAAGACCGCCTGAAACGCCTGGGCCGACTCCTACAGTCGGCCCATCGCCAGGAACTTCTCGCGGCGTTGCCGCCGAAGCTCGTCGCGGCTCTGGCCCGACAGCGCGTCAAGCGCCTCACCCAATGCCATGCCCAGTTGCGCCATCGCCGCCGCGCGATCGCGATGAGCGCCGCCCAGCGGTTCGGGCACTATCGTATCGATCACGCCGAACCCTTTCAGATCCTGCGCAGTGACCTTCATCGCCTCGGCGGCTTCCGCTGCCTTGTCGGCGGTGCGCCACAGGATCGACGCGCAGCCCTCGGGCGAGATCACCGAATAGACGGCGTGTTCGAACATCAATACGCGATTGCCCGCCGCCAGCGCCACCGCGCCGCCGGAGCCGCCCTCGCCCACTATCGCCGCAACGATCGGCACCCCTGCGCGCAGGCAAGCCTCCGTCGAACGGGCGATCGCCTCCGCCTGCCCGCGCTCCTCGGCCTGTACGCCGGGGAACGCACCCGAGGTGTCGACCAGCGTCACGATCGGCAGCCCGAATCGATCGGCCAGTTCGACCAGGCGGATTGCCTTGCGGTAGCCTTCGGGTTTGCCCATGCCGAAATTGTGGCGGATGCGGCTGGCGGTGTCGTCGCCCTTCTCGTGGCCCAGCACCATCACCTTGCGGCCGCCAAACGTCGCGAAACCGCCGAGGATCGCCTGATCGTCGGCGAAGGCGCGATCACCTGCTAGCGGCACCCAGTCGTCGAACAGCCCGGCAACATAATGGTTGAAGTGCGGTCGCTCGGGGTGGCGCGCCACCTGTGTCTTCTGCCACGGCGTCAGCCGCGCGAAGGTGTCGCGAAGCAGCTTGTCGGATTTGGCTTGTAGCCGGGCGATCTCCGGACCGATGTCGACGCCACCCGTGGCGCCCTCGCGCAGGTCGTCGATGCGGCCTTGCAGTTCGGCGATCGGTTTTTCGAAGTCCAGGAAGCTCGGCATGGTGGTCGGGCTATGACCGCGACAGGTCCGCGTCAACCAGCGGCCTGTCCTCACGGGACGCGAGGACCTCTCCCAAAGGATGGCGGGTGTTGACCAGCTCCACCAGGCGGCTGGCGTCGAC
>NZ_JAQGLJ010000062.1 GCF_028292945.1 Sphingomonas bacterium | reverse complement strand
CGCGATCTCTGAGCGGTTATGACGACGCGCAGGAAGCCATACACGCCACATTGGTTGCCGTTGGACCGCGATCTCTGAGCGGTTATGACTCCCCGTCGATACGGCTCCACTACGTCTATGTTGCCGTTGGACCGCGATCTCTGAGCGGTTATGACTGATGGGCCGCTATGTTCTTGTTCCAACAGGACATAGCGGCCTGATCGCGCGAACAAACCGACCGCGACTCATCAGAATAGTGCCAGCTGGTCGGGATTCTTGCGCTGCCGCCGGCGGCGCTGCCCGGCGAACCGGACGATGTTCTCGTATTGGCGGTCGGTGAAGCTCAGGATGTGGATGTCTCCCCGGTCGGGCAGGTGCGACTCGATGCGGCGCAGATACGACTCATACTGCTCCTTGCCGTTGCAGAAGCGGGCGTAGATCGAGAATTGCGATTTCTCGAACCCTTCGTCGAGGAGATATTCGCGAAACTTGGTCGCGGCGCGCATCTCCGCCTTGGTGCCCACGGGCAGGTCGAACATGACGAAGATCCACATCAGCCGGTAACCGGAGAGCTGCGTCGCGGTCACCGCGCCGCGACAGGCGCGAGTGCGTCAAGCCCGGCAAGCTCCAATGCCGAGGGCGGACGGGGCAGCACGAGATCGGCGGCGCGACCGCTCTGAAAACTGCGGGCCAGCGACTGCGCCGCGCGCTCGGCCGCGAGCCAGACGGTGGTGGTGCCGTCGTCGCCCGGCAGGTCAAGCGCGATCAGCCCCGCATAGGCGCGCTTGGTCTCGGGCGTAACGCTCTCGTGCCCAGCGGCGCGCAGGCGGACCGTCAGCGTGTCGACCAGCGGGCGGAACGGCTCGATCAGATCGTCGGCCAGCGCCAGCGGGTTGCCGCGATTGGCATGGTGGATGCCGATCGACGGGTGCAGCCCCGCCGCCACGACCGCGCGCGCGCAGGCGGCACGCATGACGGTGTAGCCATAGTTTAGCATCGCGTTGGCGCCGTCGGCCGCGCGGTCACGGCGGAAACCGGCGCCCATCAACTCGGTCCAGTAACGCCGCGCCGCCTGGGCCTCCAGATTGTCCGGGTCGCCCGAGCGCACCCGCCGCGCCAGGAACAGCAGCGGCTCGGCACGACCGCCCGCGGCATCGAGCGCCGCGGCCTGCCAGCGTATCTTGGCGGTCACCACCTGACGCCACAGCTGCTTGGCGAGCGGTCGGCCGGCTTCCCATTGCGCGCGCATGCGCCCGTTCTGCGCGTGGTGGCCGGCGATCGGCAGGCATAGCGCGACGGGCGTGTGATTAGACCCGCACAGCAACAGCACCGCGCCACGCGCGGCCAGCGCGACCGCGAGGTTGGTCGTCCAAGTGGTGCCGTGCGCATGGACGATCACGGCGGCGACATCGTCGAGCGGCACGCGCCCGACCTCCTCCCGGTTTTGATTCACGAGCAGGAAGCCGCGATGGGCGGACAGGTGACTGCCGTCGGTGGCGATGTCGACGATCCGCTGCATGACCTGCCTCCTGCCCGTGGAGGCTAGGACAGGAGGGTGTGGATGTCAGCGCGGACCGGGGTCGAAAACCCTCCCCATCGGATCAATCCTGACCTGCCGCGCCTTCGCCTTGAGAATGCTGCGACCCGATAGATAGACATATTTGAACGGATCGACCTCCTTCGCCGCGTCGCGCTCCTTCAGATTGCCCGCCTCGTTGATCGCCGCCAGCGTGAGCCGCCCCTGCACGTTGAACCCTGCCACGCGCAGAAGTTCGCGCGGTCCACCGTCGCGTTCGACCGCCAGCACATCGTTCTGGCGAAGGTTCAATATCCGCCTGGCGGCCGGATGGGGTCGCTGATCGGTCACGCCAGCCTGATGAGCATCGAACATCGTGACGACGCGGGTTTTCAGCTGCCCGTCGGGCAGGCGCCACAACTCCAGCCGCGCATTGGCGTCGCCCTTGTAGGCCTTGTAGGCGCGCCCGGCGGCGTCACGGATCGGGATCACGTTCAGCGCCTCTCGCACGCGGACATGCCGCAGGCCCTTGTAGAGCGGTCGTCCGTTCCGGTCGGTCAGCGCCGCTCCGTGCCGGCGAAACTCAAGCAGCCGTGCGGTGAACGCTGCGCCCGACGTGCCGTGGGTGACCTTGGCCAGTTCGGCGCGCAGCGTGCCGTCGGGAATTCGCTCCGGATTGGACACGTCTTCGGGCTTCAAGCTGGTCAGCGGCACCCGGTGGACGACGATCGGAGTCTTGCCGTCGGCGGCGATGCTGCCTGTCAGCCCGTAGGCCGTGTCGTTGTGCAGCCGCCCGGACGTGACATCACGGTGGCGCGACGGCTGGCCGTGTCGTCCGTGATCCGCCTTGTGGCTCGCCGTCACGCGGTTGACCCGCTCCTCCAGTTCCTCCCGGAACCGCGGCCATGGCTGCTCCAGCCCTTCGAACAGGCGGTCGAGGTCCTTGTCCTCGGCCAGGCCGGCGGTGCGCGCGATCCGCTGGAGCAGGCTGCGCGTCGTGACCGCCGTCACGGCGGCGTCGATGGTGTGGTGGCGATGATCGAGACGGTTCTTCGGTGCATCGCTATGCTTGTTCTCGACGTAGTTGTGATCGCGCAGGATCGTGTTGAGGCCCCATAGCCTGCGCAGCATTGCCGTCATCCGACCCGGGATGACGTAGACGCTGCCGTCGTCGGCCGTCGGGTACAGGCTGCGGAGATATTTGCCGGCGAGCCGCGACAGGTACTGGGTGTCGGTCAGCTGGCGGGCGAGGAAGCCGCCGTCCTTCTCCACCCGGGCCATCGCGTCCGGTCCGAAGCGCCATTGCTTGGATCGATGGAGGCGAGCGACCTGGGTCGTTATCCTGTCCCAGCGATCGGGTTCGGAACCCCATTTCTCGAACGGCGTCCGGTTGCCCTTGGTCCTGTTGCACGCCCGATGCGCGACCACCTTGTTGCCGGCGCTGTCGTCGAGCGACCGGGAATAGGGGATGATATGATCGATGTCGGCTTCACCGGAAAACAGCTGGCGCATGCCGATCGGCTCCGCGCAATACGGGCAGCGACGGTCGAGCGCATTGGCCGGGTTGAGCTCTTCCCACAGCTTGAGCAGCGCCCGGTTGGCGCCCGTGTCCGCCGCGATCGGCTCGCCCGTCATGTTCTCCGACGCGTCGACACCACGCAAAAGGCGCGAGCGGCGTTGCGCGTCGGCGGTGTCCTTGCGGATGCGCCGGTTGTGGTCCTCCTTGTCCTTGTCGTTGAGCTTCAGGTCGCGCGCCAGTTCGACGACGATGTGATCGGGGCGACCATGGGTCGCGACGATCGCGTTGATCAGCTTTTCAAGCTGGCGCAGGCCGATGTGAACGGTGGGATTGGTGATCTTGCCCCAGCGCTTTTCGGGCGGATCGGACGCCAGCTGCGAACCGGGGGGGATGTCACGTGTCAGCAACTCGCCATAATAGGGCAGGCGGTCGAGGACCTCACCCGTCCGATCGTCGCTATGATGCCAACCGGCGCGGCGAACGGCCTCGTCATAGGTAATGACGTCGCCCCTCAGCGCCTGGAGGATCAATCGCGTCGCCGTCTCTCCAAGTCGGCCGTGTCCCTCCGGCAGCGGCGCCTTGGCCGTGGTGCGGGCACCGTCTTCGGACAGGCCGCACTCCTCCGTCAGGAAAGCGTGAAGCCGGTCGGGATCCTCCTCGTCCATCAGGCGCTCGACGATGCGCCATTGCTCCTCGGCGCTCTTGTTGGACCAGGCCGTGTCGCCGAACCGCGTCTTGTGCGCCATTGCCGCGAAGACTTCATCGCCGCGTAGCGCCAGCCGCGTTTCCGAGGCCTTGTTGAAGCTTTCGCCGGGCTGCAGCTTCAGACGTTTGCCAAGCGCGGCGAAGCTGCGTTCCCTGTTGCCCCGCAATTCCATGATCAGGAGATCGCGTTGCTCGGGCGTCAACTTGCGGGATTGCGCTCCGGGCGTCGTGATCTCCAATTGGTTGACCTCTTCATAGAGGCGCCGTTGCTGAAACAGCGGGTGCGCCTTGGGAAGGCGGCGTTCGCTGTTGACGAAGGTGCAGACGCCGACCTCCGGCTCCTTCAGCGGCCGCTGGAAAAACAGGACGCGATGCAGCGCCGCGCGCGCCTCGTCGGTCAGCAGGGCAGGGTGATGCTGCGCCTGCGCTTGCCAGATACAGCCGAACTCATGGTCGACATGCCGGCGTTGCGGATAGAAATCGTACGCCTGCGATTCACTGTCGAGCCGGACGCGGGTGGATTGCGGCTCGCTTCTGCCCTGCGCGTCGACAGCCTGTTGTCGCTTGTACAGGAACACACCGAGCGTCTCGGCATCGGCCTCCTGCATGGCGCGATCGAGGGCATATTCGCCCAGCTTTACCTTGCCCTCCTCGTTATCCTTGCTGCGCCGCTCCGCCTTGCGATTTGAGAGAAAGCCGCGTCGCTGATTGAGGTGAAACAGCGCGCGGCCGATCTCGAAGGGTTCCAGCCGCTCGGTCAACGCGCGAGCACGCAGGGAATAGGGATCCTTGGCCGCGACCAGTTTGGCCTCGTCGGCATCGGCGGGCATCAGACCATGCGCGACCAATGCGTCGAGAAACGCGGAACGTCGGCCGAGGTAGCGGTCGCGACCACGGCGCATGGCGCGCGCGGCGCGTCGATCGACGGCGAGCGACGCGCCGGATTTCGGGTCGCGACCATCGCTGAAGATGCGCACGCCCAGATCGACGACCCGTTCGTCGTCCTCGGTCAGGCACCAGCCGATGCTGTTCGTGCCGATATCCAGTCCCAGCCGCCGCATCACGTCCCCCCATCGCCACCTCGGCTCGACGGGGACAACGGAGTCGTCCACATCGTCGAGTCGATCAAAGCAAGTCTACGCGCGTTGCCATGTTGACACAGCCACTTAGGTGGCATGCACCATATGTCGCGGCTGCTCGCCATCGCTGGCCGGCAAGGCTGCCATCGCCATTGACAATGGCACCGGTTCGACTGAAAATGTGGATCTCAGAGATCGCGGCCAGCTGTTAACAAGCAGCTTGACTGCACCAAATAAGGGCGGGGCTACGGCCCCGCCTTTTCTTTGACCGGCTGGTGGGAGTGGCGAGTGACGCCGGAGACGCCGGAGACGCCGCTCGCCTCGCGCCGCGCAGCATCACCAACTTCATCGGCAACGCTCTGGCGACGATCGTCGTCGCGCGTTGAGAAGGCGCGTTGGACCGCGAGCGCTTGGCGCACGTGCTGGGCTAGCTTGCAATCGAGCGGCGGCTGGCGAATGACGCCGGCATGAGCTCGACCCTTGCCGAACTGGACCGCCGCCGCGCCGCCGCCCGCCTGGGCGGAGGCGAAAAGCGCATTGCCGCGCAGCACGCCAAGGGCAAGCTGACCGCCCGCGAACGGCTCGACGTGCTGCTTGACGAAGGCTCGTTCGAGGAGCTCGACATGTTCGTCGAGCACAACGCCGTCGATTTCGGCATGGCGGATCAGGTGTTCCCCGGCGACGGCGTCGTCACCGGTTCGGGCACGATCAGCGGTCGGCTGGTGTTCGTGTTCAGCCAGGACTTCACGGTGTTCGGCGGCTCGCTGTCCGAGCGGCACGCGCAGAAGATCTGCAAGATCATGGACATGGCGCTGAAGGTCGGCGCGCCGGTGATCGGGTTGAACGACTCCGGCGGCGCGCGCATCCAGGAGGGCGTCGCGTCGCTCGGCGGCTATGCCGAGGTGTTCCAGCGCAACGTGCTGGCTTCGGGCGTGGTGCCGCAGTTGAGCCTGATCATGGGCCCGTGCGCGGGCGGGGCGGTGTATTCGCCGGCGATGACCGACTTCATCTTCATGGTGAAGGACTCGAGCTACATGTTCGTCACCGGCCCCGACGTGGTCAAGACGGTGACCAACGAGGTGGTGACGCAGGAGGCGCTGGGTGGCGCCGTGACGCACACCACCAAGACCAGCGTCGCCGACAACGCGTTCGAGAACGATGTCGAAGCGTTGCTGGCGGCGCGCGACTTCATCGACTTCCTGCCGCTATCGAACCGTGAGGGCGTGCCGGAGCGACCCACGTCGGACCCGTGGGACCGGCTGGAGGACTCTCTCGACACGCTGATCCCCGCGTCGGCGAACCAGCCCTACGACATGCACGAACTGATCGCGAAGGTGGTCGACGAAGGCGACTTCTTCGAGGTGCAGCCGACCCACGCCGCCAACATCCTGACCGGCTTCGGGCGGATCGAGGGCCGCACGGTCGGCTTCGTCGCCAACCAGCCGACCGTGCTGGCAGGCGTGCTCGACATCAATTCGAGCAAGAAAGCTGCACGCTTCGTGCGCTTCTGCGACGCGTTCGACATCCCCATCGTCACCTTCGTCGACGTCCCCGGCTTCCTCCCCGGCGTCGCGCAGGAACATGCCGGCATCATCAAGCACGGCGCGAAACTGCTGTTCGCCTATGCCGAGGCGACCGTGCCCAAGATCACCGTCATCACGCGGAAAGCCTATGGCGGCGCCTATGACGTGATGGCGTCCAAGCATTTGCGCGGCGACCTCAACTACGCCTGGCCCACCGCCGAGATCGCGGTGATGGGCGCAAAAGGCGCGGTCGAGATCATCTTCCGCGGCCGCACGCCTGAGGAGATCGCCGAGCGGACGGCGGAGTACGAAGCCCGCTTCGCCAACCCCTTTGTCGCGGCGAGCAAGGGATTCATCGACGAGGTCATCATGCCGCACTCGACCCGGCGGCGGATCGCGCTGGGCTTGCGCAAACTGCGGGGCAAGCAGCTGGAAAACCCGTGGAAGAAGCATGACAACATCCCGCTCTGAGGCGCCCGGAACCCTCGGCCGCCTCAACCATGTCGGTGTCGCGACGCCCTCGATCGAGCGCTCGATCGAGATCTACCGCACCCTCCTCGGCGCGACCGCGATCGGCGAACCGTTCGACCTGCCCGCGCAGGGGGTGCGCGTATGCTTCATCGACGCACCCAACACGCAGATCGAGCTGATCGAGCCCTATGACGACGCCTCCCCGATCGCCGGCTTCCTGCGCAAGAACCCGGCCGGCGGGCAGCATCATGTCTGTTTCGAGGTGCCCGACATCGACGCCGCCGTCGCCGACCTGAAGGCCAAGGGCGCGACCGTGCTCGGGAGCCCGCGCATCGGCGCGCACGGGACGCCGATTGTCTTCGTCCACCCCAAGGACTTTGGCGGGGTACTGGTCGAACTGATGGAGACGCCCGACAGCAGCCACGGAGCGCAGGCGGGCACTTAACATCCGTTCGTGTCGAGCGTAGTCGAGACACACATGTCCCTCGACTTCGCTCGGGACGAACGGAGGGGTTATGCCCGACTATCAGACCATCCTCGCCGAGCGGCGCGGCGACGTGCTCCAACTCACGCTCAATCGGCCCGACCGGCTCAACGCCGCGTCGCTCGACATGGCGGACGAGCTGAACGCCGCGCTGGACCGCATCGACGGCGCGCGCGCGGTGCTGATCACCGGCGCGGGCCGCGCGTTCTGTTCGGGCGCGGACCTGCAGGGGCGAGGGGAGCGCGCCGGCAGCGTCGGGCAGGGGAGCCACGCGGCGCTGACCCGGCACTACAACCCGCTGATGATGAAGCTGGCCGAGCTGGAGGTGCCCACCGTGGCGGCCATAAACGGCCCAGCGGCCGGGATCGGCTGTTCGATCGCGCTCGCCTGCGACTTCGTGGTGGCGGGAGCGTCGGCCTATTTCCTCCAGGCGTTCGTCAATATCGGCCTGGTGCCCGATGGCGGCGCGTCGTGGATGCTGACCCGGCTGGTCGGCAAGGCGCGCGCGACCGAGATGATGATGCTGGGTGAGAAGATCGGCGCGGAGAAGGCAGCCGGGTGGGGTCTGATCCACAAGTGCGTCGGTGACGCTGAGCTGATGCCCGAGGCGACCGCGCTTGCGGAGCGACTGGCGGCGGGACCGACGGTGGCGCTGGGCGTCATGCGGCGCAACATCGCGGAGGCGATGGACGGCACTTACACGCAGGCACTGGCACGCGAGGCAATCGGTCAGCGCACGGCCGGCAACTCGGGCGACGCGATGGAGGGTGCGGCGGCCTTCTTGCAGAAGCGCAAGGCGGCGTTCAGAGGGGCCTGATGGCCGATATCGAGTACAACACCGGGGAAGATACCGGGGCGGCGCCCCCGGCGCGCGAGCTGCCCGAACCTGTCAAACAGCCGAAGCTCGCCGATTGGCAGGCGCTCGCCGCGAAGGAGGTCAAGGGCCGCGATCTGACCTGGCCGACGCCGGAGGGCATTGATGTAAAGCCGCTCTACACCGCCGCCGACGTGACGACCGACCCCGGCCTGCCCGGATTTGCGCCGTTCACGCGTGGCGTGCGCGCGTCGATGTATGCGGGGCGGCCATGGACGGTGCGCCAATATGCCGGCTTCTCGACCGCCGAGGCGTCCAACGCCTTCTACCGCCGCAACCTGGCCGCCGGACAGAAGGGGCTCTCCGTCGCCTTCGATCTCGCCACGCATCGCGGTTACGACAGCGACCACCCCCGCGTGGTCGGCGATGTCGGCAAGGCGGGTGTCGCGATCGACAGTGTCGAGGACATGAAGATCCTGTTCGACGGCATCCCGCTCGACCAGATGAGCGTGTCGATGACCATGAACGGCGCGGTGATCCCGATCCTCGCCTTCTTCATCGTCGCCGGGGAGGAGCAGGGCGTCGCGCGCGCCAAGCTCGACGGGACCATCCAGAACGACATCCTCAAGGAGTTCATGGTCCGCAATACGTACATCTACCCGCCCGACCCCAGCATGCGGATCATCGCCGACATCATCGCCTATACCTCGGCCGAGATGCCCAAGTTCAACAGCATCTCGATCAGCGGCTATCACATGCAGGAAGCCGGTGCGACGCAGGTGCAGGAGCTCGCCTTCACCATCGCCGACGGCCGCGAATACGCGCGCGCGGCGATCGCCAACGGCATGGACATCGACCAGTTTGCGGGGCGGCTGTCGTTCTTCTTCGCGATCGGCATGAACTTCTTCATGGAAGTCGCCAAGCTGCGCGCCGCGCGAACGCTGTGGCACCGCGTCATGACCGAACTCGGCGCCAAGGACGAGCGCTCCAAGATGCTGCGCACCCACTGCCAGACCAGCGGCGTCAGCCTGCAGGAGCAGGATCCGTACAACAACGTCATCCGCACCACGATCGAGGCGATGGCGGCGATGCTGGGCGGCACCCAGTCGCTGCACACCAACGCACTGGACGAGGCGATCGCGCTGCCCACCGACTTCTCCGCCCGCATCGCGCGCAACACGCAGATCGTGCTGCAGGAGGAGACGGGGATGACCAAGGTCGTCGATCCGCTCGGCGGCAGCTATTATGTCGAGAGCCTGACCCAGTCGCTTGTCGACGAGGCGTGGAAGATCATTGAGCGGGTCGAGGCGGAAGGCGGCATGGCCAAGGCGGTCGCGGCCGGCTGGCCCAAGGCGATGATCGAGGAAGCCGCCGCCGCCCGCCAGGCTCGCGTCGATCGGGGCGAGGACGTGATCGTCGGCGTCAACAAATACCGGCTGAAGGACGAGGATGCGATCGACATTCTCGACGTCGACAACCACGCGGTGCGCGAGGCGCAGGTCGCGCGGCTGGCGCGGGTGCGCGGCGGCCGCGACGCGGCGGCTTGCCAGGCGGCGCTGGACGCCTTGCGCGAGGGCGCGCGCGGCTCGGCCAACCTGCTGGCGCTCGCCGTCGACTGCGCCCGCGCGCGCGCGACGCTAGGCGAGATCTCGTCGGCGATGGAGGACGTGTTCGGCCGCTACGGCACGCAGCCGACGCCCGTCAGCGGCATCTATGGCGGTGCCTATGCCGACGATGCGCGCTGGATGCGGCTGGAGGACGGCGTCGCCGCCACCGAGCGCCGGCTGGGCCGCAAGCCCCGCATGCTGGTCGCCAAGATGGGTCAGGACGGTCACGATCGCGGCGCCAATCTGGTGTCGAGCATGTTCGGCGACCTTGGCTTCGAGATCGTGCCAGGCGCGTTGTTCCAGACCCCGGGAGAGGTCGCCGCGCTCGCGCTCAAGAAGGATGTGGACGTGGTCGGCGCGTCGAGCCTCGCGGCGGGTCACAAGACGTTGATCCCCGAGCTGATCGGCCACCTGCGCGATGCGGGCCGCCCCGACATCAAGGTGATCGCGGGCGGCGTCATCCCCGCACAGGACTATCAGACGCTCCGCGACGCGGGGGTGCAGGCGATCTTCGGCCCGGGCACCAACCTGATCCAGGCGGCGGAGGAGGTGCTGCGCCTGCTCGGCCACAACATGCCGCCACAGGACGAAGCGGCGGAATGAATTCGCTGCGTCACCCTGAACTCGATTCAGGGTCCGTGCGAGCCGGATGCGACTGGCGGCTCGCCAGCGGTTCGCGGGGATGCTGAAAAAAGTTCAGCATGACGCAGTCTCTGCGCGGTGAGCCTTGGATTTTCCGCCGAGGAACTCGTTCACGCCGGCCGGGGCGGCGGAGCGTTGCGGATGGGGCTCAGCCGGGTCGCCGAAGCGGACTGGTTGCAGCCGAACTTCGACAAGGCGGAGCGGACGGCGGCGTTCGAGGCGCATCCCGATGCGGTGCGGCTGTTGCCGCAAGCCGAGGCGGCCGGGCGCGAAGTGGCGGCGCTGCTTGGCGTGGAAGGCGGGCTCGCCGAGGCGGTGCGCGCCTGCTGGGAGGATCTGTGCCTGCTGCAACAGGGTGCCGCGAGCGAGTATATCCTGACCGCGGGCGTGGTCGGCTTCCCGACGGACTGGCGGCTGCCCGACAAGATCGGCCTGCCGCTGATCGCCGTGCATGCGCCGATCCACGGCTACGCGGAGCAGCTCGCGAGCGGCGTCGACCATCTCTTCCGCACGCTGCCGCCCGGCCCGATCTTCGGTCGTGCCAACTGGTTCGTCGTGGCGGACCCGGCATGGCGTTACATGCCGACCAACGAGCCCGCTGACCGGTTCGCGCATGTAACGGTCGCGAATGCAGGAGAGACGCTGTTCGTCCGGTGCGAACGCCAGACGCTGCGGCGGCTGCCGGAGACGGGCGCGGTGCTGTTCACGATCGGCATCGCCGTCGAACCGCTCGGCCGGCTGAGCACGCAGGCTGTGCGGCGCGTGGCTGACGGCATTGCCGCCACCGCGAGCGGGGAGCACGAACGTCGCGCCGCGCCCTTTTACGCGGAAGCGTTGGCAGGCTATGCGGCTGGAAGGATGAAGATGGAGCCCGCCACGTGACCGATACACTTCGTCATCCCGGCGTCGAGGGACCCCAGCAAACTAGTGTTTTGCTGGGACCCGAGCCGGGGTCCAACGCGCCACATGCACCGTGGTCTGATGTGGAGAGATGGATGCCGGCTGAAGGCCCGGACGACGGGGTAAGAACCGACTGGACGCGCGCCGACATCCGGGCGCTGTTCGACCTGCCCTTTGCCGACCTCCTGCTGCGCGCCGCGCAGGTCCATCGTGCCCACCATGCCGCCAACGAGGTGCAGCTCTGCACGCTGCTGTCGATCAAGACCGGCGGCTGCCCGGAGGATTGCGGCTATTGCTCGCAATCCGCCTTCGCCGACTCCGGGCTGAAGGCGGAGAAGCTGATGGACGTCGACAGCGTCCTCGCCGCCGCCGCAGAGGCCAAGGCGGCCGGCTCGCAGCGCTTCTGCATGGGCGCGGCGTGGCGGTCGCCCAAGGACCGCGACATCCCAAAGGTCGCCGCGATGATCCAGGGCGTCAAGGCGATGGGGCTGGAGACGTGCATGACGCTGGGCATGCTCGACGCGCGCCA
>NZ_JAQGLJ010000063.1 GCF_028292945.1 Sphingomonas bacterium | reverse complement strand
CTCCGTCAAGGCGCGATCGACGGCCGGCGCGGAGATCATCTGGGACGTATCGAACGGCATCGACGGCGTAATGATGCCGGGCAAGGAATGCACCGTGCACGTAACTCTCACGCGAGGGTCGTGAAAGGTGCTGAGCATGCTCGGCGACACATTACCTCCGATACCGCGGTTGCCGCCGGAAAATATTGCCGTGATTGCCGGGTGATTGCTAGCCAAGCGCAGGCCTGCGCATTTCGCCTCTAAGTCATTGAAAATATGGTGGACGCACTTGGGCTCGAACCAAGGACCCGCTGATTAAGAGTCAGCTGCTCTACCAACTGAGCTATGCGTCCAAAACCGGCGGGAAAGCAACGCTCCCCCGATCGGAACCGGGCCGTTAGCATCCGGCAGCCCGCGTGCAAACCCCTTTTCAGTAGCGCTGCGGGCGGCGGCTCTGGCGGTCGATCGACATCAGGATGCCGAGGCAGATCATCACGGTCATCGACGCCGAGCCGCCGTGGCTGACCATCGGCAGCGGGATGCCCACGACCGGCGCCAGACCCATCACCATCGACAGGTTGATCGCGACATAATAGAAGATGCTCGTCGCGAGGCTGGCTGCGGTCAGCCTTGCAAAGCGGGTCTGCGCGCGCTGGCCGACGCCCAGGCCCCAGCGGATCACGAGCAGGAACGCAAGGATCAGCAGGCATCCGCCGACCACGCCCCATTCCTCCGCCATGGTCGCGAAAACGAAGTCGGTGTGACCCTCGGGTAGGTAGTCGAGATGGCTCTGCGTGCCATTGAGGAAGCCCTTGCCCCACACACCGCCCGACCCGATCGCGATCTTGGACTGGCTGATATGATAGCCGGTGCCCAGTGGATCGCTCTCGGGATCCAGAAAGATCAGCACGCGGTTGCGCTGGTAGTCATGGAGCACGAAATTGAAGGCGATCGGCGCCGCCACTGCCAGCGCCAATGCACCGCCCGCGAACAGCCGGAGCGGGATGCCAGCCAAGAACATGACGGTCGCACCGCCCAGCGCGATCATGATCGCGGTGCCCAGGTCCGGCTGCGCCATGACCAGCACGAACGGCATGCCGATGAGCAGCGCCGGGGGCCAGATCGCACTCCACTTCCGGATCTCGCCAGGCGGGAGAAGGTCGTAGAAGCGCGCTACGGCCAGCACGACCGCGACCTTCATCAGTTCGGACGGCTGGAGGCGGATCACGCCGAGATCGAGCCAGCGCTGGCTGCCGCCACTGACCGCGCCGAGCAGCTCGACGCCGAGCAGGGCCAGCAGGATACCACCGTAGGCTGGCCAGGCGCCTGCCTTCCACCAGCTTTCGGGCACGCGCGAGGCAACGATCGCCCCAATGAAGAAGACGACGAGCTTGACGCCCTGCG
Source organism: Sphingomonas bacterium (assembly GCF_028292945.1). GTDB lineage: Bacteria > Pseudomonadota > Alphaproteobacteria > Sphingomonadales > Sphingomonadaceae > Sphingomonas. The sequence continues at coordinate 52,615 of NZ_JAQGLJ010000063.1, read as the reverse complement.
ACAAGGCCCAGGGTCGGACGCTGCCGCCTGCGGCCGAGAACAGCACCACCAGTCCAAAACCGCCTATCGCGATGACCAGCGAGAGGACGCGCCATGGCAGCTGCGCAAGCGGCTCCGGAACGAGGCCGACGTACCTCACCGGGTCGCGTCCTGCGCCTCGGCGACCCCGCCGGGCGCGGATGCGTTGCGCTCGGTGCCGTTCACCAGGCTGGTCGCTGCGACGGCTGCCGCGCGCTCGGCCGCGGACGCGGGGTCGACGGGGACGGGCGGGGCGGGCGTGGCTTGTGCCGCGTGCCACGCCGCCGATCGAGCCGCCATGCGCGCCGCGAGGTCGCCGCCCCAGCCTACTTCCAGTGCGGCGAGCCGCTTCGTGGCCTGCTCGCGATCGAACAGCCAGGTGAGTACATCCTTGGCGACCGGCGCTGCCGCTCTGGCGCCGCCGAGGCCATGTTCGATCACGACCGAGGCGGCATAGCGTGGCGCGTCGACGGGTGCGAAGCAGACGAACAGGCCATGGTCGCGATACTTCCATTCGCCGCCTTGGCCGCGCAGCCGATCGGTGATCCGGCGAACCTGCGCGGTGCCGGTCTTGCCGCCCATGCGGACCCCTTCAAGCTGCAGGCGGGAAGCACCGGCGGTGCCACGGCCGTTCACCACTTCGTCCATGCCCCCCCGGACGATCGCGAGGTGTTCGGCGGAAAAGGACAGCGGCGCCGACGCTCTGGGCGTGCCATAAAGCAGCGCGGGGATGATCTGCCGGCCAGACGCAAGGCGCGCCGCCGACAGGGCGAGCTGGAACGGGCTGACCAGCACATAACCCTGTCCGATCGCGGCGTTGAGCGTGTCGGCCTGGGTCCAGCTCTGCTTGTAGCGACGCAGCTTCCAAGCCTCGTCGGGGATGGTGCCATAGCGTTGGGAAGGGAAGGGCAGGTCGTACTCTGCGCCGAAGCCGAGCGCGCGCGCCGCTTCGGCGATGCGGTTGATGCCGACCTCACGCCCGACCGTGTAGAAGTAAGTGTTGCAGCTGCGCGCGATCGCGGTGTGCATGGTCATCGGCCCATGCCGGGCGAGACAGCCGAACCGACGGTTGCCGAGCCGATAGCCGCCGTTGCAATAGATTACGCGGGTCGGCTCGACCCCCGCCGTCAACGCCGCCAGCGCGGTCGCGGGTTTGAAGGTCGAGCCGGGCGGGTACAGGCCCTGCAGCGTCTTGTTCATCAACGGCAGGTGGTCGTCCTCGGACAGCATCCGCCATTCGCTGCGGCTGATCCCGTCGGAGAACATGTTCGGGTCGTAGGCGGGCATTGATACCATCGCCAGAATGTGCCCGGTTTGGCAGTCGAACACGGTGACCGAGCCCGATTCCTCGCCCAGCCGCCGCGCAGCATATTCCTGTAGCCCCGCATCGATCGTCAGTCGCTGGCTCTGACCCGGTCGGTCGGGCCGGGTGGCCAGCTCCGCCACCAGCTTGCCGCGCGCGGTGACTTCGACGCGCTTGGCGCCCGGCAGCCCGCGCAGCGTCGCCTCCAGCGTCTTCTCCAGCCCGTCCTTGCCGAGCTTGAATCCCGGCGTGAGCAGGAGCGGGTTCCTGTCCGCCTTGTACTGTTCCACGGTCGCCGCGCCGACATAACCGGTCAGATGCGCGACCGCCGCGCCAGCCGGATACGCACGCGAAAATCCGCGCGATGGCGATACGCCGGGCAGCTCGGGCTGGCGCAGCGACACCGCGGCGTAACGCTCCCAGCCGATGTTCTCGGCGACAGGGACGGGCTGAAATCCGGCCGCCTGCTTCAGGTCGGCCTTGATGCGATCGAGGTCCTCCGGCAGCAGGCCGAGTAGTCGGGACAGCACAGCGAGCGCCCGCTCGGCATCCTCCAGCCGCCCCGGGATCAGGTCGACTCGGAAGTCGGTGCGGTTGTTGGCGATCGCGGCACCGTGGCGATCGACGATCCACCCGCGGCGGGGTGGCAGCAGCGTCGTGTTGACGCGGTTGCTTTCCGACAGGAGGTTGTATCGCTCGTTATCGACGATCGCGAGCCAGCCCATGCGTGCCGCCAGCATCGCGCCGAACGTGGCCTGCGCAGCGCCGAGCAGCCACGCGCGGCGCGAGAAGCTGTAGGACTGCGTGGCGGCGGAAACGACGCGCGAGTTCTGCTTCACGACCGACCTCGTTTCGCGTCGGCCCAGGCAGCCAGACGGGTCGCGATCGGAAACAACAGCGCCGCCATGCAGGCCTGCAGCAGCGTGGCGGTGTCGACATGCGCGCCGAGCGGGACGGCGATCAACCGGCCGCCGATCAGGCAGAAGCCGATCAGCCCCGCCGCGATCACCCAGTCCTGCCGGAAATCGCGGAACGCCAGGCGAGCCTCGACCAGGTCGATGAGCAGAAAGGCGAGGCTCCACAACAGCACCGCCGAGCCGAGCGGCTGACCACTGACCAGGTCGTCGACGAAGCCGAGCGGGGCTGCGGCCCATGGACGCAGCGCAAACCGGTTCAGCAAGCGCCAGGCGAGCAGCATCACCAGCCCGAGTGGCGGCAGCAGCGGCGCCGTCGCAACGATCGGTAGCGCGGTAGCCAAGGATCCGGCAGCGACCATGGCCCAGGGCAGCGCCTGCGCCGGCCGGCGCGGCAGGACGGGCGCGAAAGGGTTGACGCTATCGTCGATCATGGGCGCGGTGCCGGCAACGGCAGGAACGGACGCTGAACGATCGCGTAATCCAGGCCGTCGGGATGGGCGAAGGCACGGCCAAGCGCGTTGTCGACTCCTGCCGCCTGCACGCGCGCGACGGGCGTGCCCGGCGCATAGATCCCACCCGTGCCCGTCGTCACGAACACGTCGCCGACGTCGAAGCGCACGTTGGTGGTCACCGAACGGATATCGAGCGCCCCGTCACCTCGGCCCGCTGCGATTGCGGGCAGGCCATCACGAGTTCGTCGGACGGGAACCAGGCTTTCGGTGTCGGTCAGCAGCAGGACGCGGGACACGGCGGGACCGGTCTCCAGCACCCGCCCGACCAGCCCGTCGGGGCCGATCACCGGCATCGCGGGAAGGACGCCGTGAAGACGACCGGCATTGAGCAGGGCGAACCGGCGCCCGGAGGAGGCGGTGGAGCTTACCAGCCGTGCGGTCGCCACCGAGCTTGCGTCGCGATCACGAATCTGCAGCAACGCGCGCAGCCGTCGATTGTCGTGAACGATCGTGCGGGCGCGCACGAGCAGGTCGCGATGCCGCGCCATGTCGGCCCGCAGCGCCTGATTCTCCGCGCGGACATGAAAGTGGCTGCCGATCGCATCCGGAATACCGGCCACGGCCGCGATGGTGGCGTTGAGCGCAGTGGACACCGGCGCGGTGACACTCGCGACACTCATGCGGAGCGCGGCAAAGGCAGGCGGGTTGAACGCCGACGACAGCACGAGCAGCACCGCGCCCGCGACAGCCCCGGCGACGGCGAGGACATAGCCGGCGAAGACGGAGTACTGACGCCGGCGTGAGAAGCCGGTGCGGCGGTCGCGACCGTCTAGCATCGGCCCGCCAGGTCCGCCTGCCGATCACGGGCGAAAACCCGAACGCGCTCTGCGGGTACTAGGGGGAGAGCGATCATAGCGGGCCGTTTCGAGACTGGTCCCCGACCTTCGCGGGGAAACGATAATTCGACTTAGCCGTCCATCAGCACGCCGCGAAACATCGGATCTTCCAGCGCGCGGCCCGTGCCCAGCGCAACGCAGGTCAGCGGATCCTCCGCCACCGTCACCGGCAGTCCGGTCTCGTCGCGCAGCACCTCGTCGAGCCCCTGCAGCAACGCGCCGCCGCCGGTCAGCACGATGCCCTGGTCGACGATATCCGCCGCCAGTTCGGGCGCGGTATTCTCCAGCGCGACGCGGACGCCCTCGACGATCGTCGCCACCGGCTCCGACAGCGCCTCGGCGATCTGGCCCTGGTTGATCTGGATCTCCTTGGGCACGCCGTTCACGAGGTCGCGGCCCTTGATGAAGATCACCTGGCCGATGCCGTCTGCCGGCGGGCGGGCGATCCCGACCTCCATCTTGATTCGCTCCGCGGTCGCCTCGCCGATCAGCAGGTTGTGGTTGCGACGGATGTAGGAAACGATCGCCTCGTCCATCTTGTCGCCGCCGACCCTGACGGAGGTGGTATAGGCAAGCCCGCGCAGCGACAGCACCGCCACCTCGGTCGTGCCGCCGCCGATGTCGACCACCATCGAACCGATCGGCTCGGTGACCGGCATGTCGGCGCCGATCGCGGCGGCCATCGGCTCCTCGATCAGGAAAACCTGGCTGGCGCCCGCATTGGAGGCCGCGTCGCGGATCGCGCGGCGCTCCACCTTGGTGGAACCCGACGGCACGCAGATCACAATCTGCGGTCGGCTCCACGGCCAGCTCTTGCCGCCGTGAACCTTGCGGATGAAGTGCTTGATCATGTCCTCGGCCACGTCGATGTCCGCGATGACGCCATCGCGGAGCGGCCGGATTGCCTCGATGGTGCCCGGCGTCTTGCCCATCATCAGCTTGGCGTCGTCACCGACCGCCTTGACCCTGCGGACACCATTGATGGTCTCAACCGCGACCACCGACGGCTCGTTGAGCACGATGCCGCGCCCCCGCACGTAGACGACCGTATTGGCCGTGCCGAGGTCGATCGCCATGTCATGCGACATCATCTTGAACAAGCGCGGGAAGGAAAACATCGCCAAGGGTCGGTTCCACGAAACTGGGCGGAAATAATCCCGCCGAGGGCATCCCCGCTGCCGCCGCAGGCCGCGCTTGCGGTTCGGTCAATGCGTCTGACGGGGTCGCGGGATGCGGCCGATTGGGCTAGGGCTTGCCCTGTGTCAATACGCCGCCTGCCCGAGCATCTGGTCAATCGCATCGCGGCAGGCGAAGTGGTGGAAAGACCCGCCAGCGCGTTGAAGGAACTGGTCGAGAACGCGCTGGATGCGGGCGCGACCCGCGTCGCGATCCGTCTGAGCAATGGCGGCATCGATCGGCTGGAGGTGGCGGACGACGGCTGCGGCATGACGCCGCCCGAAATGGCGCTCGCAATGGAGCGGCACGCGACCTCCAAGCTGCCTGGCGAGGCGATTGACGCCGTGACGACGCTCGGCTTTCGCGGCGAGGCGCTGCCGTCGATCGCAAGCGTCGCCCGGCTGACGATCGAGAGCCGGGTTCCGGACGGGCAGGGCTGGCGGCGCGTTGTCGACAACGGGTTGGTCACGGCAGACGAGCCGGCGGCGGTGCCGCCCGGCACGCGCGTCGTTGTCGAGGCGCTGTTTGCCCGCGTCCCGGCGCGACGCAAGTTCCTGCGGCCCGGACGATCGGAATATGCCGCCTGCCTGGACGTCGTGCGGCGACTCGCGATGGCCCGCGCGGAGGTGGGCTTTTCGGTCGAGCATGACGGGCGACGCGTACTGTCGGTGCCGGCGGGGCAGGAGCGCCCCGCGCGAGTCGCGGCGCTCACCGATCGAACGCTCGCCGACAATGCCGTGCCGGTCGATCTGGTCCGGGAGGCGATGCTGTTGGGCGGGGTCGCGGGCCTGCCGACCTTTCATCGGGGGGTAGCGGATCACCAGTATCTCTTCGTGAACGGCCGGCCGGTGAAGGACCGGCTGCTGCTCGGCGCGATTCGCGGCGCCTATGCCGAGATGATGCCGCGCGGCCGGCATGCGGTAGTGGCGCTGTTTCTGGAACTGCCGACCAGCGAGGTGGACGTGAACGTCCACCCGGCCAAGACCGAGGTCCGCTTTCGCGAGCCGCCGCTGGTGCGCGGGCTGATCGTGTCGGGCCTGCGTCGCGCGCTGGACGAGGCAGGGCATCGCGTCGTGCAAAGGCCCGTCGACGTGGCGGCGATGTTTAGAGGAAGCGACGCCACCTCGGATCGTCATGCCCGCGCAAGCGGGGATCCATCTCCGACGGGGTGGGCGACGTCGGAGGACAGCCAACAGACCAGCGCCGGGATCTGGACCCCCGCGTTGGCGGGGGTGACCGGGGTTGGCGAACGCCCGACCTTCTTCGCTCCGCCTCCGCAGGCCCGCGCGGAGGTCGCGGTGGAGCCGCTGCCGTCGACGATCGACCATCCGCTCGGGGTGGCGCGCGGGCAGGTGGCGAAGACCTATATCGTCGCAGAGGCCGCGGACGGGCTGGTGCTGGTCGATCAGCATGCGGCGCACGAACGGCTGGTGCTGGAGCGGATGCGCGTGGCGATGGCGGGTGGTCGGGTGCCGGCGCAGGCGCTGCTGATCCCCGAAGTCGTCGAGCTGGCGGAGCCGGCCTGCGATCGGCTGGAAGCGCGCGCCGGTGAGCTGGCCGAGTTCGGCCTGGAGCTCGAGCGCTTCGGCCCCCATGCGGTGTTGGTCCGCGCCACGCCTGCGGTGCTGGGAAGCGGCGATCCGACGGGCCTGGTGACAGATCTGGCGGACGAGCTGGCGTCATTCGACGAGGCGCTATCGCTGCGCGAACGGCTCGACCATGTCGGGGCGACGATGGCGTGCCACGGCTCCGTGCGAGCAGGGCGGGTGCTCGCCGTGGCGGAGATGAACGCCCTGCTGCGCGAGATGGAACGCACGCCGCGATCCGGCCAGTGCAATCACGGGCGGCCGACCTGGGTCAAGCTGGCGCACCACGACATCGAGAAGCTGTTCGGCCGGCGCTGACCGTTCAGCGTCCCAGCGAGTCGATATGCCCGCGCTCGCTTTCGGGGATCATGCCTTCCAGCACCGACCAATAGCCGCTCACCGCCTGTTGCCCCGCGCGTGCATAGGCAGCCGCTACACGCTGGCGCGCGGCCTCGAACAGGGCGCTTTCCAGCGCGGCTCCGGCAGACGTCAGGCGTAGCAGGCGCTGACGGCGGTCCGTTTCGCCCGCGCGGATCTCGACCAATCCGCGCTCCGTCAGCTCGTTCAACACGCGGCCGAGCGATTGTTTGGTGATCGCCAGCAACGCCAGCAGCGCGCTGACTGTCAGATCGGGCTTGCGGGCGACGAAATACAGCGCGCGGTGATGCGCGCGCCCCAGCCCGTGGCTGGCGAGGTCCGCGTCGCTGGCGCGCGTGAGGTGCCCGTAGGCGAAGTACAACAGCTCCATCCCGCGGCGCAGCTCGGCATCGCGCAGGAATAGGGCGGAGGCGGTATTGGGGGTGGGGGAGGGTGGGACAGCCACGTTGACCCGTCTAGCGAGCGGTCCTAGGCGGCGGCAACCCCGTTTTTTATAGGTTTGCCGCCGATGCTCGCGCCCGTTTCGTCGCCTTTCAGCTTCGAACCCAATGCCGATCCCGTGGAGTCAGGCGAGCGCGCGCGGCGGATCGCCGATCCGGGGTTCGGGCGCGTGTTCACCGATCATATGGCGGTGGTGCATTATTCGGATGCGAGAGGATGGCACCAGCCACAGGTCGTCGCGCGCGCGCCCTTGAGCATCGATCCTGCCTGCGCGGTGCTGCACTACGCGCAGGAAATTTTCGAGGGGCTGAAGGCCTATCGCCAGGAGGACGGTGGCCTGTCGCTGTTCCGTCCCGACATGAACGCGGCACGATTCCGTAGTTCGGCGCGACGGCTGGCAATGCCGGAGCTGCCGGAGACCCTTTTCGTAGCATCGCTGGAGGCGCTGATCGCGGCGGACAAGGAATGGATGCCGCCCGGCCCTGATGCTTCGATCTATCTGCGCCCCTTCATGATCGCGAGCGAGACGTTTCTGGGCGTGAAGCCGTCGGGCGAGTATCTGTACATGGTGATTGCCGCGGCATCGGGTTCTTATTGGAAGGGCGGAACACGGCCGATCTCGCTATGGGTCTCGCACGACTTCGCGCGCGCCGCGACGGGTGGAACGGGTGCCGCCAAGTGCGGCGGCAATTACGCGGCCAGCCTGGTGGCGCAGGCCGACGCGATCCGACGCGGGTGCGATCAGGTGGTGTTCCTCGACGCCGCCGAACGGCGCTGGGTGGAGGAGCTGGGTGGCATGAACATCTTCTTCGTGCAGGCTGACGGCAGCCTTCGCACACCACCGCTGACCGGCACGATCCTGCCTGGCGTGACGCGCGACTCGCTTATTCAGCTGGCGCGTGACGAGGGGCTCACCGTGCGCGAGGAGCCATATGCCATCGACCAGTGGCGTGCCGACGCCAAGGCAGGCGCAAACGCGGAGGCATTCGCCTGCGGCACGGCAGCCGTGGTGACGCCGATCGGCCGCGTGGCCGGGCCCGACTATGACTTCCAGATCGGCAATGGCGAGACCGGGCCGGTGACGGCACGGCTGCTGGAGCGGCTGACCGCGATCCAGCGCGGCCAAACCCACGACCCGCATGGCTGGCGACATGCATTGCGGTCATAGGGCCGTCATAGGGGTTTCGCGTACGGCCGCGCCGCGATAGAGCGCGCGATGCTGGTGGGGCGTAGCCAAGCGGTAAGGCAACGGCTTTTGATGCCGTGTACCGAAGGTTCGAATCCTTCCGCCCCAGCCAGCATAGCGGTCTTGCGGCGCAAGCGGAGCAAGTCTTACCCTCAGATCCTTATTCGACGCTGCGTACCGTAGACGCGCTGGCCTGGCCCGGCTCGGCAAGCGCCGCGACGAAGCTTGCTGCCCGTGTTCCAACCTCGGTCGCCGTCAGGCCGGGCGAGTAGAGGGCCGAACCCACGCCGAACCCGGCCGCCCCCACGGTCCGCCAGGGCTTCATGGCTTCTGGTGTGATCCCGCCGACGGGGACGATGCGCGTTCCTGCCGGCAGCACCGCGCGCATCGCCTTCAGCATGGCAGGTGACGCGGCCTCGGCGGGGAAGAGCTTGAGCGCTGCCGCACCGGCGGCGAGCGCGGCGAAGGCATCTGTCGGGGTGGCGATGCCGGGGAGCGCTACCAGGCCGCGTTCGGCCGCGGCGACGATCACGCGAGCGTCTGTATTCGGCGCCACGATCATCGTTCCGCCCGCTGCTTCGACGGCCGCGACGTCGTTCACCCGCAGCACCGTGCCCGCACCGATCACCGCGCGGCCCTGCAGCCGGCGGGCCAGCCGCGCTATGCTGTCCAAGGGATCGGGTGAATTCAGCGGGACCTCGATGATCGTGAAACCCGCAGAGATCAGCGCTTCGCCGATATCCTCGACCTCTGCCGGGCGAACGCCGCGCAGGATCGCGACCAGGGGGCAACGCTCGAAGGCGGCATCGAAGGCGGGGAGGTGGGTCATGGGGCGAACCTTCCGGTCTGAATTATGCCGTTAACGAACCCGGCCTGGCTGTCGACGAGTATGGCGGAGCCTCCGAGCACCTCGACCGCCGCGGCGTAAACTGCGCCAAGCACGCGATCGGCAAGCACGTGAACGACCCCGCACGGCGTCTCGTGCAGCCGCGCGGACACGTCGGCCCCGATCAACAAGTCGTTGGCGTGCGCTGCCGCGTCGGCATCGTCACGCATGCCGAGCAGGCCCGCGGCGCGGGTCGCGAACAGCCCCGCAGCGAGATCGCGCTGCGCGCCCTCGGCGACACCTTCTCGGAACGCGGGCCCGTCACGGACATCGCCGCCCAGTTGCCGCGCGAGCAGGCCATGCGTGCGCAGCATCGCGATGGTTCTCGTGTCCTGCCACGACCCACGCCTTCGCTGGCGAATACAGCTGGAGTTCCAGCGGCTGACCACCAGCCGCTATCCCGCCGTGACGATCTGGCCGTTGCTGACGGTCACCGGCCAGGGCGTCAGGTGCTGACCGATGCACGGCCCGCCGACGCACAGGCCGTCCTCGATCTGGAACAGCGCGCCGTGCCAGGAACAGGCGATCAGGTCGCCCGATGGGGTAAGATAGTCGTCCAGCACCTGCGCCATCGGGACGCCGGCGTGAGGGCAGCGATCGACATAGCCATGGACCTGCTCGCCGCGACGAACGACGAAGCCGTGGAAACGACCGGCGCGGAGCTGAAGGACATAGTTGCGGGCCTTGCCGTCGGCGATTGCATCGACCGCGCCGAGCACGACTCCAGCCGGGGTAGCATGGACGCGCACCGTCATGCGTCGGCGTCGGGCTGGCGATCTGGGTGGGCGGCGACGAAGGCGGGGTGGGCACGCGCGTGAGTGACCGCCGCCATCAACCTGGGAAACCGGCCGAGGTCGACCCGGAACCGCTCGGCGGAATAGACCTGGGGGACGAGGTGGCAGTCGGCCAGAGTCGGCGCGTCGCCATAGGCGAAGCCTCGGCCGTGGCGCGCGATCTGGTCCTCCAGAGCGGCGAAACCGGCACCGATCCAGCGCGCCGTCCAGGTGTCGATGGCCTCGCTATCGGCCCCTAACGCTCGCACGGCCTGGAGGACACGAAGGTTGTTGAGCGGATGGATGTCGCAGGCGACGGTCGCGGCCATGGCGCGGACGATCGCTCGATCGGCCGCGCTCACCGGGAGGAGCGGCGGGTGGGGATAGGCCTCCTCAAGCCATTCCAGGATCGCGGGGCTCTGGGTCAACACCTGACCGTCGTCGGTCTCGATCGCGGGGACGAGGCCCTGCGGATTGAGCGCGCGGAAGGCCGGCGAGTGCTGGCCGCCCGCGCGGAGATCGACGGAGGCCTGCTCGTAGGTGATACCCTTCAGCGCCAGCGCGATGCGGGTGCGGTAGCTCGTGCCCGAGCGCCAATAGCCGTGGAGGATCACTCCTGATCTCCCTGGGGCAGCCTTGCCTTCGCGAAACCGCTCCAGACCTCGTCATAATCGAGCTGCATGGTCGGGGTCTCGGTCGCCCACCGGGTCGGTCGGACGGGGAGGCGGGTTTCGAACATGAACGCCATCGTGCCCTCGATCCTGTGCGGTTTCAGGTCCGCCGCGACCGCCTTTTCGTAGCTCGCCTGATCGGGACCGTGACCGTTCATCTGGTTGTGGAGTGACGCGCCGCCGGGGGCGAACCCGCCTTCCTTGGCGTCGTACTGGCCTTGGATCAGCCCCATGAATTCGCTCATCACGTTGCGGTGGAACCAGGGCGGGCGGAACGTGTCGTCGGCCACCATCCAGCGCGGCGGGAAGATCACGAAGTCGCAGTTCGCGGTGCCGGGCGTGTCCGATGGCGCGGTCAGCACGGTGAAGATCGACGGATCGGGATGGTCGAACGACACGGTGTTGATCGTGTTGAAGCGCGCGAGGTCATAGCGGCAGGGCGCGAGATTGCCGTGCCAGGCGACGACATCGAAGGGCGAATGGTCGAGCGTCGTCGTCCACAAGCCGCCACCGAATTTCTGCACGACCTCGCAAGGCTCGTCGCGGTCCTCGAACCAGGCGGCGGGCGTCTCGAAGTCGCGCGGGTTGGCGAGGCCGTTGGCGCCGATCGGGCCGAGGTCGGGCAGGCGGAACAGCGCGCCGTAGTTTTCGAGCACGTAGCCGCGCGCTTCGCCATCAGGCAGCGCGATGCGAAAGCGGACCCCGCGCGGGATCAGTGCCACGTGGAGGGGGGGCACGTCGAGCCGGCCCAGCTCCGTGTCGATCAGCAGTCGGCCGTATTCGGAGACAATCAGCAGCTCGCCGTCGGCGGAGAAAAAGGCGCGGTCCATGTCCTTGGTAGCCGCGTAGAGGTGGATGCCGACGCCTTCGTTGCCACCGTAGGAGACGAGGCCATCGATCCAGTCGGTCGGCTCGGTAGGGAGCGGCAGCGGGTCCCAGCGCATGCGGTTGGGCGAGGGCGGGACCTCGTCGAACGGAGCGGAGCGCAGGTGCTTCGCGCCGGTATAGGGCGTGAAGGGCGGGTGGTTGGCGGTTGGGCGGAGGCGGTAGAGCCATGACCTGCGGTTCTCCGCGCGCGGCGCGGTGAAGGCGGTGCCGGAGAGCTGCTCGGCGTAGAGGCCGAAGGGGGTGTTCTGCGGGCTGTTGCGACCGATCGGGAGCGCGCCCGCGACGGCCTCGGTGGCGTGGTGGTTGGCGAAGCCGGGGAGGTAGGTCATGGGTTCTTCCTTCTTTCCTCTCCCGCAAGCGGGAGAGGGTGGCCGAGCCGCAGGCGAGGTCGGGTGAGGGAACGACGGGGTCGAAGGTGAGTGCGGGCCGACCCGCGTCAGACCCTCAACCTGGCAGCTCCCCTGCCTGTCCCGCTTGCGGGAGAGGGTGGAAGTCACGCATCGACCGTGATCACGCCGCGCCGGATCTGGTCGAGTTCGATGCTCTCGTACAGCGCCTGGAAGTTGCCGTTGCCGAAGCCTTCGTTGCCCTTGCGCTGGATGATCTCGAAAAAGATCGGGCCGACCATCGTTTCGGTGAAGATCTGCAGCAGCAGGCCCTCGTCGCCCGCGTCGCCGTCGATCAGGATTCGATTCTTCTTGAGGCGCTCCAGATCGTGCCCGTGGCCAGGCACGCGCTTGTCGACGAGCTCGTAATAGGTCTCGATCGTGTCCTGCAACCGCACCCCGCGCTCGCGCAGCTTCTCCACCGTGGTGAAGATGTCGTCGGTGGTAAAGGCGAGATGCTGGATGCCTTCGCCGTTGTAATCGCGGATGAACTCCTCGATCTGGCTCTTGTCGTCCTGCGACTCGTTCAGCGGGATGCGGATCGCCTTGTCCGGCGCGATCATCGCCTGGCTGAACAGGCCGGTGGCCTTGCCCTTGATGTCGAAATACTTCTGCTCCTCGAAGCCGAAGATCTGCGCGTAGAATGTCGACCAGGTGCGCATCTGGCCGCGCTTCACATTGTGCGTCAGATGATCGAGCAGGTCGAGGCCGACACTGTTGGCCTGCTCCGCCTCGGCAGCGCCGGGAACGGCGTTCCAGTCGTCATAGAGGGTTCCGGTGTCGCCGTGGCGGTCGACCAGATACAGCAGCGAGCCGCCGATGCCATCCAGCGCCGGCACGCCGTCGAGCGCCCCCGCGGCGCCAGGCTTCGCGCCGCGCTCGATCGCAGCTTCATAGGCCGCGCGCGCATCCTGAACGCGGAATGCCATCGCGCTGGCGGAAGGCCCGTGCGCCGCGCGGAAGTCGGCGGCGTGGCCGGACGGCTCGCGGTTGAGCAGCAGGTTGATGCGGCCCTGCTTGTAGCGGGTGATGGCCTTGGTCGGGTGGGTCGAGGCGGCAACGAAGCCCATCTGCTCGAACAGCTCCGCCATCTTGTCCGGATCGGGCGAGGTGAACTCGGCGAATTCGAACCCGGCCAGCCCCATCGGGTTTACGTCCATATGTTCCATGTCGGCCTCTCCAAGTCGATGCGCCGCTGGTTGCGCGGCCATGATGGTGTGTCAACGTGGGTGGGGCGACGTGAGTTGCCGCTCCGTCACCTCGGGCGAGCGAGCGGCAAGGACAACGGCCGTGATCGCGAGGTCAGCGCCCGCGGCACGATGGATCCCGCGTCGAGCCCCAGGGTCGCGCCGCTGGCCCGGGTCCGTGGGGCGCTGCTCAGTGCGAAAGCGGCAGCGTAAGCGCGAACGTCGCGCCGGCGGTCGAGGGGAGCAGCGCGATCTCCCCGCCTGCGGCATCCAGCAGCGAGCGGACGATCGGGAGGCCCAGGCCGCTGCCGCCATCGGTCCTGCGCGTCGTGAAGAACGGTTCGAAGACCCGTTCGCGGTCGGCGGGGGGAATGCCGCTGCCATCATCGGCGATACGCAGGCACACCGCACCGCCCGCCGCCGATGCGGTCACGTCGACCCGCGTCGCGCCTGCCTGACGGCTGTTCTCCACCATTGTGGTCAGCATCCGCTCCAGCGATGCGGCGGGAACGGCGACGGGGGGGAGGGGCGGCAGGTCGAGCGCGACCGCGAAGTCGGCTGTTGTGGCGGCCTTGGCGACACTCGCCGTCACCGCCGCGAGGTCGGTCGCCACCTCCGCCGGCACCGCGCTCATGTCGGCGCGGGCGAGTTCCAGCAGGCGCGTGACGAGCAGCTGAAGGCGCACCGCATCCGCGTCGGCGTTGGCGAGGAAGCGCGCGCGTTCGTGCGGTGTCATGTCATGTTCGCCGACCAGTTCCAGCGCTCCCCGGATGCCGGCGAGCGGCGTCTTGAACTCGTGGCTGACCGCATGCGCGAAGTCGCGCAGGTAGCGCGAGCGGCGATCGATCGCGGCCGCCATGAGCGCGAAGTCGCGATACAGGTCCTGGATCTCGATCGCGGCAGTCCGCGGCGGCGGGGGGACGTGCCCGCGCCCGCCCGCCACTGACCGCGTCACGGCGCTGAGCGCCTCCACCGGCCGGGCTATGCTGCGCGACAGCAACGCGGTCAGCGCCAGCAGCGTCGAGAAGATCGCCGCGATGCCCAGCGCGATCTTGCCGCCATCCTCATAGATGCCGCGGAACAGCGCGCGTGCCGAACGCGACAGCAGCACGACGCCAACGACACGGCCGTTGACCTCGATCGGGCGCGCATGGTGGACGCGGATCGCGGCGGCGCGCGATAGCCACTCGAACCAGTAGACCGCGCGATAGCTGCCGGTCCTTCGCAATACGGTCGCCGGCCGCCCGGCAAGCGCGGCGCGCACCTCCGGCAGTTCGGCATGGCTGCCGCCCGTCATCGGTCCGTCGGTGATGCGACCGTTCGCATCCAGGAGGAAGGGCGAGGCGAGCGTCACCTGCCGCGTCCGCGCGAGTACGGGCGCAAGGCGGATCGCCGTCGCTCGCGCGGCGGGCTCGGGCCGTCCGGCGAAACGCGGCTGCGGTCGCTCGGCCAGGATCGGCGTCGTGCTGAGATCGATCTGCGGCGACTCGGGCTTCAGGTCGGTCGGCGCCAGCTGCGGCTCCGGCCCCGCGCCGGGCCATACCAGCGCGGCGGAGGCGGCGAGTACGGTCGCCTGGGCCACCAGCTCCGCCTCCGTCTGGCGCACCAGCGTGTTCTCGTAGACCCGCAGGAAAACGGCGCCGATCCCCGGCAGCGCGGCGACGAAGAACAGCGTCGCGAACAGGATGGTGCGCAGCCGCAACCTCGGCCAGCGCGCCTTCAGCCACTGCTTGATGCTTTCGATCAACAGGCGCCCAGCCGATAGCCGATCCCGGCGCGGGTCTCGATCAGGTGTTCGGCCCCGACAGTGGCGAATTTGGCGCGCAGGTTGCGGATGTGACTGTCGATCGTGCGGTCGGTGATGGCGAAGCCGGGGCCGTGCAGGTGATCGATGATCGCGTCGCGGCTGAACACCTTCGCCGGTGTCGCGGCGAGCGTCCGCAGGATGGAGAATTCAGTCAGTGTCAGTGAGACGGCCTCGCCGGCCCATGCGGCGCGCCAGCCGTCTAGATCGAGCACCAGGCGGCCGTGGCTGATCGCCGGTCCGGCGCCGGAGGAGGCGACCGCCGCCGCGCGCGGGCCGGTGCGGCGGAGCACCGCCTGAACGCGCGCGACGACCTCTCGCGGGGAAAAGGGTTTCACGACGTAATCGTCCGCGCCGAGTTCGATCCCCACCACCCGGTCGATCTCGTCATCGCGGCTGGACAGGAACAGCACGGGGATATCGCCTGACGCGCGCAGACGGCGGCAGACCTCCAGCCCGTCCATGCGGGGCATGTTGATGTCGAGCACGACGAGATCGGGTTCGTGCTCCTCCACCATTCGCAGGGCCGCCTCGCCGTCATCCGCCTCGATGGTGCTCAGACCCGCCTTGCCCAGTGCGAAGACGAGGAGCTGGCGGATGTGCGGGTCGTCGTCGACTACCAGAACGGTGCGCGGCATGGGGCCGGTGATGCGCCGATGCGCGGCGAGGTCAAGGGCGGGCATGGGCAGGGCGTAACGAGGCGGGATGCAGCGCGTGCCGTCGGCGGTGTGCAGAAGTGATGCATTCGCTCTGGGTCAGGGTGAAGAAGGCTCTGGGGGCACTCCATACCCCCGCGCGACACGCCGTTCGTCGCAGCGTGTCGCCTCCAATCGCGTCGACAGCGCCACCAGCGCCGCGTCGAGGTCGTGCTTCGAGCCGCAGAGGAAGATGTCGACCGCGGCATAGTCGTGTTCGGGCCAGGTGTGGATCGAGATGTGCGATTCCGCGAGCAGAGCGACGCCGGTGACGCCCTGTCCTGCGCCGAAATGGTGAAGGCGGACATCGATCAGCGTGGCGCTCGCCGCCGCGACCGCCTCGCGCAATGCCGTGTCGACTCGCTCGAGTTCATCCAGACCCTTGCAGCCGGACAGGTCGGCGAGGAGGTGGGTGCCGGTGTACACGCGCCCGCTCTAGACCAGCGTCGAGCCGTAAGCGACGCCCAGCAGCGCCATCGCGTCCTCCGCCGCGCGCGTGCCGCGCCAATGCGCTTCCTCGAAGATCGACAAGCCGCTGTAATCCGAATGTGCGAAGAACAACGGCGGCCGGGCCTGCGCCGCCGCAGCGCGGGCACCGCCGAAGAAGTAGCCGGGAACGGGGCGGACCATCGCATGGCCCCAGCGCCATACGTCGATGCGGCGGATCGCGTCGGCAAGATCCGGGTTGGTGAGCAGCAGGTCGTCGCGGACCATCGCCTGCCAATGCTCCAGCGGCCGCGCGATCAGCTCGCGCCGGGCAGCGCCGGGGTCCATGTCCGACAGCGGCAGATACCAGGTCAGCACCGTCGGGCCAGGCGTGGCGCTCAAGCCCTGATGACCCGCGACGACATAACCGAGGCTGCGGCTGGTCCAGCTGACATTGTCCCAGGCGAGCTGCGCACCGGGGCCCGCGGGAGGGCGATCGACGGTGACGTTCGCGACCAGCCAGGGGGCGTAGTCGAAGCCGTGCGCCTTGCCGGCCCCGACCAGGCGCGCGGCGACGAAATGCGGCGTGGCGAGGATCGCCGCGTCGGCATGCGTGCGGACGACGGAACCATCACCGCGCAGGCTGTCGATCGTCACACCGGCCGGGGTGCGCTCCACGCGGAAGGCGAGCCGGTCCCCGACGATGTGCTCCCGCAGCCGGGCCGCCATGCGGCCGACGAGGTGCCCGTTGCCTTCGGGCCAGGTCAGCACCGCGTCGCCATCGACATTGGCCGCCGCGCCCCGTCTGCCGGCGTAGTAATGGATGCCCGCCCAGGCGGAGGTGTGCTGCGGCTCGGTGCCGTAATCGTCGCGGCAACCATATCGAATGTGCGCGTGGAGCACCGGCGAGCGCCAGCCCTGCGCGTGCAGCCAGTCGGTGAAGCTGAGCCGGTCGAGCGCGAGCAGGTCCGCGTCGCGGCTGCTGCCCTCCATCGGGATCGAAAAGGCGGGGCGGCCGTCGGCACCTATGCGCGTGCGGTAGACCTGCATGGCGGCGAAAAACGCGTCGAGGTCGTGGCGATCCTGCGGCGTCAGGCCGACCGCAGGCACCAACCCTTCCTGCCAGCGGCCGAGGTGAAGCAGGCGTTCGTCCGGGTCGGCGACGACGGCGTAGGGATCGAACACCGGCTTGCCGCCCTCCCAGCCGGTGACGATGCCGAGCCGCTCCAGCAGGCGCAGCACGCCCTTTGCTTCCGGATTGGGGACGGGAAGATAGTGCGCCCCGAGGGGAAAGGCCGAGACCGCGTTGCGCCCGGCACGCGCGTTGCCGCCAGCGCGGTCTTCCAGTTCGAGCAGGCGGAACTCGACGCCGGCATCGGCGAGCGCCCAGGCGGCGGACAAACCCGCGACGCCTCCACCGACGATCGCGACGCTGGTGCGTTCGGTGCTGGTGGCGGCAGGGAAGCTGGCACCGCGAAGCCTATGTCCGCGCGCGACATCCGCGCCACCGAGCGTGCCGGGGATCCGTCGATCCCTACCGCTCAGTGCGAGCGCGCTCGCGCCCACGGCGGAGATGCCCGCGGCGGCGGCAATGAAGGTGCGGCGATCGGGCACGATCAACCCTCTCCCGCTCTCGGGAGAGGGACAGGCTGCGAAGCTGCCACGGTGAGGGCCTGAAGCGGGTTGCAAGCGACGAGGCTCTCCATTCGCGTCGTGCCCTCACCCTGCCGCCTGCGGCGGCTGTCCCGCTCCCGCCTGCGGCGGCTGTCCCGCTCCCGCTTGCGGGAGAGGGCTGGAAGCTGCGACTGCCTCACCCTTCGACCTTTGCCCATTCGGCCTCGAAGGTTCGGACGAGGACCTGATTGTCCAGGCGATTCACCGGGGTGGCGCGCCGCGCCATGTCGGGTGGGAAGTAGAAGGCGAGACGGTCGCTTTCAGGGGTCATGAAGCGCAGCCCAGCCGGGAGCGCCCGAGCGGCCGGCAAGGGGCCCAGCGAGGCGAGCACGAAACCCCATTCGCCGAAGCTCGGCACAAGCGCATGATAGCCCTGTGCGCGCAGACCAGCGGCTTCGAGTGTGGACGAGACGGTCCAGTAGGCGTTGGGGGCGGCAAGCGGCGAGGTGCTCTGAATGCTCGCCACCCCACCCGGCGCCAGCGCGCGCGCGAGTTCGCGGTAGAAGGTGACGGTGTAGAGCTTGCCGATCGAAAAGCTGCTCGGATCGGGAAAATCGACCAGTATCGCGTCGAATTTCCGCCGGTTGCCGCGCATCCAACGAAAGGCGTCGGCGTTGACGACCCTGACCTTGGGCGAGGACAGCGCTTCGCCGTTGAGGCTGCTCAACATGCCGGACGCGGTGAACAGCTGGGTCATCGCCGGGTCGAGATCGACCAGCGTCACCGAACTGACCTGCTGGTGGCGCAGCACTTCGCGCACCGCCAATCCGTCACCGCCGCCGAGCACGAGAACGTCGCGAGGATTTGCGACCCGGCTGAGCGCGGGGTGCACCAGCGCCTCGTGGTAGCGATACTCGTCGCGGCTGGAGAATTGCAGGTTGCCGTTGAGGTACAGGCGAAGATCGTCGGCGCGTTTGGTCAGGACGATGCGCTGGTACGGGGTGGATTTCGCATAGAGGATGGTGTCGCCATAGGCCGCCACCTCGGCCGCGCGCTCGACGCGCTCTGCACCGAAGAAGCCGGCGATCAGCGCGGCACTGACCAGGATCGCGGCCCACAGCTCGCCGCGCAAGCGCTTGTCGGGCAGCATCAGGATCAGCGCAATCGCAACCGCGACGTTGAAGAAGCCGAACAGGAAGCCGGTGCGGATCAGCCCCAGATGCGGCACGAGCAGCAGCGGGAAGAGCAGCGACGCCGCCAGCGCGCCGATATAATCAAAGGTCAGCACCTTTGCGACGAGGTCGCCGAACTCCAGCCGACCTTCGAGAATGCGCATCAGCAGGGGGATTTCGAGGCCGACCAGCGCGCCGATGACGAGCACCAGGCCGTAGAGTGGCAGCCGGAAATCATCGACGCGGTCGAACAGCAGGAACAGCACCGCCGCCGACGCGCCGCCGATCGCGGCGATCAGCACCTCGACGCGGACGAACACGCGCAGTTCGTCGCGTCGGACGTAACGCGAGCACCACGAACCGATCCCCATCGCGAACAGGTAGGTGCCGATCACGGTCGAGAACTGCGTGACGCTGTCGCCGAGCAGATAGGAGGCGAGCGTGCCCGCGAGCAGTTCGTACACCAGCCCGCAGGTGGCGACGACGAAGGCCGAGAGCAGGAGCGCCCAGCCGGTGCGGGTTTCGATAGCGGGGCCTGTGGGCGTCGTCACGTGCAGCAGGCAGCCCTCTCCCGCCCGCGCGGGAGAGGAGGGGCCCAACGCGACGCGGTGGGAGGTGAGGGCCTGTCTTCTTCTTCGCCGACCCAGAAGAAGACTCTCACCGCTGCGACTAAGTGCCTGCTGGCGCAGTCACTAAGTCTCATTCCTCTCCCCCGAGAGCGGGAGAGGGCCGCACATAGCGATCGTTGGGTCATGCTACCCCTGTATCGCGGCCGAGATGATCAATGCGATGGCGATCGCCATGCCCGCGGCGAGGATCGCGATCGCCTGGTTGCCGCGGCAGATTTCGCCCCACAGGTCGGCGGGCGCGATCTTGTCCCACACCCAAAAGCCGACGGCCAGGATGGCGATGCCGACGCCGGCATAGACGACCGTCGCCAGCAGGACGTTGGCGGACAGCAGCCCGGTGGTGGTGACCCCGGTGGTGGCCGCGGCAAGCGTGTAAAGCATCTCAAATCCCCTATTTGTGCTGCGGACCGGCGCGACCCCCGCCGGCGTAGAAGAAGCCCCCGCCGCCGCCGACGCCACTGCCCGCGCGCGCGAAGGGCGAGTAGCCGCTGCGCGCGGCGAGGAAGTAGAGCGCGACAACGCCCAGGCAGAACAGTGCGAAGATCAGTCCCGAACGGCTCATTCGTCGTCATCCTCATCGTCGCTGCCGGCGTGCATCACCGGCGCCATGCGGCGGTGTTCGAAGCTCGCGTGACGTCCCCACGCGATCAGCGGCCAGATCAGCAACGCCAGCAGCGCCAGGAAGAACGGTCCCGCGAAGCCGCCGCCGCGATCCACGGTAACGGTGACGGGCACCCGGTCGCCTAGCGGGGCGACCGGCTCCGCCGTACCGAAGATGCCGGTGACGGGTGCGGGCGCCGCGGGGTCGATCCACTTGTTGGCCTTGGCCTCGACGACCAGGTCATAGGTGCCGCGCGGAATGGCGGCGAAGCCGGTGTCGGGCGATGGGTCGCCCTCGCTCCACGCCCCGTCCGAGTCGCGGCCGCGATACGTTTCGGCAACCGCAGTGGCTGCATAAGCCTGCTGCGTCCGGCGGTTGACGAGCGAATAATCCAGATCAAGCCACTGATTGTCGAGCGCGAAGGAGGCGCCTCGTACGCGCACCCGTTCTCGCGCCGACGGTATCTCGATCGGGCCAAGCACCGCGGTCTGCGGCGGGCCGTCCTGGGGGATCAACAACTGGCGCTGCAGGATCCGCGACGAGCCGCCGGTGCCGATCGCGATGACGAGGCAGGCGGCGAGCGCCAGCGCGCCGATCAGCAGCGCGTCGCGCATGGCCTTGCGATAGGGCGAGGGCTCGTGCGGAGCGGGCGTGCCGCGATAGCTTTTCACGCGCGGTTCGAGCCCAAAGGCGCGCTCGGCGACGCCCCAGTCCTGCATCTCCAGCGCGGTCCAGGTGCGTTCGCGCCCGCTTTCCTCGCACGCGAGCATGGTGCCGGAGCGGACGAAGTCGGTCTCGTTGACGGTCTCGCCGACCGCGACGCGCCAGTAGAACTCGCCGACGACGAAGACGACGCGCACGGGATAGGTCGTGCCGAAATGCTTGAACTCGCGTCCATCCAGCGTCAGCCCGGCACCGGAATGATCGGGCATGGCGGCGAGCAGCCGGCCAAGGCTGAAGCGACGGCCATCATCGGTCAGGAAGGCGTAGCCCTCGTAAGGGTTGAACAGCAGGTACTCGCCCCACGCGACCTCCCCGTCGGTGCGTTCCTGATACCCCACGACCTCCCACGCCACACCCGCCAGCGTGCCGCGCGTGCCCAGCGCGATCTCCGGCCGCCGCATCGCGACATCGGCCTGCGCGATGAGCTGAAGATCGGGACGGGTCGCGTCGAGCGTCGAGCCGCAATGCTCGCAGACGATGCTGACCGTGTTGCCCGCCGCGCGCAACGCGATGGTGCCGCCGCAATTCGGGCAGTTCAGCGCCTGCACGGTGGAGGAGGGGCGCTCTTTCGTGAGGGTGTCAGCCACGGCCACCTCCGCCGGCCCTGGTGTGCATCCTTCTCAAGCCGCGAACTTCGGCTTGGGCCAGCCGTCGAAATCGCGCAGACCGGTCGCCGCGATCTCCGCCAGTGTCACATATCGTCCCGCATACGCCGACACGACGCCGCCGTCGTTCTGCAGCGACGCGGCGCGGCCATCGGGGCGCATCAGGTCGATGGAGATCGCCACCGTGCCGATCGGCGTGGGGAAGGGGATCTCGCCCTCCGAACCAACGCAGTCGACCGGCTGGACGTCGTTGACCACGTAATCGAGCCCGGCGATCGTCGCGGTCATGCCCGGCTCGACCAGCATGCCGCCCGCGAGCCGCGCCACCGCCTGGCCGTCGAACACCGAAGCCTCGACCTCGCGCAACAGCATGAAACGCCCGGACGCCTCACTCAGCCACCCATAGCTGCCGTCGCCGAACATCACGCACCACTCGTTCCACGCGCCGTCCGCCCAGCGCCAGCGGACGCGGCCGACGATTTCGAACCCCTGCTCCCCGTCGCGCCCGCGCACGCCGAGCTGAAGGGGACTGACGTCCTCCGGCACTTCGGCGACCTTGCCGGCCAACGCCAGCGTCGCCCCGTCGCGCACCACGACCGAACGGCACGAGTCGCAGACCTTCACCGCCAGATTGGCAGAGCGAAAGCTCAGCGCCGCGCCGCAATTAGGACAGTTGGTGTCGAGCATCAGCCCATCTTGTCCAGCCACGCCGCCTTTTTGATGTCGAACTCTCCTTGCGTGATCGCACCCATCGTCAACAGCTTGTGCAGCTTCTCGATCTGCGCGAACGCATCCTCACTGGAGACCGGGGCGGCGGTCAGCGCCGCCTGGGGCGCAGCGGCCGCGCCTGCCATCTGCGCCCCCATGGTTTGACCGATCGCCATGCCGGCGCCCATGCCAGCCATGCCGCCGCTCGCCGCAGCCGCCTCGTCGATCGAATCGGCGGTCTGGAAGCGGGTGTACTGGTTCAGGTCGCCGACGACGCGCATCGAGCTGGCCTTGTCGAGATATTCCTGCACGTTCTCCGGCAGCGACACGCTTTCGACATAGAAGGTCGTGCACTTCAGCCCCCATTGCTCGAACGCGGGGGCGACGCTCGCGAGCAGTCGTTCGCCCATCGCCTGCTGATCGCCCGCAATGTCGAGGAATGCGACCTCGCCCTTACCCAGCGAGGACGCAATGGCGGTGTTGATCACCGATTTCAGCTGTGGTTCGACGTCATGGACCGTCAGCCGCTCCAGCGTGCCCATCAGCTTGGCGGCGAACACCGCGACGTCATCAACGCGGAACGAATAGGTGCCGAACGCGCGGATGCGCAGCGGCCCGAACTCCTTGTCGCGGACGGTGATCGGCTGGGGAGTGCCCCATTTCAACCCCGTCTGCTCCTTCGTCGTGAAGTAATAGACGTCGGCCTTGTACGGCGACTTGAAGCCCGTCTGCCAACTGCGCAGCGACGTCAGCATCGGCAGGTTGGCGGTGTCGAGCGTGTGCATGCCCGGACGAAACGAGTCCGCAACGCGCCCCTCGTCGTAGAACAACGCCAGCTGCCCGTCGCGCACCGTCAGCTGCGCGCCGTTCTGGATCTCCCGGTCGGCCATTGGATAGCGCAGCGCCAGATCACCCGGCTGCTCCGTCCAGTCGATGACGTCGACCATCTGCTTGGACAGGAAATCGAAGATGCCCATCGCGCTGCTCCTGCGTGTTCGAAGGTGTTATGCGCCGGTAGGTCACCGCCGCGCAAGAAGCGAAGTGTACAAGTGCCGGCAATCGTCGGTTCCCGGCGGAGGCCGCGACCCAGCTAAGAGCCGGGGACCAGCGCGTGGTGCCCGGTCGCCGGCGCGGCCGACGGGGCCCTGGTTTCAGCCGGGGAGGAAGGGGGCGCGGAAGACGATGCCCTACGCCAGACCTAGTGCATGACCTGCGCGGAGAACCGCTCCATTTCCTCCAGCTGCGGACTCATCTGCAGCAGGAGCAGGTCCAGACCCGCTGCCTCGTATTCCGCAATACGTTCCTTCAGCTGCTCGGGCGTGCCGACCAGGTTGGGGCGCAGGCCGCGGTTCGAGACGCTGTACTCCTGCACCTTCAGCTCGCGTTCCAGCTGCGTGCCCGACAGCCACTGATCGAAGTTGGCGTAGCCGGCGGGGAGCACGTCGACCGTGGTGATCCGTTCCAGCTCGCGCTTCGCCTCGGCCTCGGAGTCGCGGACGATCGCATAGGCGGCCATGCCGTACTGCATCGGCGGCCCGCCCGCCGCCTCGCGCTGCGCCGCCATGTCCGCGATCTTGGGCGCGATCGCCTCGGCGGGATCGCCGTGCATGACATAGGCGTCGCACTGCGCGACGATCATCGCCTTGGCCTTGTCGCTCTCGCCGCCGGCATAGACGGTCGGGCGCTTGGCGGGTTTGGGCGAACAGATCGCGTCCTGCGTCTGGTAAAACCGCCCGTCGAAGCTGAACCGCTCCTGCGTCCACAGCCCATCGACCACGTCCAGCCATTCGGACGTGCGTGCGTAGCGGTCGTCGTGCTGATCGAACTGCAGGCCGTATTGCTTCGCCTCGTCCGCCCACCAGGAGCTGACGACGTTGAGCGCCAGTCGGCCGCCGGCGATGCGGTCGATGTTCGCCGCCGCCTTGGCGAACAGCGCCGGGTGGTGGAAGTTGGGGCGAACCGCGACCATCAGCTCCAGTGTCTCGGTCACGGCAGCGAGCGCGGCCGCGGTGCTCCACGCGTCGAGCGCCGGCTGCTCGACACCCTTGATGTCGTTGAGGTTGAGCTCGGCGATCAGGCTGAGGTCATAGCCCCAGCGTTCGGACGCCTGCGCGATCCGCTTGGCATAGTCCCACGTCGCCTCCATGCCCTCGTCGGGAACGTTGCGCAGCCAGCCACCGAAGACGGGCATCCAATATCCGAAGCGCATCAGCGGGCCTTCTCGATTTCGGTGACGAGGTAATCGACCAGCCGGTCGTGCGGGTCCCAGCCGAGCACGTCCAGCGGCTTCGCCACGAAGTTGGACAAGGCGTTGATGTCGTAGAAGCGGGCCACGCCGTCGCGGTCGTCGATCATCACCTCGACCCCGCCGACGTCCAGGTTCATCGCCCGCGCGATCGCCTCGGCGGCTTCGACCATCACCGGCGCGGGTTGCACGGCGCGCATCGAGATACCGGAACCCTCGACGCAGGCGTCGGCCGGACAGAGGTCGAACGCGCCGCCGCCCGCAACCTCGATCGCGTAGAGGAAGCGGCGGTCCAGCGTCTCGATGCGGGTGATCGCGCCATCGCGAACAGGCACGAAGTCTTGCACGAGCAGCACGCCGTCGACGCTGGTCGGCAGTTCGCGCGCCTCGACCGCCCAGCGCAGCTCGGCCATGTTGTCGAAGCGCGTGATGCCCGCGCCGGAGCCGCCGATGTTGGCCTTGACGACCAGCGGAAAGCCGACCTGTTCCGCCGCCCTCGGCACGTCGGCGGCGCGATGGACGACGCGGGTCGCGGGGATGGCAAGGCCCAGGCCGGCGATCAGCGACAGCTGGCGTGCCTTGGATGCGTCGATCGCCAGCACGTCAGCGCCGTTGACCACGCGCGCGCCGGTGCCCTGCCAATGATCGAGCAGCGCCATTGTGTGAAATATCGGGTGTTCGTCGCTGCGTAGGAAGCTCGACATCGCGATGCGGTTCAACACGACGCGAGAGGGTGGTGCGCGACCGGCAGGATCCCAGTCGCCGTCCGGCCGCAACGGCACGTAGTCGATGCCGCGCCGATCGAGCGCGGCGAAGAGCGGGCGGAACCACTCGGGATGTTCGAACAGCACGGCAAGGTCGGGCATGAAACTAGCCCTGCCATGCGTCGGCGTCCTCAACCAGCCGCTTTTCGTGTCCCGCCGCGCCTAGGCCAAGTGGCCGATGCCGCTGGCGCCATGTCCAGTCCCGCACGAGACGAATGTCGCTGCGGGCTGCCTGCATATGGTGACGACCAGCCTACGGACGGGTTTGACTACGCGAGCCGTACAAGCCTACCAATCACACCAGCGGGGAGACTCGCTAGAACAGGGTCGGGGCAACGACGTCACGAGCGGCCAGGGGACGGGCCGGGACGACGTTGTCGACACAGGGGGAATACCATGAGCAGGCAATTGCGCCTTGGTCTCGTTGGATCGCTGACGCTCGCGTCGGTGTGGCCGACCATGGCCGCCGCGCAGACGGTCACGCCGCAAGGGCAGCCGCTGCCCTCGCGTGAAGAAATCACGCCGCCAACGCCAGCTACGCGCCCACCCGGGGCGACGGCCAACGTCGATTCGCGCGCAGCACTGGCGCAGGCGGCATGTCCGTTCGAGGGCTCGCCAGTTCGGTTGCAGCTGAACGCGGTGCGCTTCAACCGGCCGGACGGCAGCCCATTGCAGCCGTCGATCGCCGAAACGCTGGCTGACGTGACCACCCCTACCGGCGATCAGCCGATCCGCGTGGTGTGCGACATCCGCGACCAGGCCAACGCGGCGCTACGCCGCGACGGCTGGGTCGCGTCCGTTCAGATCCCGGCGCAGAGCATCGACGGCGGCGAGCTGCAGCTGCAGGTTGTCACCGCCCGCATCACCGAGGTCCGTGTCCGGGGCACGCCGGGTCCGTACCGCGCCGCGCTGGAAGCCCGCCTCGACGAGCTGCGCTCGCTCGATCCACTCAACGAGCGCGACGCGGAACGGGCGCTGCTGCTCGCGGGCGACGTGCCGGGGCTGGACGTGCAGTTGTCGTTGCGGCCGGCGGGTACGCAGCCCGGCGACGTGATCGGCGACCTGCTGATCACCTACCGCCCGTTCGCCCTGCTGGCCAACGCGCAGAACTATAACAGCCGCGCACTGGGGCGCGAGGTCGTCTATGTACGCGGCGAGCTGTACGGGCTGACTGGCATGCAGGACGTGACCTATCTGGGTGCGTCCTCCACGGTCGACTTCGACGAACAGAAGATCGTTCAGGCGGGCCATACCTTCGGCCTCGGGCTGCAGGGCGTATCGTTCGGACCGCGCATCATCTATGCCTGGTCCAAGCCGGATCTGGGCGCACTGGTGCTCGAGACGGAGACGCTGATCGCCGGCTTCGACCTGGTCGCGCCGATCAAGCGGTCGCTCAACCAGAACCTGCGGGTCGGGTTCGGCTTCGACTATGTCGATCAGGAGACCACCGTGTCGACCGGCACGGGCGCGGCTGTGCCGCTCAACCTCGACAAGCTGCGCGTCCTGTTCACGCGGCTGTCGGGCGATGTGGCCGGGCGGCGCGACGACGGCTCGATCTTCTATCAGCTGCGCGGCGGCATCGAGCTGCGCAAGGGGCTGAACATCTTTGACGCGACGCCCGTCGGGCTGTTCGCCGGCACGGGCGCGCTGCCCAGCCGCGTCAACGGCAACAGCCGTGCCACCCTGGTGCGCTTCGACGCCGATGCGACGATCGCGCTCAACCGCATCTTCTCGATCTCCGGCTCGGCGCGGGGTCAATATACCGACCAGCCGCTGTTGAATTTCGAGGAGTTCAGCCTCGGCAACCTGACCATCGGCCGGGGCTATGATCCAGGCGCCAACAGCGGCGATCGCGCGATCGGCATCAGGGGCGAGCTGGGCGTGCAGCTGCCGCTCAAGACCTCCTACGTCTCGGCGCAGCTGTTCGGCTTCTACGACTCGGTGTGGCTGACCAACCTCGATCGCAACGCGACGGAGGTGGATCGCAACCTGCGCTCCTATGGTGCGGGGCTGCGGATGCAGGTCGCCAATCAGGTCCAGCTGGAAGTGATGTACGCCCACCCGCGCGACCGCGCCCTGTCGATCGATGCGGCGCCGCCACCCGATCGCGTGCTGGTCTCGCTGACCGCCAAGTTCGACGCCCGCGCTCGCTGACGCTGTAAGAATACCGGGAGAGTAAGCCCATGACCCGTACCGCCACCACGCTCCGCCGCCGCCTGGCGATTACCTCCGCGCTGGGGGCGACGCTGGGGGTCTTCGCCTCGCCGGTGGTGGCGCAGGAGACGAACACGCCCGTCCTGCCGATCGTGCAGAGCGGCACGGTGACGTTCAGCGATCAGGCGGCGTTGGGCACGCCGACGCTGGCGCCCGCAGCGGTGATCGGCGTCACCACCAATCTGGGTGTCGATGTCGGCTCGACCAAGGCGCTCGTGAACTGGGGCACGTTCGATATCGGCTCCACTTCGACGGTCAGCTTCACCAACTCCAGCGGAGGCTCCGCCACCATCCTGAACCGGGTCAGCACCGGCGATGTGTCGCAATTGGCCGGCACCATGACCGGGCCGAGCGGCCTGTCGGTGTGGCTGATCAACACCAACGGCATCGCCTTTGGCGACGGCGCGACCATGAACGTCGGCGGACTGGTGGCGAGCACGCTCAACATCACCGACGACAACGACTTTCTGACCGGCAACACCGTCCGGTTCCAGGGACTGGGGTCGACCACGCCGATCACCGGCGGCACCACCGCCTCGCCGGTGTCGATCAACACGGCTGGCGGCACGCTGGCGCTGATCGCACCGCAGATCGATCTCACCACAAATGGCGATGTCGGTGCGGGCAAGGCCGCGTTCGTGCTGGCGACCGACGCGACCGTCACGACTTCGCCGGGCGGGCCGTTGTCGATCACGATCAATGCCGGCACGACGCTCGGCGGCTCGGTGGCGGGCGCGATCATCGGCGACAGCGTGTACGCGTTGCTCAAGCCGCAGGACGGCGTCACGGCGCTGCTCAATCTGAGCGCGACGGCGACGAATGCGACGGTGGGCGCGAACGGTGTCGTCGTACTTTCTGGCGGTGGTCTCAGCCAGACATTGGGCAGCGATGTGCTCAGTACGGGGACCGCCAATGGCGGCACCGGCACCGTAGCGGGCGCGACCGTCGGGAACATTGCGTTGACCCAGGCGGCAGCCACGGCGGGCGTGGTGCGCATCGATGCGGTCGCGGGTGCGATCAACACAGGCGCGATCGCGGCGGGCGGCACCGTCACGGTCGGCAGCGCCACCACCGGCGCGATGACCGTCGCAGGGGGAGTCTCGGCGGGGAGCAACGTCAACATTGGCGCCCCGGGCGCCGGCGCGGCGACGGTTGCGAACGCGGTCACCGCCGGTGGCGATTACACGGTGACCGGGGCGTCGATCGAGCTGGGAACCGCGGCTACGACCCTGACGCAGGCGGCGACCGGGACGACGGCCTTGACCTCGGCTTCGACCATCAACACCGCAGGCACGCTGACGGTGTCGGGGGCGGCCGGGCTGACGGCGATCGGCACGCTGGGCAACGTCGCGGGCGATACGAGCGCGCTGACACTGAACGCGACTGCCGTCGGAAGCGCCGTGTCAATCCAGGCATCGGATCGTCCCGGTGCCTTGACGCTCAACGCCGACAGCGGCGGCGCGAGCTTCACGACCTTGGCCGGAACAGGCGCGAAGACGGTCAACTCGGCTGGCGCGATCAGCGGCACGTCCATAGACGGCCTGGGTAGCGTCACGCTGACGAAGACGAACACCACCGGTGCGATCGGCGTCACCGGCGGCATCGGCGGCACGGCGCAGGTCGCCATCCTCACGATCGACGGCGGCAGCGCGATCACGATCGGCACGCCGGTCACCACCACGGTCGGCATCAACGCCGCGGGAGACGTGCTGGTCGGCGGTACGACGCCAGCGGGCGCGTTGACCGTGAACGGCTCGACTGCGGCGGCAAACCTTACCTCGACGGTGACGGGCGACACCAACCTCGGCGCGGTGACCGCCACCACCAACGTGAGCGTCACGGGCACCGGCATCGTGCCGGGAAGCGAAAGCAAGATCAATTTCGGCGGCGCGGTCAACGGCGCGGGCACGCTCATCACCAGCGCGGCGGGCCTGACGACCTTTGGTGGTCCGGTCGGCACCACTGGCACGCCGTTCACCTCTTATACGTCGAACGGCGGCGGAGGCGTGCGGCTGAACGGCGGCGCGGTGACGACCTCGGGCAGCCAGAGCTATAATGGCGGGGTCACGCTGGGCGCGCCCCTTACTACGCTGACGATCACGACCGCAGGCACGCTCAACCTGGGCACCGGGCTGATCGGTGGCGGCAACGATCTAACGCTCGATCTGGTAGGTACGGCGACGATCGGGGCCGGCATCACGGGCGTACGCAATCTGCTGGTCGACAGCAGCACAGGCGGAACGACCAGCATTGCCGCCAACGTCAACACCACCGGCACCCAGACCTACAGCGATGCAACGACACTCGCCGCCGACGTGACGCTGACCAGCGGGGGAACGCCCGTCGCGCCCGTTCGTGGCATCACCTTCGGCTCGACGCTGGACGGAACTCAGGCGCTGACGGTGGTGACGCCGGGCACGTTGACCTTCACCGGCGCGGTCGGCGCAGGCAACGCGCTCACCAGCATCACCGCGACCGGCGTCGCCACCGACATCAAGGCACCCAGCGTCACCACCACCGGCGCGCAGACCTATGGCGCGACGACGCTGAGCGGCGCGGGCGATACGACCGTCGCAGCAGGCGCCGGCAACGTCACCTTCACCTCGGTCGACGGGCCACGCGGGCTGATCGTCGATACAGCCGGCGATGTGGCGCTGGGTACGGTGGGGGCGACAGGCCCGCTGGCGCTGCTCACCGTCGAGCGCGGCGACGAGGTGACGGCGACGTCGCTCAACGTCACCAGCGTCGCGACCTTCGGCTCCGTCCAGCCCGTCACGTCGCTGATTGTCACAGGCGCGACCGATGTCGGCGCGCTGATCTCCGATTCCGTCGGCGGATCGCAATTTGCTGCCGTCACGGCGCGGACCGGATCCATCGATGCCGCGACAACCAGCGCCGCGCTGGGCGATGTCGTGTTCAACGGCACCGTGGCGACGCAGACGACCGGTGCAAACATCATCGTCAGCGCGGCGCGCGATCTGAGCGGGGGACTGTTCAACGGCAACAACCGCGTCGATCTGGCTGCGGGTCGCGCACTGAACATCGTCGGCGGATCGACCGTCGACGCGGCAATTACCGCAGACTTCCTGGTGACCGCAGTCGGCGCGGCGACCGTCTCCGGCGGCGTCACCGCGGCGCGCAACTATCAGGCGAGCGGCGCGACACTGACGCTGGGCGACGCAGCCGGAGCCGCCGTCGTCCAGCAGGCAGGCGCCGGCATCCTCGTCGCCGCGACCGGGGGAGCCGGCGCGGCGGGAGCGCTGCTGGGGCGCAGCGGGCTGACGCTGCTCAGCAACCGCAACAACGCCACCACCGGCGAGCTGATCGCCGGCGGCCCCACGACGGGCAACATCGATCTGACCGGCACGCTGCTCCAGGCGAGCGGCGACGGCAATGGTCGCATCACCTTCGGATCGGCGAACACCACCGACAGCTTCGTCCTCGGCGACGTGTCGGCAGCCACGCTGCGCCAGTCGATCGCTGGCGGGGGCTTTGGCGACGTGGACAGGGTCAGCGCGATCACCGTCCGCGACCTGACGCTGCGCGGCGTCAACACCATCTCTTCGGACGGCGCGATCTCCGCACGTGCGCTGACCGTGGGCAACGGCGCACCCGCGCTGACGCTGAACGCAGGGGGCGGTGTTTTCGTCAGCGGTGCGATATCGAACCTGACGGGCGCCACTGGCGGCGTGACGTTGAACGGGTATGGCGGCGCGCCCGTGCCCGGCGTCGATCCGACCATCCCGGGGGCGGGGCTGGCCGGGGCCGTGACCATCGCGAACAGCACGCTCGCCGGCGACCTGCTGATCAACGCGGGTACGGGCGGCGCGACGTTCGCCACGCTGGACGACAGCGGCAACAAGACGATCACGTCGGGGGGGCTGATCGACGGCGACGCGATCCTCGGCTCCGGCGCAGCGACGCTGCGTGCCGCTGCCGGAGGGGCGATCGCCGTCGACTCGATCGGCACGGCGGCCGTCCGCGTCGGCGCCTTGACGATCGACGGCGGCAGCGCGGTGCGGCTTGGTCCGGTGGGCAGCGTCGCCACCAACGTGTTCGTCACCGGTGCGACCAGCATCGGCCAGACCACTGCCTCGGGTTCGCTCGACCTGAACGGCGGGACGCTGACCGGGAGCTTCGCCTCCCGCACCAGCGGCGACACGAACGTCACCGGCGCGATCACGGCCGATGGCGCCGCGGCAGGCACGGGCAGTATCGCCCTGCTCTCCACGGCAGGCAGCGTGACGACGCGGGCGCTGACGGCGACGGTCGCCAGCGACGCCAGCGTCGGCGCGATCGCCAACGTCCTGGACGTCACCACCGGCGATCTCACGGCGGCCGCCTCCATCACCGTCGACGCGGGCCGGGATTCGTCGACCGGCGACAGCGATGCTGGAACCTTCGTCGCGATCGACGCGACGCGCGACGCGACGACCGCCAACAACAATGCGGGAACCTTCGTCGGCGTCACCGCCGGGGGGAACGCGTTCACGGCGAGCAACACCGCCGGCACCTTCATCGATGTCGATGCCGGCAACGACGCAGGCACCGCCATCAACGATGCCGGTAGCTCGGTCGCGGTCTCGGCAGGTCGGGACGCGGGAACGCTGAACGACATCGCGGGCACCAGCGTATCGATCCAGGGCGGCCGCAACGCGACGATCTCCGGCAGCGGAATCGGAAGCAGCTCCGGCACCACGTTCACCGTCGGCGCGGCGACGACTGCTGCCGGGCTGGCGACGGTCAACGGCAATGTCCAGGCGGGGAGTGCCTATCAGGTATCAGCCGGTACGGCCGGGGTGGTCGGCGGGGTGGTGCTGGGCGGCAGCGCGCTGCAGGCCGCAGGCACAACCGTGACCGTGACCGCTACCGGCGGCGATATCGTCGGCGGCGCTGGCCTGCGACTGACAAGCGACACCGGCGACATTGCGATCGGCGGTGCCGGCACGGCGGGACTGGCGCTGGGCGGCACGACGATCGGTGCGGGCGGGCTGACCGCGGCCGACGCGACGCAGGCGATCGTCTTCCGTACCGCCACGGCCAATGGTGCGTTCGTCCTGGGCGACCTTCTCGCCAATACTGTCGGTCAGCAGATCGCCGCAGGCGCGCTGACGCCGAACGCCGTCGCGCGTACGGGCGCGATCACGACCGGCAACCTGGTGTTGGGAACCGCCGGCGGGACCAACATGATCACCACCACCGGCGCGGCGCTGACGATCGGTTCGGGCACGACTGGCGTCAACGCGGTGACGACGGGGGGCACGCTCGTGCTCGGCGCGCTCAACGCCGGCCCGCCCGAAACCGGCACCACCGTCACGACGGTCAACGGCACGATCGGCAATCTGGGCTCCAGCACGGCGGGCGTGACGGTCAACGGCATCCGGGTCGATATCGACGACACGACGCTCGCGGGCTCGCTGACGCTGAACGCGGGCACGGGTGGCCTGTCCTACGGAACGCTCGGCGGGACGGGCGACAAGACGATCCGGTCGGGCGGACCCGTCGCAGGCGGCTCCGTCGATGCGGGCACCGTGGTGATCGACGCCGCGGCCGGACAGAACGTGACGGTGGGCGCGATCGGCGCGACCGCTGCGGTCACCTCGCTCACGGTTAATGGCGGCAATCTGGTGTCGCTGGGGCAGACGGGTGTCACCAGCAACGTGACGGGCACGACCAGCATCGGGCAGGCGCCTGGCCTGGTGACGAATGTCCTGACGTTCAACGGCCCGCTCGCCACCGGCTCGCTGATCTCGACCACCGCCGGCACCACGCGGCTGGAAACGGTGAGCGCGACGGGGCCGATCGCGTTGACCACGACCGGCGCGGGCGGTGTCACCGCATCCGACGGCGACATTCTGTTCACCGCCTTGCAGGGCACGGACACGAAGACCCTCACCGCATTCCGCGACATCGACGTCAATGCGCTCGTCTCGGCTACCTCTACGCTGTCCAGCGGCGGAGCCGTGACGCTTGACGCCGGCCGATCGATCACCGTGACGCAGATCGGCGCCGATGGCGGGCCGGGCGTCGCCAGCCTGACCGCGACCGCGACCACGGGCAGCATCACGATCGGCGCCAGCGACGCGCTGTTCAACCTGCGCGTCGTCGGCGATGCGACGCTGAATGCCAACACGACCGGCGCGAAGCTGACACTCAACGGCTTTGGCGAGATCGGCGACACCTGGGATTCCTCCGCGTTCGAGGTGGACATTTTCGACCTTCGCGCAGGCCGACTTACGCCGGCCGGCGGCCTCGACATCGGCTCCAACCTCACCCGCTTCGGCTATCTGGAGGCGCCTGCCTTCGTGACCGTCTACGCCGACGGCTCGATCATCGGCGATCAGATCGAAAGCCTCGGCCCCGTCGAACTGAGCGGTGGAACGACTCACGTGATCCAGGTCGATCGCATCGGCGCGCTTGCTCCGGTGGGATCGCTGACGATCTTCGGCGGCCAGCAGGTCACATTGGGTGTGGCGGGCATGACCGGCACCAGCGTCGCGGTCGCCGGCGCCACCCGGATCGGGCAGGCTGCGCCGGGGCAGGACCTGACCGGCGGGCTGACGATCAACGGCACGATCTCCACCGGCAGCTTCACCTCGACGACGACGAAATATGCCGGGTCGACCGGTGCAACGGCGCTGGGCACCGTGATCTCGCCCGGTGCGGTGACCATCACCACAGCCGGCACGGCAGCGACCGCCGGGGACCTGCAGATCACCTTCGACAGCCTGACCGGCAACGGGGCCAAGACGCTGACGGCGGCCGCCGGCGTTCCCGGGCAACCGCTCGCGGGCATTGCCGGCGGCTCGATCGACGGCACCGGTGCGGTTTCATTGACCGCCGCCCAGGCCGACGCGATCACGCTGACGGGCACGGTCGGGGCGACCGCGCCGGTGGCCTCGTTCACCGTCGAAGGCGGCAACCAGGTGACCGTCGGCAGCACCGGCGGACCGGCCACGGCGATCAACGCCGTTAACGGGGTCGCCGTTGGGCAGACCACGCGTTCCGGTGCGCTGACCGTCAACGGCAACATCGCCGGCGGCAGCGTGGCCACCCGCACGGCGGGCGCGACCACCCTGCGTGATGTCACGGCGAGCGGCACCGGCACCATCGGCATCGTCACGGAGGTGACGACGAGCGTGCCGCCAGCCGACGTGGCGTTCGGCACGCTGACGGCGAACGGCGCAAAGACCGTTACCTCCGCCAGCGGCATCGCCGGCACGGCCGTGCTCGGCACCGGGGCGGTGACGTTGAACGCGGCGCCGGACAAGTCCATTGCGATCACCGACAAGATCGGGACAATCGCCGCCCGCGCTGCGTCGCTGACGATCGCGCGCGGGGGGCAGGTGACGCTCGGCACCACGACGACCGGAACCGCGGTCGCGACATCGGGCGCCGTCCTGATCGGCCAGCAGGTGGGATCGAGCGTCGGCGCGCTGCGGGTCAACGGCACCGTCGATGCCGGCGCCGCCTTTGCCGCGACCGCGACGGGCGTGATCAACGTGGATCGCGTGAACGCAGGCACGACGCTGGCACTGGAGTCGATTTCGGGTGACGTGATCCTCGGCACCGGCTTCGCTGGCGGCAACGCGAGCGTCGTGGCCAAAGGCGCGGCGACGATCGGTACCTTGGGTACGCTCGCGACGCCGATCGGCGGCAGCGTCACGATCGCCGCCGCCGGCGGCGACGCGATCGTCGGTACGGCGGTTGCCACCGGCGCGGCCGCGCTGACCGCCAGCGGACTGGCGCAGGCCGGGACGTTCGACGGCAGCAGCGTAGCGGTGACCGGCGCCAGCGTCGACATCACCAACACGACGTCCGGATCGACGCTTGGCCTAACCGCGTCGGCGGGTCCGCTGCGCCTCGTCACGGGCACGGCGGCAGGCGCGGCAACGCTGGCGGCGAGCACCACGCTCGACGTCACTACGCTCAGCGCGGGCGGACAGGCGACCACGACTGCGGGTGGTGCGACGGCCATCGATGCCATCACTGGCACGGCCGTCAGCGTCACCGGGCAGAGCGTCGCCGTTCGCCAGGCCAATGCGACCAACGGCAATCTGGTCGTTCGTTCCACCGCCGGGCCGGTGACGCTCACCACCGGGACAGCGACGGGCACGGCCGCACTGCAGGCCGATGGCGGTCCGCTGAGGGTGATCACCTCGCTGGGCGCAGGGGGCAATGTGTCGCTGCTCGCCAGCCAGGGGATCGTCGCGGGCACAGTCACCAGCACCAACGGCGCCATCATTGCGCAGGGTCTGTCGGCGGACGTCACTCGCGCCGAGTCGCACACCACGCTGGACGTGACCGCGACGGGCGGCGATGTGACGCTGCCCACCGGCATCGCGGGCGGCAATGCGACAATTCGCGCCGCCGGCTCGGTCGCGCTGACCACCCTGTCGTCGGGCGGCATTGCGAGCGTCACCGCTACGGTCGGCGACGTGACGGGTACGAGCCTGATCGCGAGCGGCGCGGCAAGCGCCAGCGCGGGCAATGTGCTGCGCCTGGGAACCTTCAACGGCGCCGGCGTGACCGGCACCGGCCGCACGGTGGACGTGGCGAACAGTGCCTCGATCGGCGCGCTGACGCTGACCGCCAGCGCCGGCCCGCTGACGCTGGGCACCGGCAGCGCCACCGGCATCGCGACGCTGAGCGCGACCGGGCCGCTGGCGATCACCACCTCGCTGACGAGTGGCGGCAACGCCAGCGCCACGAGCACGGGTGGCGCGGCGACGATCGGGACCATCGCCAGCACCGGGGGCAACGTTGCGGTAACGGCGCGCAGCATCGACGCGACCCGCGCGACGGCTGCGCAGGCCTTGGCATTGACCGCAAATGCGGGCGGCCTGACGCTGGGCACCGGCATCGCCACCGCCGGAACGGCGACGCTCAACGCCGCCGGCCCACTCGCGGTCACGACCTCGCTAACCAGCGCGGGCACCGCCAGCGCGACCGCGACCGGTGCGGCGACGATCAACGCGATCACCAGCAACACGGGCAACGTCACGGTCAATGCGCAGAGCGCGAACGTGACGACCGCCGCCGCGAACCAGGCGCTCACGCTGACGACCACAGGTGGCGGCCTGTCACTCGGCACCGGCACCGCCACGAACGGCGCCGCGACGCTGACGGCCGCCGGACCGCTTGCGGTCACCACCCGCCTGACCAGCAACGGCAACGCCCTGGCGACCTCGACTGGCGCCGCCACGATCGAGGCGATCACCTCCGGCAACGGCGCGGTCGCGGTCTCCGGCACCAGCGCCAGCGTCACCGCAGCGACCTCGCGCACGACGCTGGACCTTACCGCCACGGCGGGTGACCTGACGCTGGGCACCGGCAACGCCGGTGGCGCGGCGACCCTGCGCGCGACGGGCGCGATCGGGTCGACCAGTCTGACCGCGGCCGGCGGGGCTGCCAGCCTTACGGCCGGGACGACGTTGAACAGCGGCACGCTCAATGCGGCCGGCCCGGCGACGCTGGTCGCGACCGGCGCGGCGACGCTCGGCCAGACGACCGCGAGCGGCGCGATCGCCGTCACCGCCGCATCGATCGCCGCCGGCCAGACGGCCGCCGGCACGACGCTGGCGATGACCAGCACGGGCAATCTGACGCTGAGCGGCGCGACCGCGGGCGGCAACGCCACCTTTGATGCGGGCGGCACGGCGTCGCTGGGTCAGGTGATCGCCGGCGCCACGTCGACGATCGCGGTGCGGGCGCTGGATGCGGCGATCACCGGCATCCAGCGCGCCGCCACGGTCACTTTCACCAATCGCGCGCCGGCCACCACGGCGACCCGGCTGGGCGACAGCCTGACGACCACGGGCGGGTTCGCGCTGTCGGCGACCGAGGTCAATCTGGTCGAAGCGAACCAGCTGACCATCGACGCGGGCACGGGCAATGTGGAGATCGGTACGCTCGGCTTCGATGCCGATGCCGGCCGCACGCGGGTGGATGTGCTCTCCACCGGTCGCATCGACGTCAGCGGCGCAGCGTCGGGGACGGGGGCGAACCGCACCTTCCGCTTTGGCGGGACGGCTGCGAACGCGAACGACAAGGCCAGCGTCATCCGCGTCACCGCCACCGCGACGGCTGGCGGTCGGCTGCTGTTCGACACCGCCGACCTCGATCTGCGCGGGTCTCGAATCGGGGTTGGCCAGGCGGACGCCTTCCTGAACCCGATCGGTTTCGGCTCGGCAACGGGTCTGTCGGCAGCCGATGTCGGAGCGCAGTTCGTCGGCAATCCCAATTCGTCGCTGTATAATGCCACGTTCGGCGGTTCGCCCTACGCGCCCGACACCAACCTGGTCTCGGCGCGCAGCCTGACGGTGCGCTACACCGATTACGCGCTGTTCCAGAACACGGGCGTACCCGGGCAGAATCTGGGCGTGACGCTCGGCACGGCGGCGGGCGGACCCACCACGGGCGCATTGGTGATGCAGGGGCCCGGTGCGAACGTCACCAACGCGTTCGCGTTCTTCGGCACCATCGGCGGGATCACCAACACGTCGACCGCGGTGCTCGGCTCCAACGTCATTTCCGCGACCGGCACCGACGCCGCCAACACCCGCATCAACGGCTGTCTGGTGGGGTCGGGCGCGGGCTGCCTGACCGCAGTCGTGTCGCAGCCGTTGCTCGCCATTTTCGACAGCAGCCGTCTCGCGATCTTCCAGGTCGCCGACGATCTGGTGGTTCCGTTCGATCCTGTGGTCGGCACGAACAACGAGGCGCTGTTCTCCGGCATCGGGGTGATCGGCGCGGACGGCAGCATCATCGACGACGGGATCAGCGACACCGAATGCACGCCGGACTCGACAAACCCGGCCTGTGGTCAGGCCAAGGAGCAAGGCAAGTGAGCATGCGCATTCCCCCGATGCTGGCTTTGGCGTCCACCGCCGCGCTTGGCCTTGCCCTGGCCGGCTGCGCGAGCATGCGGCCGGGCCTCGTTCAGCAACCCAACATCTACAATCTCGGCCGCAACGCCGCCGGCGAGCCATGCACCGCTGCGCGCAACTATCGCGACGCGGCGATCGTCAGCGAGTTCGACTACAGCTACTCGATCAGCTGTCGCAACGTCGCCGCCAGCCGGTCGCTTGGGCTGGTCCGTTCGCTGTTGACGGATGAAAGCCGGGCCTCGGTCGCCAAGACGCTGAACTGTGGAGAGGCGCGCCCAGTGACGCTGCCCGCTATCGGCGAGGTGCAGGCGCGCCGCTGCTATGACTCTGTGTTGGCGGCACAGACCGTGTCGTTTGAAACGCGGTCACGCGGGCGAACGATCATCGTCTCCACCGCCGAGGCGACGTTGGTGCCGGCCGAACAGGCGGTGCGCGCGATCACCGGCCGCCAAGCCCTCGCAGCCGACGGGGATCGGGCGCCGACCAGCGCGATCAAGCCGGCCGAGCTGGCGGCGGTGCCTGGCGTACAGCTTGCCGCGGAGTCCGGCTTTTCCGATGCCTCCGTCGCGCTCGCTGACGGGATCAGCCTCAACTACAAGGGCCTGTACGTCCAGGCATCGCGTACGCTCAACGACGCGCTGAGCCGTCTCCCAGCCAATGCACCGGCGGCGACGCGCGCGGAGCTGCTGCTGGAGGCGGGGCTGGCGGACTCCAACATCCGCTTCAACAGCTCCGCCGCCGAGCATTTCGCACAGGCCGACGCGCTGCTGCCGACGGTCTCGGGCGGCCGGCTCGGTTTCCTGCAGCAAAAGCGCGACGCCTATCGCGCGCTGGACCTGCTTAACCAACGCAAGTTCCGCGAAGCTTTGGCGTCGCTGGACCGGCTGGTCAGCGTCGTGGCACCGGCCGGTCAACCGCTATCGGATGCCGCCACCGTGCGCCTGCTCAACCAGCCTCAAGGCGGGGCGGGCGACATCTCCGCTTCGATCGCCGTGCCGGAAACGGGTATCCTGCAGCAGCTGGTGCTGGACGCGCAGGCCGGCTGGGCACGCTCGGTGGCGCTGCTTGCGATCGGCTACGAGCAGGAATCTCAGGTCGCACTGGACCGCGCGCTCGCCGCCTATCGTCCATTGTCCACCGATCGCATCGACCGCACGCTGGTGCTGTGGCTGGGCGCGGCGCTCAACCGGCAGCAGGGCCGGCTGCAAGCGCGCCGCAAGCAATACCCCGCCGCGATTGCCTCGTTCGACCGCGCGCTGGTGGAGCTGCGGCGCAGCGCCGTCAGCACGCAAGGCACCGGCAACGAGCCGACCATCGCCGAAACCGCGGTGGAGCGCGCCGGCATCATCGCGCAGCAGGGCGGCGATCCCGTGCGCGTGCGGCGTGAGTACGACCAGGCGGTCGACGCGCTGATCCAGGCGAACGAGTCCGGGTCGGTCACGCTGCCGGTCGGAATCGAACGCTATTTCGATCTGCTGGTGGCGGAGAGCAACAAATCGCCGTCTCCCGACACGTTCGAGCGCTTCTTTCGCGCCGCGCAGGCGGTCGGTGAACCCGCCGTCGCGCGGCAGCTGACCCAGCTGCAATCGGTGGTCACGTCGGACCCGGCGATCGGCGTCAAGGTCCGCGACCGTGCCGAGCTGGAGCGTGAGATCACCGGCCTGCGCTACGACATCGCGGCGGCGCAACAGGCGGGACAGCCAACCGCCGCGCTCGAGCAGCGCCGCCAGACGTCGGAGGCCAAGCTGCTGGCGCTACAGGCGGAGTTGGCCGGCTCGGCCAAGTACCGCACCATCGACGATCGCCCCGCCACCATCGAGGACATTCGCAAGGCATTGCGGCCAGGCGAGGGCTTCCTGAAGGTCGTGCAGCTCAACCGACGCGCCTATGGCGTGTTCATCAATGCCGAGCGCGCGTGGATCTATCCGGTGGCCGTGCCCAAGGCGCAACTGGACGCGCTCGCAAGCTCGGTTCGCGCCTCGATCGATGGCCGCCTGCCGGTGTCGCTGGTGCCGTTCAAGGTCGCCGAATCCTATGCGCTGTTCGGACTGCTGACCGGCCCGGCGACCGACGCGGTGCTGAAATCGACCGCGCTGGTGGTCGACCCGGCCGGGCCGCTGCAGAACCTGCCCGCCTCCGTGCTGGTCACCGACCGCGCCAGCGTCGACGCCTATAGCGCGACGGCGAAGGCGGCGCCGTTCGACTTCAGCAAGGTCTCGTTCCTTGCCTCCAAGGCGGCGATCTCGACCGCGATCTCGCCGCGATCGTTTCTGGTCGCGCGCGCGCTGCCACCGTCGACCGCGAAGCAGCCCTTCCTTGGCATGGGCCAGCACAGCGCCGCCGCCGTTGGCTCCGGCGCGCCCCGGCAGGTGAATGTCGGCTTTGGCTGCACCGTCGACTATGCCGCGCTCACGGCCGCGTCCGCGCAGATGCCGCCGATCGACCGCAAGGAGCTGGGGATCGCCTCGACCGCGCTGGGCGTGCCCAACGCGCCCGAGATCATCGGCGCCGCATTCAGCGACACTGCGGTGGAGGCGCGCACCGACCTGAACGATTTCGAGGTCATCCATTTCGCCACGCACGGCCTGGAAGAGGGGCAGTGGGGCTGCGACAAGTCGCCGCCTGCGCTGGTCACCTCGTTCGGGGCGGAGAGTTCGGATGGGCTGCTGAGCTTCTCCGAAATCGCCCGCCTGCGGCTCGACGCCAACCTGGTCGTGCTGTCCGCCTGCGACACGGCGAGTGGCATCAAGAATGAGGCACTGGCGCGGCGGTCGGGGCAGGAAGAGGCGGGCTCGACGTTGGAAGGGCTGGTGCGCGCGTTCCTGACCGCCAACAGCCGCGCGGTGATGGCGACGTTCTGGAAGGTGTCGGCGGAGCAGGAGACCGATCAGTTCATCAAGTCCTTCTATGGCGCCGCCCGCCAGCGCACGATCGGCGGTTCGTTGCAGACCGCGCAACGGACGCTGATGGCCAATCCCGAATACTCGCATCCCTTTTACTGGGGTCCCTATTTCGTGGTTGGCGACTCGACCAAGATGATGCTGTCGCCGGCGTCGCAGGCGAAGATCGACGCAGCTGCCGGAGCAGGGAAGGCGCTCGCCGCGCGCTGAGCGCGACACGTTCGTCGGCAGTCCGTCGCGCGACCGGTTGCCGAGGACGGCCGGGGCGGGCAGGTTGCGGGTCCAGGGTTCGCAACCAGGGATGAACATGCGTCAGGTAGTGGTGGGGCTCGCGTTGCTAGTCGGGGCCGTGGCCCTGGCCTGGGGGGTCGTTGCGATCGGCCAAGCCAATGGCGCGGCATGGATCGGCGCGGTGATCGGGCCCGATCGGCTCGCCGCCGAGCCGGCGCTGGTCGAGGCGCTTTTCAACCTGCTCGTGTTCGTGCCGCTGATCGTCGTCGGCATCGTCGGCGCAATGTTCGATCGCCGTAACGCGCTGGCACCTGGCACGCGGCCGCTCGCGAGCTTTGGCCTGGGAACGGTGATCGGCTTTGCCGGCCTGTCGGTGGCGGTGCTGTACGGGTATCTGGCGGGCGCGCTGACTTCGAACCCGGTGGCGGCCTCGGCCTCGGCCTCGGGCGTGCTGCTGCTCGGGCTGGGCGCGATCGTCGTGCAGGTGACGGGCGAGGAAATATACTTTCGCGGCTGGCTCCAGCCCGCGCTTACCCGCCGCTGGGGCTGGGCGGCGGGCATCGTCGCGAGCGCGCTTGCTTTTGCCGCGCTCCACGTCGCGGGTGGCGCGCGGGCACCGATCAGCCTGGTGAACCTATTCCTGGGCGGCCTGATGTTCGGCCTGTTCGCCGCGCGTGGCGGCGGGCTGGCGGCGGCGGTGGGCGCGCACCTCGCCTGGAACGCCTTGGAGCAACTGGGCTACGGCCTCGATCCCAACCCCGGCATCGGCAGCTTCGGCGCGATCGCCGATCTGGAGCTGGCGGGCGCGGCGGTCTGGGGCGGCTCGGATCAGGGCCTGAACGGCAGCATCGGCATGACCATCGCGCTGCTCGCCATCGTCGTGCCGCTAGCAATGACAAGCTGGCGACGCCTGCCCGCAACTCCGCTGCCGACGCCCGCTACCGCATAGGACCGCCGGCGCGGCTCTGGTCGATGCGGTCGCGTTCCTTGCGAAACGCGGTCAGCGCCTCGCTCTCCAATGTCCTGCCGGTGCCGGTATCGATGCTCATCGGATCGACCTTCTGGCCGTCGATATGGACTTCGTAATGGAGGTGCGGGCCGGTCGTGCAGACGCCGGTGTTGCCGACGTCGCCGATCGTGAACCCCTGCGTCACGCGCGCGCCCGCGACCACGCCGTCGGCGTAGCGCGACAGGTGGAAGTAGCGCGTCTCCCAGCCATTATCGTGTTTGACGATCGCCATGTTGCCCGCGCAGCGGCTGGGCGACGCGCTGACCACCACGCCGCCGGCGGCGGAATAGACCGGCGTGCCGACCGGCGCGGCAAAGTCCGTGCCGCCGTGCAGCCGTGTGTAGTGCAGCACCGGATGGAAGCGCGGCCCGAAATTGGACGTGATCCGCGCGCCGTCGACCGGCGTGCGCA
Source organism: Sphingomonas bacterium (assembly GCF_028292945.1). Lineage (GTDB taxonomy): Bacteria > Pseudomonadota > Alphaproteobacteria > Sphingomonadales > Sphingomonadaceae > Sphingomonas. The sequence continues at coordinate 9,831 of NZ_JAQGLJ010000063.1, read as the reverse complement.
TCAGCGCGGTGACGGTGCTGCGACCATTGCCGTCGAACCAGCCCGGCTCCGCCTCGCCGGGTGCGAGGAACCGATACAGCGACTTCGACTTTTCGGCGGTCTGCAACGAGACATATAGCAGCGTCGGTGGTCCGACCTCCTCGCCGCTCGGGTTGACCTTCTGCTCGAACGCCACCTCGAACACGTCGCCGGCCTTGATGTCGGTGGCGAAGTTGAAATCGTACGAAAATGCCTTGGCGATCTCGCTGACCAGCGTGTCGTTGACGCCTGCGGTGACGGCGGCGTTGTAGAAGGACGTCGCATCCATCTCGCCGCGCACGACCTTGACCTCCGCGACAAGCTTCGCCTGCACGATCTGGGGCGCGAAGCTCCCGTTCGCGCTCGCGACCAGCACCACGCCCGCGCCGTCGCTGCGCGTCGCCTCCAGCCGCGTAAGCCGCCGCGCGTCTTCCGGCCCGACAAGGTCGAACACCAGCCTGATCTCACCGGGCGCAGTGCCAAGCGCAGGGCCGGCGACGCGTGCCGCGGCCACAGCCGAGTCGGGTGCGATGCCGATCCCGGCGAGCGCGGTCGCGACTTCCGCCGGCCCGGCGACCACCAGCGTGCGGCGACTGGCGTTGACGACGATGGCAGGCGGCGGCGCGACCAGCCGTGTCGATGGTGCGCCGCTGTCGACCACCACGGGCGCAGGCGCGGCCGAGCCGGTGAAATGCGCAGCCAGTCCGCCGCCGATCAGCAACAGCGCCGACGCGCCCGCCGCCGCCAGAAATGGCGGTCGTCCGACCGTCCGGGACGCGGTTTCCGGTGCTTTTGCAACGGTTTCGGCCGGTGCCGGCGAGGCCGCATCGCCGCCCCAGCTCTTCACATCGAACGTCGCTTCACCGTCGGTCGGCCGGTCGGTCGCTGGCGGCTTGGCATCGCCCGCCCAGCTCTTCGGATCGAACGACACACCTCCGTCGTCGTCACGTGTCATCGAACAGCGTGCCCCCATGTCCCGCGCGCGTCCCCAACGCTCGCTTGTGACGAATAACCCGGCTTTGCCCGCAGCGGAAGCTGTGCTTAAACAGGACCGGGGACTGGGGGGAATTGATGGCGGGCAAGAACCGTGTTGCGTGGCGCGAGGGCATGTTCCTGCGTCCCCAACACTTCCAGGCACAGGACCGCTGGTTTGACGCGCAACTCCGCGCGCGCGTCGACACGGCGCAGCCCTGGGCCTGGGGCTTTACCGAGATCGTCGTGGACGAAAGCCTCGCCAGCCTGGGCAAGTTCGGCATTACGCGCGCGAGCGGGGTAATGCCTGACGGGACCCCCTTTTCCATTCCCGACGAGATTGCCCCGCCCGAGCCGCTGGACGTGCCAGGCGACGCGCGCGACGCGCTGATCGCGCTGACGCTGCCCGCCAGCCAGATCGGCGCGGTCGAATTTCGAGAGTCGGGCGCGCGCGCGCTCGACGCGCGCTTCGTCGTCGACGAGGCGGAGGTGGCGGACGCCTTTTCCGACGATCGTACCACCGAGCCGGTCGAGTTCGGCCGTCCCAACCTACGCTTCGGCATCACGCGCGACCAGCTCTACGGGCGCGTGACACTGGGCGCGGTGCGCGTGCGCGAGGTGCAGAACAAGCGGCTGATGTTCGACGACCGCTACATCCCGCCGACGCTGGACATCGACGCGGCGGAGCGGCTGTCGCACGGCCTGACCGACATCATCGGCCGCGCCGAACAGCGCGCCGACGAGCTGGCGCTGCGCGCGGTGGAGGCGACCGATGGCGGGTCGGAGACGTTCGCGAGCTTCCTGCTGCTCCAGGCGCTGAACAAGTGGATCCCGGTGCTTCAGCATCTGGAGGGTCTGCCAATGGTTCACCCCGAGCGGCTGTACGAGAACCTCGTCGCGGTCGCGGGTGAGCTGGCGACGATGATCCGCGCCGAGCGCAAGCCGCCGGCGATGCCGCGCTACGACCACGAGAACCCGCAGACCTGCTTCGATCCGGTGTTCGACCTGCTCCAGTCGATGCTGTCGGCGGTGTTCGATCGCTCGGCAGTGCAGTTGCCGCTCGAGCCGGCGGGGCCGGGTGCCTATGTCAGCCGGATCACCGACCACAATCTGTTCAAGACCGGCTATTTCTACCTCGCCGTTTCGTCCGCCAATCCTGTGGAGGAGATCCGCGAGCGCTTTCCGTTCGTCGCCAAGCTCGGCTCGGTCACCAAGATGCGGCAGATCGTCGAATCGGCACTGCCCGGCGTGCCGCTGCGCCACACGCCGACGCCGCCGCCGCAGATCCGCGTGTTGCCCGGCTTCGTCTATTTCGAGCTGGACCGTGGCGCGCCCGACTGGCGCGATTTTCAGACCGCGCCCGCGCTCGGCCTGCACGTCGCCAGCGACTGGCCGCAGCTCAAGATGGAACTTTGGTGCGTGAAGAGGGCGAACCGATGAGCGATGGACCCGGCGGCAACAAGACGGTCTTTCGGCCGTCGCCCCTGCAGGGGCGCAAGGCGGGCGGGCAGCCGCCTGCGCCACCCGCGCAACAGGGTTGGGGGGCGCCGCCCCCGCCGGCGCAGCAGCAGAGCCAGGGACAATGGGGCGCGCCGCCGCCTACGCCGAGCTATCAGCCGCAGTCCGGTTATGACGCGATGCCGACCATGTCGCGCGAGCAGCCGCCTGCCATGGCGGCGCTCGCGCCGTCGCGGTTGGGCGAGGACGACGTGCCGCTGCCGTCGACCCCGCGCGCGATGCGCAACGTCATGCTCGGCGAGGCGGGGCCGGTGCTGGCGCTCGCCGCCGGCATGCGCGCCGGCCGCGTCCGCACCCCGCTGCCGCAGTTCCACCGCGAGGCGACGCGCGCGATCACGCAGTTCGAACGCGCGCTCGGCCAATACCCCGAGGAAATGCGCCAGCGCGCGAAATACGCAGTGTGCGCGACGATCGACGACGTGGCGCAGAACCTGCCGGGGATGGGCAATGACGGCGCGGAATGGGCGCGCCGGTCGATGGTGGTGCAGTTCTTCCGCGAGAATATCGGCGGCGACCGGTTCTGGCAGCTCGTCGACGACATGCTGCGCACCCCCAGCGACAATCGCGACCTGATCGAGCTGTTCCACGCCTGCCTTGCCGCAGGGTTCGAGGGCCGGTTCCGCGTCATGCCCGACGGCAAGCGCCGGCTGCACGAGATCATGGCGCGGCTCCAGGGCGCGCTGGAGCATGTGCGCGGGCTCTCCATGCTTGAGATGTCGCCCAAATGGCGCGGCGAAACCGCCCCGCTCGGCAAGGTCGGCTTGTGGACCTATGTCGCGATCGCGGCGGCGGCGGCGGCGGCGCTGCTGTTGCTCGTCTACATCATCCTGCGCCTGCTGCTGATGTCGGCGGGCGAGGCGCCGGCGGACCGGCTCGCCGGCGCGATGCCGGACGATCGCCTTCGCCTGTCGCGCGACGGCGGCGAGGCGCCTGCGGTCGGGCCGAGCGCACAGGCGGGCAAGCTGCAGACCTTCCTCAAGCCGGAGATCGACGGCAACAAGGTGACGATCGAGGAGGACGCGCAGACCGTCCGCGTCCGTACCACGGTGGGTCAGCTGTTCCAGTCCGGCTCCGACCAGCTCGAAGCGGGCCAGCAGGCGCTGTTCCAGCGCGTCGCGCAGGCGGTCGCGAACGAGAAAGGTTCGATCACCGTCGAAGGCCATGCCGACAGCGACAAGATCAACTCGCTCGCGTTCCCGGACAACCAGGCGCTCAGCCAGGCGCGGGCGAACACGGTCGCGGGCATCATCAAGAGCAACATCGCCGATCCCGGCCGCGTCACGGCCAAGGGCATGGGCGAGACGGTGCCGATCGCCTCCAACGACACGGCGCAGGGCAAGACCCGCAACCGCCGCGTCGAGGTGATCGTGCCGCGAGTCTATTGAGGGGAGCCGGGGGGCATGAGAAAGGTCTTGCGCAACTGGTGGGTGCTCACGGGGCTGGGCGCGCTGGTGGTGGCGCTCATCCTCGCCTGGGGACTGCCGTATTTCGTGGCATTCCTGCGGCCGCTGTGGGTGCGTATCGCTTGTGTCGCGGTGGTCGCGGCGATCTGGGGGCTGCTCGCCTTCCTGCGGATCCGCAAGGCACGCAAGGCGTCGGACGCGATCGCCGCCGAGCTGGCCGGGCCGAGCGCGGCGGAGGGGGAGTCGGCCGCGCTCACCAAGCGCATGACGGAGGCGCTGGCGACGCTGCGCTCGTCGGCGACCAAGAAGCGCGATTACCTGTATACCAAGCCCTGGTACATGATCATCGGCCCGCCCGGTGCCGGCAAGACGACCGCGCTGCTTAATTCCGGCCTGCGCTTCCCGATCGGCGATCAGGCGCTGAAGGGCGTCGGCGGCACGCGCAATCTCGACTTCTGGTTCGCCGACGAGGCCGCGCTGGTCGACACGGCGGGACGCTACACGACGCAGGACAGCGATCAGGCGGTCGACTCGCGTGGCTGGACCTCGTTCCTGCAACTGCTCAAGAAGAACCGGCCGTTGCAGCCCATCAACGGCATCATCGTCGCGATCGGAGTCGACGAACTGATCCGCGCCGACTGCGCCGGGATCGACGGGCACGCGCGGGCGGTGCGGCGTCGGCTCGTCGAGCTGCGCCGCACGCTGGAGGTCGCGGCGCCCGTATACGTCATGCTGACCAAGGCGGATCTGCTGGCAGGCTTCACCGAATATTACGACGATCTCGACGTCGAGGGGCGGCGCTCCGTGCTCGGCGCAACGGTTCCGTTCGCGGCCGGCAAGCCCACATCGGACGCGCTCGCCCGCGCGTTCGACGAGATGGCGCAGGCAGGCGCGGACCGGCAGGCGAAACGGCTGTTCGAGGAGGTCGATCCCTCGCGTCGTTCGCTCCTGCTCGGCTTCCCCTCGCAGCTGCAATCGTTGCGCTCGCGGCTGATGCGGTTCCTCGACGGCGCGTTCGTCGCCGGCGACGAGCCCGGCGGCGTGCTGCGCGGCTTCTACCTGACGTCGGGGGTTCAGGAGGGCACGCCACTCGACCGGATCATGTCGGGCATGGCCGATGTGTACGACCGGCCCCAGCGCGCTCAGGCAGGTTCGCAGGGCAGGGCCTACTTCCTCAACCGGCTGTTGACGGAGGTGATGTTCCCCGAAGCCGGGCTGGTGGCAATGGATGCCAAGGCGCGCGCGCGGCAGAAGTCGCAGCTGGTCGGTGCATTGGCGGGGATCGGCGCGTTGTGCCTGCTGGTGTTCGCGGGCTGGGGCGTGAGCTATGCCAAGAACCGCGCATTCCAGGGCGATCTCCTCGCCGAGACGACCAGTGCCGAGGCGGCGCTGAAGGAGTCCGACGTCGACCTGAAGGAAGTACGCGACGGCGATGCCGACCTCCGGGCGGCGCTGCCTGCGCTCAATCGCCTGCGCGACCTGCCGCGTGGCTACGCGCAGGCCCAGGCCGGCGGGCCACCGCTGTTGATGCGTCTGGGCCTCTACCAGTCGGGTCTGAGCGCCGATGCGCAGCTTACCTACCGCGAGGCCCTTCGCCGTGTCATGCTGCCGCGTCTGCTGCTCCGGCTGGAACAGTATATGGCCGCCAATGCCGGCGATCCGCTGAAGCTGTACGAGCCCCTCAAGGTCTATCTGATGCTGGGGTCGCAGGGGCCGATGGATGCACCGTCGGTCAAGGCGTGGGTGACGACCGACTGGGCGACCGAGGTGTTGCCGGGTCCCGACGCGCAGGCCGAGCGCAGCCAGCTGGCGGGCCACCTCAATGCGCTGCTGTCCGACACCGATCTCGCCAGCGTCTGGCCCGATCGCAAGGCGCCGCTCAACGGCACGCAGGTGGCGAGCGCACGCGCGGCGGTAGGCACGCTCAGCCTCGCGGATCGCGCCTACGCGGTCATGCGGCAAAAGGCGGCGACCGCCGGCCCGTCATGGCAGGTGGCGAACATCCTGACCCAGGGCGATGCGCTCGCCTTCGTCAATCCCGATGCGGTGATGTCCGCGCAGGTGCCGTTCTTCTTCACCAGGCCTGGGTTCGAGAAGAGCTATACGCTGGGTCTGGCGACGGTGCAGGAGGACCTGAAGAAGGACCTGTGGGTGCTCGGCGGCGACGCCGACACCGAGGGCATTCGCTCGGAAATGCAGAACGTGCGTCCGGGCGTCGCGGGACTTTACGCCAAGGACTACATCGCGGCGTGGGAGGCCATCATCAAGACGATGCAGCCGGCGAACTATTTCAGCGATCCCGTCGCGTTCGGCGCATTCACAAAGTCGCCGTCGCCGCTCAAGCGTGTGCTGCTGGAACTGCGCAAGAACACGATCTTCGGCGGCGGCGTTGCCGGGGCGGCTGGTCGATCGCTCGACCGACGCGTCCGATCGAGCCGCGCGGGCGCGTTCATCGGCGACATGCAGGCAGGTCGCGCGACAGGGCTGTCGGCGGGGGACGAGATCACCAACTACTTCCAGGCGGTGCATGAATATGTCGGCGATCCCAAGGACTCAGGACCGATCGACGATTTCGTCGCGGCGCTGAAGGCGGCCGGACAGGCGGTGATCGCGGCCAAGTCGCTGGGTGGCGGCGGCGGCTCGGACGCGACGCAGGCGCAGATGGCGACCGCGAATGCCGCCGTGCGCGGGGCGGCGGCGACCGCGCCGGCGCAGCTGCAATCCTTCGTCAACGCGGCGGCGACCGGCGGCTCGTCGGCGCAGATATCCGCCGTTCAGGGCGCGGTATCGGACGCCTATGCTCAAGCCATAATGCCGACGTGCAGGGAGGTGGTACAGGACCGTTACCCTTTTTTCGGTGGAGCTCAACAGGATGCGGCGGTTCCTGATGCGCTCCGACTCTTCGGCATGGGTGCCACGCTCGACGCATTTCAGCGCACGCGACTGGCGTCGCTGATGGACGTGTCGGGTCCGGTCTGGCGCTGGAAGTCGGACGATCCCGTCGCGGCGACGCTGGACCCGCAGTCGCCCGAACAGTTCAGCAAGGCGGCGAAGATCAGGGACCTGCTGGCCGCCGGACTACCGCTAAAGATCGCGGTCGCGGCGTTCGGCAGCGAGGTCGACTCGGCGCAGTTCTCCGCCGGGGGCGCGACCTATCGGTTCGCCAAGACCGACACCGCGGAAAAGGCGCTTTTATGGTCCGCGACGGGCGGCGCACCGGCGGCGGAGGTGGTGCTCTATGCCCCCGCCGGCGCGCAGGCGGCAGCCGGAGCGGAAATCCGCCGCTTCGACGCCGAAGGCCCGTGGGCGCTGTTCAGGCTGGTCGACAAGGCGACCACGGAGAATGCTGGCCCGCTGGCGTTCAAGGCGACGTTCGGCGACGGGGCGCAGTCGGTCACCCTGTTGATCAAGCTGCCCACGACCGAAAACCCGTTCAGCAGGGGCGGCGTGTGGTCGTTCCGATGCCCGGTGAAGCTGTGAGCGCCTGGTTGTTCGGCAAACTGCCCGCCCATGGCGATTTCGTCAGCCGGGGTATCGCGCCCGAGGAGCGCGACGCGCTGGACCTGTGGCTGGCGCGCTCGCTCGCCGATGCCCGTGCCGCCTGCGGCGATCAGTTCGACGACGACTATGAAGTCGCGCCGCCATGGCGCTTCGCCTGGGCCGATGGCGCGAGCTGGACCGCGGGCGCGATGGCGCTGTCGGTCGACGCGGTCGGCCGCCGCTACCCGATCCTGCTCGCACTGGGCGATCTGTCGGGCGAGCAGGTCGAGCACGCCGCGGATGTTGCGGAGAACCTGCTGTACGATGCACTGGAGGGCGGCTGGGCCGCCGATCGGCTCCACACAGACGCCCTGGCCGTTGTGCCGGAGGGCGGCGAGGCCTGGACGGGGGGCGAGGGGTGGTGGACGCCCGGGGCCGAGCGCTTTGCCGAGGCCTATCTCGTCGGCGCGCGTCCGGCCGAGCTGCTGACGACGATGGTCACGCCGACAGCGATGGCACTGGCCGGGGAGCCTGACGCGACATGACCGCTGGCAGACCGCTCGAAACCTCGGCACTGACGCACGAAGGACGTGTCCGAACCAACAACGAGGACGCCCTTTGCGTCCGTGCCGACGAGGGGCTGTTCGTCGTCGCCGACGGTATGGGCGGACACGAGAACGGCGAATGGGCGTCCGCCGCGATCGCCGAGGCGATGCAGAACGTGGTACTGCCCGCCGGTTTCGACGAGGCGAGCCAGGCGATTGCCGACGCGCTGCACCGCGCCAACGCGACCATCCACGCCGAAGCCGAGTCGCGCGGGCTGCAGATGGGCTCTACCGTCGTGGTGCTGCTGGTGCGCGACGGGCGTTTCGCGATCCTGTGGGTAGGCGACAGCCGCGCCTATCTGCACCGCGACGGCGAGCTGGTCCGCCTCAGCCACGACCATACCCAGGTCCAGGAGATGATCGATCGCGGCCTGCTGGAACCCGGCGACGCGGAAGGCCACCCGATGGGCCACATCCTGGCCCGCGCGATGGGCGTGCGCGAGGAGGTGGAGGTCGATGTCGTCGCCGACGAGGTCGAGTCGGGCGATGTCTTCCTGCTCTGTTCGGACGGCCTGATGGCGCGGGTCGACGATGTCGAGATCGCCGCCGCGCTGGCCGATCCGGATGCCGAGAGCCGCGCCGAGCGGCTCGTCAGGATGACGCTGGAGCGGGGAGCGCCGGACAACGTAACGATCATCACGGTCGGCATCCCGCAAACGACCATGCTCCGGCTCAACCAACCCACTCATCTGGTGACGCCATGAGCGACGACACGTCTGCCCCGAACGACGGCGGCGAAGAGCCCCGCACCGTGTTCATGCCAGGAGGTGGCGCGACCCAGCCATCGCGCGACGTGGCGGAGCCGGTGCGCGGTCAAACGCAACCGCCCGGCGGGCAGACCACGGTGTCGTTGCAGACGCAGTTTGCGCCGCGCACCGACGGTCAGGCGATCCAGGTCGGCGATGTGCTCAATCACATCTTCGAGGTGCGCCGCTTCATCGCACGCGGCGGCATGGGTGAGGTGTTCGAGGGCGTGAACGTCAACACCGACGAGCGCGTCGCGATCAAGGTCATGCTGCCCAGCCTCGCGGCCGATCCCAACGTCATCGGCATGTTCCGCAAGGAAGCGCGCACGCTGACCCGCCTCCAGCACGAGGCGCTGGTCCAATACCGCGTGCTGGCGCAGGAGCCGCAGCTGGGCGTGCTGTATATCGTCACCGAGTATGTCGACGGCGCCAACCTGGCGGACGTGCTGGGCCAGCAGCGACCAAGTGCTGCGGACCTGGCGCTGTTGCTGCGCCGTCTCGCATCGGGTCTGCGCGTCGCGCATCAGCTCGGCGCGATCCATCGCGACATGTCGCCTGACAACGTGCTGCTCGAGAACGGCGAACTGGCGCTGGCCAAGGTGATCGACTTCGGCATCGCCAAGGACCTGGATCCCGGCTCCAAGACGATCGTCGGAGACGGCTTTGCCGGCAAGCTCAACTATGTGGCGCCCGAACAACTTGGCGATTTCGGACGCGAGGTCGGGCCGTGGTCCGACGTGTACAGCCTGGCACTGGTCATCCTCGCGGTGGCGCTGGGCAAGAACGTCCAGATGGGCGGCAGCCTGGTCGATGCGGTCGACAAGCGTCGCGCCGGTCCCGACCTGTCGGGCGCGCCCGAGGAAATCCGCCCGATCCTGCAGAAGATGCTCGCCCCCAATCCCGCCGATCGGCTGCGGTCGATGGACGCGGTGCTGGCCGAGCTCGAACCCAAGATCGCGCTCGTGGCACCTCCGGCGAAGCCCAGGACCGGGCTGCTGATCGGCGCGGGCGTCGGCGTCGCGGCACTGGCGGGCGCGGCGTTCCTGCTGCTCGGGCGCGGGAACGACGCACCGGGTGTGGCCGCCCCCG
>NZ_JAQGLJ010000048.1 GCF_028292945.1 Sphingomonas bacterium | reverse complement strand
TGGGATCGCTGCGACCTCACCTTGGCTGAGCTCGCCCCGGGCACGGTCGTCGCCGGCGTGCTGACGCAGAGCCGTTGCCCGTCGCCCGAGGTAGAATGGTGCCGCAAGGCGCTCACGCTGGGGCATGCGCGGGCGCTGGTCGTCAATGCCGGCAACTCCAACGCATTTACCGGCAGCCGCGGTCGCGCGGCGGTGGAGGCGATCGCGGCACGCGCGGCGCAGCGTCTGGGCTGCCAGCCATCGGATGTGTTCGTCGCCTCGACCGGCGTGATCGGCGTCCCCTTGCCGATCGACAAGGCCGAAGCCGGACTGGATGCCGCTTTCACCGCCGAGCCGTGCGACTGGCGCGCAGCGACCGAGACGATCGGCACAACCGACACCTTCCCTAAGGCTGCAACAACGACCGCCGTGGTGGATGGCCGCACGGTGACGCTGGTCGGCATCATCAAGGGCTCGGGGATGATCGCGCCTGACATGGCGACGATGCTCGGCTTCATCTTCACCGATGCCGCGTGCGAGCCCGAGTTCCTGCAGCGCGTACTGACCGCCGCCAACGGCCCGAGCTTCTCGTGCATCACCGTCGATGGCGACACCTCGACGAGCGACACCGTGCTCGCCTTCGCGACCGGCGCTGCGGGTAACCAGGTGTTGGGCGGCGACGACAGCCCCGGCGCGGATGCCTTTCGCAGCGCGCTTTCTGCCCTCTGCCGCCAGCTCGCGCTTCTGGTCGTGCGCGACGGCGAGGGTGCGACCAAGCTGATCGAGGTGGAAGTCACCGGCGCCGAAAGCGATCGCTCTGCGCACCGCATCGCGATGAGCATCGCCAATTCCCCGCTGGTAAAGACCGCGATCGCCGGCGAGGACGCGAACTGGGGCCGCGTCGTCATGGCGGTCGGCAAGGCCGGCGAACCGGCGGACCGCGACAAGCTCTCGATCCGCTTTGGCGACACCCAGGTCGCGCGCGATGGCGTCGCGGTCGAGGGGTACGACGAAGCCCCCGTCGCCGCGCACCTGAAGGGGCACGAGATCGAGATCGGCGTCGACCTGGGGCTAGACGAGGGCCGCGCCACGGTGTGGACGTGCGATCTGACCCACGGCTACATTTCTATCAACGCGGATTATCGGAGTTAGCTCGACCCTGCACCGGTGGGCTGCTAACGGCTTCGAACCGCAATCAGCGGCTCAGCAACGGGAGGCTGTCATGTCGCGCATTGACCATCTCACCAACCTGCCCTGCTTTCGAGGTCAGTTCGAAGCGACGTAAGGGATACCCCTCTGAGACGAACGTGAAGCGCGGAATCCGCTTCGTTCACGGCGACAAGGAGCTGGTCGAGAAGCTTGGGCGAAATGATCCTTGTCCCTGCGGCTCAACGCGCCGGTTTCAAGCAGTGTTGTCTACGAAGCGGTAGCTTTCGACGGCGCCGAACGCCACGACTACTATCGGTGATGAAAGTCGGCCCGCGATGTGGTTTGCGGGCCGACGAATATCACCCTAGCGCACCCTCAAGCCACGCCTTGATCCGCCCCTTGGGCTCCGCGCCGACCTTGGTCGCGGCGGGTGCGCCGGCCTTGAACAGGATCATCGTCGGGATGCCGCGCACACCATAGCTGCCGGGCGTCTCCGGATTGTCATCGATGTTCAGCTTGGCGATCGTCACCTGCTCGCCCAATTCCTCGGACAGCTCCTCAAGAGACGGTCCGATCATCTTGCACGGCCCGCACCACTCCGCCCAGAAGTCGACCAGCACCGGCTTGTCCGAGTTGAGCACGTCGTTGCTGAAGCTGGCATCGGTGATCTGTATCGTGGCCATTCACATTCTCCTTGTTTCGCCGATGTAGGCAGCGCCGTCACCGTGTCCAACGGCCGGACGCCCGGCTTTGCTCCCCTATTTACTTTGGCGCCGGCAAGCCGGGCTTGTGCCGCGCCAGCAACGCCGCCGGCAGGTCGAACAGCACCGGCGTGGCGGTGTACAGCAGGCCGGCCTCGACCGCGCGACCAGGGAAGATCACCTGCAATGCCGCAACGTATGCCGCCATCTGCCGCAGATGATAGGGCGGGATTTCGTCGGCCGTCGCGGGCGCGCGTCGACCGGTCTTGAAGTCGACCACGCGGACCAGATCGGACGTGACCAGCAGCCGGTCCACGGTTCCGGCCACCACCAATCCCTCCCCAACAACTGCGGTTACCGGCGCCTCCGCCAGCGACTCCGGCCCGAACAGGTCACAAAAGCGCGGATCGGCGATGATCGCGCAGACGCTTTGCGTGATCTCCTGACGCGCGGCCGCGTCCGTCACCTGCCCGGTATCGCGTAGCCAGCGGTCCGCTGCCCGCTGCCGCTCCGCAGGAGCGGCAGCGGGCAGGCGCTCCAACAGCGCATGGATCAACCGACCACGTTCCGCCGCCGCGCGCATTGCCGGCGTCGGCGGGGGATCGGCGACCGCATCCTCGCCGATCGACGACGGCGCGAGCGGTCGGGGCGGTCGCGCCTCCGTCGGCGCGATACGACGTGCCCAGTCGGGTAGCGGCGGCTCGATGGCAGGTACGGCATTGACCGGATCGCGTCTGGCCACCGCCCTTGTCGGCTCGGTGCCGGTGAAAACCCGCTCGCCCGGAGCGTCCGGCACGCCCAGATCGGTCATCGCCTGCGCCGCTGCCGCAAACCAGCTCGCGGACGGCGGCACGCCCTTGGCGCGCGGCCCCAGCGAGCCGGCAATCACCAGCTGCTCCTCCGCGCGCGTCGCGGCGACATAGAACAGCCGCCAATGCTCCTTCAGCTCGCGCTCCGCGAGCAGGTCCATCGCGGCGTCCAGCGGTCCTCCGCGCTCCTCCCTGCGCGGCCGGAACACCGGCACCGGCGGCGCATCGGGATCATGGGTCCATTGAATCACCGAGCGCGGCGTCTGGGTCGGATCGACGCATGCATCCGCGAGGATGACCAGCGGCGCCTGTAGCCCCTTCGCCCCGTGCGCGGTCATCACCCGCACGGCGTCGAGCGGCGCGGATGGATCGCGCACTATCTCCACCTCGCCACGATCGAACCAATCGAGGAAGCGCTGCAACGATGGTGTGGTAGTGCTCTCGAACGTCAGCGCGGCATTGAGCAGCTCCTCGATCGGGTCGCGCGCCTCCGCGCCAAGCCGCTCCAGCAGCTTGCGCCGTCCATCCAGCGACCCCGACAACAGCTCCTCCAGCAGCTGATACGGCGTCGCGAAGTCGGCGCGGTTCAGCATGGCATTCAGCACCGCCAGCCGCTCCGGCGGCTGCGTGCGATTCAGATGCCGCCACAGGCTCCCAGTCTCCCGCGGCGCGGCGGCCATCAGCTCGTCCTGCGTCCAGCCGATCAGCGGCGACACCAGGAGCGATGCGAGGCTGAGATCGTCGTCGGGTTGCAACACGAACCGCACCGCCGCCAGCATGTCCTGCACTGCCAAGGGCGTGTTGAGCCGCAGCCGGTCGACGCCAGCGACCGGCACGCCCTCCGCATACAATCGCGCGACCAGCAGCGAGGCCAGCTCGCCGCGACGCTTGACCAGGATCATGACATCCTGCGGCACCAGTCGCGAGCCGTCGCGCTTCAGCATTGAAGGATCGTTCGTCCATGCATGAACCGCCCGCGCGATCTTGGTCGCGAGTTCGCGCACCTGATCGTCGACCCAGCTCTCCTCATCGTCCGAATCGCCACCCGCGATCACCGGCGGCCACAGCGTCACCGTGCCCGGTCCGGCAACTTCGCTGGCATGGCGCTCGATCGGATCGAACATCCCGAGCCCCGGCTCCGCGATCGCGGCCACCGCGGCATCGACGAATTCCAGCACCGGCTTAGTCGAGCGGAAGGAATTGACCAGCGACAACCGGTGCATTTCCAGCCCACGCTCGTGCAGGGGCCAGTCTTCATCGCCCAGCGCGTCGGCAGCCAACTTGCCGAACCGTTCCTCGGCCCAGCGGAAATAGGCGGGATCGGTGCCCTGGAAGCCGAAGATCGCCTGCTTGAAGTCGCCGACGGTGAACAGCGTCCGGGTACTCGGCGCATGCACGCCGCGGCCGACGAAGAACTCGCGCGCGAGCGCATCGACGATCCGCCACTGCGCCATGTTGGTGTCCTGTGCCTCGTCGATCAGCACATGCTCGGTTACTTGGTCGAGCTTGAACCGCACCCACTCGCCGACGCCCGGCTGCGCGAACAACCGCACCACCGTCTGGATCAGATCGTCGAAATCGACCGCCCCGGCCCGCCGCTTGGCGGTGGCGTAGGCACGGGCATAGTCGCGCCCGACTTCCAGCCCGTCAGCGAGCAGATCGGCATACGCGGCGCGCCCGACCAGCGACAGCAGGTCGAGGCAATGTTCGCCCAATTGCTGGCTCAACTCCACCAGCTCCGGCTCGTGCGCGAGGATCTTCGCCTGGTGCTTGAACGGCGCACCCGACTTCGTGAACACCGACTCCAGCAGCGCGCGCAGCGAGGTTGCCCGCCCCGCCGGCTCCGCCGCCAGCCAGCGCTCCGCCGTCTCCGCGCGCTTGATGCCCGTCGCGGCCCCCCAGGCGCGGTTAGCCGCCACGATGCGGTGCACCGCGTCGAGGTCGATCGCGTCACACCCTTCCGCCAGTGCCTCGTCGATCGAGCCGGTCGGCAGCTCCAGCGTCCGCCGCAGCCACGGTTGCACGCCGCTCGGCAGCTCCTCCAGCGCCGTCAGCGCCCGCGCGCAGGCGGTCAAAAAACCTTCCGCCCCGCCCTCGCCCAGCCGCAGGCTCAGCGCGCCGATCACCTCCTCGGGGCGGGTCCGCCCCTGCGCTTCTGCATCGGCGAGCATCCCCGCCAACGCCTCGCGCATCAACCCCGCCTCCTCGCGCGCCTCCAGCGGTCGAAACCCCGGCGTCAGGCCCGCCTCGACTGGGAAGGCAGCGAGAAGGCCCTGGCAGAACCCGTGGATGGTCTGGATCCGCAAGCCCCCGCCCGGCGCGTCCAGCACGCGCGCGAACAGCGTCCGCGCGATCGCCTGCTGGCTCGGATCGCCGCGCTCGCCCAGTGCCTGCAGGTCGCTCGAAAGCTCCGTCTTCGACAGCCGAACCCAGCGCGCCAGCCGGTCGCTGATCCTTCCCGCCATCTCGGCCGCGCCTGCTTTGGTGAAGGTGAGGCACAGGATGGCGCTCGGATCGACGCCACGCAACAGCAGCCGGAACACGCGGGCCGCGAGCACGTGAGTCTTGCCGGTCCCCGCCGACGCCGACAGCCAGACATGGGCCGTCGGGTCGCTGCCCTTCGCCTGCTCGCTCGTGAGCGGCTTCAGCGCCGACCCGCTACTCCCGCCCATACCACTCGTCCCGCCGCATCAGCTGGTCATAGTCCGTGTAAGGCGCATATTCGGGCACCAGCTTGGCCGTGAACGGCTCCTCGCCAGTCAGCCACTTGCCAACCGCCGCGGCGAAGTTGCGCTCGGCGACGGTGGTGAACTCCTCCGTCACGATCTTGTTGCCCTTGCCGCCCGGATCGCAGGGCGAGGTCGTCGCGCCGAACCCGGTCTTGCTGCGCGCCAGAGACCAGTATTCGAATGCGGTCGCCTCGCCAGTCGCCTCGGCAAAGCCACCTCGCGCGGCGATGATGCCCAGCAACCCCAACTGCAGCGAATAGCCTTCGCGTACCGCCGTGGTGGAGGGCGCCTTGCCGGTCTTGTAGTCGATGATCGCCAGACCACCGTCGACGTTGCGGTCGATACGATCGTAGCGACCGGTCAGCGTGACGCCGTGCAGGTCGATCGAGCCGCTCCCTTCGGCGGAGATCACCTGTCGCCCAGCCTCGGCATGCGTCGCCACCTCCTGCGCGATCCAGTCGATCGCCTCGCGCAGCCGCGGCTGCCACAGCGCGCGCATCAACGGGTGCGTGCGCTCGTCGCGCAGCATCGCCTCTGCCAACGGCTTGAGTTCGCCCGGTGCGCACTGGAAGTCCGTCCACCACCGTTCGAGGATCTTGTGGACCTCGTTACCTCGCCACGCGGCGCTTGGATCGGCATCGACCGGATCGAGCGACCCCAGCTTCAACACCCGTCGGGCGTAGAAGGCATAAGGGTCCGCCTTCAGCCGATCGACCTCGGTCACGCTGATCGCCAGCGGTCGCAATCGCCTGGGCGGCACGGGTGCGGGCCTGCCCGACGGCAGATGCGCAGCCGCATGATCGAGCGCGCGCGTCCACGCCTCCAGGTCGCCCGCCCGTTCGAACCGCTCGCCCGCCATCGCCCTCAACCGCAGCCACAGCCGCGACGCCAACGCTGGCCCGGCCGCACCCCGACGGGCACGCGTGATCAGCACCGTCGGCGCGCCCAGCCCTTGCGCGAAGTCATGCGCCGCCACCCCGACCCGCCGCTCCAGCCCCGGTAGTCCGAGCATCGCCCTAATCGGCGGCGCGAGCCATGGGTCGGGCGCCGGGCTGCCCGGCCAACTGCCTTCGTTCAGTCCCGCCAGCACGAACAGATCGGCGGACTGGAGCCGCGCCTCGATGAGGCCGTAGATAGCGAGACGAGGGTGGCCGCCCTGGGGCGGGCGGACCGCCACCTCGTCCAGCAGCACGCGCAGCAGAGATGCGACCTCGTCCGGGTCGACCAGCGCCGGTCCATGCGGTGCCTGCGCTTCCAGCGCCGCCAGAAACTCCGCCGCCGCCCGGCCCGCCGGCCCGGACCACAGCGCATCGCCGCACAGCGCCTGCGCCGTCTCGCGCAGGCAGGCGAGCAGCGCTTGCAGCGGTTGCGGCCCGGCGTTGAACGTGCGTTCCAAGGGGTGCAAGCAGGTTTCCACCTCCGGCCAGAAGCTTGCAGCGGTGCCCTTCAGGGCGCCACCGATGCCCCTCAGCCCGATCGCCGGCCGCGGTCCGCGCAACCGCCGATCCACCGCACGCACGCCGTCCAGCCAGGCAAGTCGATCCTCGCCGCCACGCACCAGCGGATGCTTCAACAGCGCCAGCAACGGCAAGGGCGACCAACGCTGCGCCGCCGCTTCGGCCAGAAGCAACAGCAAGGTCCCCGGCGGCAGGATCGACAAGGGCCGCCCGGCCGTGTCGTCGATTGGAATGCCCCACCGTGCGCACAAGGCGGCCACCCGTTGCGCCAGCGCGCGGTCCGGCGTGACCAGTGCTGCCGTCCGGCCCGGCGTCTCCAGGCTCTCGCGCAACGCCAGCGCGATCGCCTGCGCCTCTTCCGCCGGGGTCGCCAGTTCGGCCGCAGTAACGTCCGACAGCCGTCGGTCGCCCGCCGGCAGATCGGTCCACTTGCCCGTGAACGCCGCCGGCGCGAGCGCGTTGGCGATCGCCCGCCCGCGCGCAGGATCGGTATCCCGCTCGCTGCCGCCTCCTTCTACAGAGGCGCGCCACGTCCGCACCTCGTCGCGACCTGCGCCGATCCGGTCGAGCAGCAGCTTGAGATGGAATTGCGGATGCGTCTCGATCGACCGCCGCCGCATGCCATTGTGCTCGTCCACGTCATGCGGGCCGAGCGCATCCCACTCGTCGGCCGGCATGGCGAGATCGAGTCCGGCGAACACGACCAGGCCTTGTGGTAGCGCGGCGACCCGCCGCAGCAGGCGGGCGACCGCCGGTGCGGAATCGTTAACGCCCGCCGCGCAAACCAGCCCACCGGGCGGCCGTTCGCGCCAGCGTCGCTCCGCTGCATCCAGCAGTCGCCCGCGCCGCTCCGCCGCATCGACGCACCCCATCGCGCGCAACTCGGCCGGCCAACGATCCAGCACGACCGAAAAGGTGGCGAGCGCCCGCGTCCAGTGCTCGCTCAGGCTGGCGTCGAGGTCGATCTCGCGCAGCCGCTCCGGCCGCACTTCCTCCACCAGCAGCTGATCCAGTGTCCGCTGCAACTCGCCCGCCAGCCGCACCGCCTCGCCAGCGTCGACCGGATGCCCCGCCCCCCGCCGCTCGTCGGCCACCAGCCGCGCCAGTGTCAGCCGCCGGCGATAGGGGTCGACCGCCGGCGCGATCGACTCGCCCCCGGCGGGATCGAGCGCCGCCCCCAGTGCCTCCCCCGCCTCCGGATCGCCCAAGGCAACCAGGCGCGGCAGCAACAGCCCGCCGTCGCTCGCGCGCACGAACGCGTCGGTGACCGCGCGCACCGCGCGGTTGTTGGGCAGCAGCACCGTTGCGCGCGCGAGCGCCAGCGGGTCCGCGCCCGCCCGGCGGCGCAATCCGGCGACCAGCGCATCCGCGAACGCGCGATGGGCGGGGATGGTAAGGAGGTTCAGGCGCTCAGCCATCCAGCAACAGCGCCTCCGTCCGGCCGATCGCCGCCGGGGTTCCGACATCAAACCACAGCCCCTGATGCGCCTGGCCGTACAGCCGCCCCGCGGCGAGCGCGCGGTCCCAGAACAGATTGGTGGAGAACGGCCCTTCGGGGCAGTTCGCGATCAGCCGCGGGTGCATCAGTTGCACGCCGGTATAGGTGAACGGAGCCACCCGACCCGGCTTGCGCCGCGCGGTGATCCGCCCGTCGGCGGCCAGGTGAAAGTCGCCGGACCCAGGGTTGTTGTGCGCGCGCGCCAGCGGCACCAGCAACAGCAACGCGTCCATCGCCGCGTCGTCCCACCGCTCGGCGAGCAGGCGGATCGCGTCAACAGGGCCATCGACCCACAGGTTGTCGCTGTTGACGACGACGAAAGGATCGTCGCCGAGCAACTCGCGCGCCTGCGCCAGGCCGCCGCCCGTCTCCATCAATCGCCCGCGCTCGTCGGAGACGACGACCTCGATACCCTCGACCTTCGCCAGATAGGCTTCCATCCGCTCCGCGAGATAGTGGACGTTCACGACCGCGCGCCTGACCCCGGCCGCACGCAGCCGGTCCAGGACATGCCCGATCAACGGCTTGCCAGCGACCTCGATCAACGGCTTGGGGCAGGTCGCGGTCAGCGGCCGCATCCGCTGGCCCAGCCCCGCTGCCATCACCATTGCGGTCTCCGGAACGTTGCCGCCTGGCTGAGGACGCAGCGCCAGTGGCTTGCTCATCCGGCCAGCACCTTGGGATCGCCACGCTTTTCCGGCGGGATGTTCGCGTCGAACCACGCCGCGACGGGCGCCAGCACCGGCTGCGACAGCCCGCGCTCCAGATAGGCCCACACGCGCGGACACAGCGTCGGATATCGCTCCTTGCCGTCGCGCCGCCACAGCCGCGTGAAGATGCCGACGATCTTCGCATTCCGCTGCACGCCGAGCACATGATAGGCGGCCATGAAGTCGTCGCCCGCCCCGGTCGCCGCGCGGTATCGCGCCAGCATCGCCGCCTCGACGCTCGGCTCGACGTCGCGCCGCGCATCCTGCAGCAGTGAGACAAGATCGTACGCCGGATGCCCCGCGAGCGCGTCCTGGAAATCGAGCAGACCCAGCCGGCGCTCCGGTCCGACCAGCATCAGGTTCTCGGCATGATAGTCGCGCAGCACCGTCACCGGCGCATCGGTGAGCGCGTGCCCCAGCACCTCGTCCCACGCAGAGACATAGCCGGCAACGTCCACGTTCAGCCTCACGGCCGGGCAGTACCACTCCGTCAGCAAGGCCGCCTCACGCTGCAGTGCCGCGCGATCATAGATCGAGAACGGTCCCGCCGGATGCCGCGCGAGATCGACCAGCAGGTCCACCGCCGCCTCATAATGCGCCACGCCCGCCGCCGGCGCGGCGTCCACCGTCTCGCGCATCCGCTCGTCGCCGAAATCCTCGAGCAGCACCAGACCGGCGTCGGGATCGGCACCATGGATGGCCGGAGCCGCGAACCCGCGCTCACAAAGCCAGCTCGCGACGGACAGGAACGGACGGGGATCCTCGTGCGGCGGCGGTGCATCCATCAGGATCGCGCGGCGCTCGGCGTCTCTCACCCGAAAATAGCGCCGGAACGACGCATCGCCTGCGAGCGGCGTCACGATTGCCCCGCCCCAGCCATGTCGCGCGAGAAAGTCGGCGGTGCCTCTTGGCAGGGTCAGGTCGGCCATCGGCCTTCCCATGCCGCGGGCACCCGCGCTGTCAAGCGACGCCCCTCCCCTTCGGGTGACAGCGTAAGCCAAAGCGCATCGGGCCAGCGATCACCCGCACGCTCGGGCCACTCCACCAGCAGCACCGAGTCGGTTAGCGCCTCGTCGAGGCCCAGCTCTCGAATCTCGTCGGCATGTTCCAGCCGGTACAGGTCGACGTGCAGCACCGGCACGCGGACCTCGGGCGGTGCATAGGGCTGAACGATCGCGAACGTCGGCGACGGCGCTTCGCCCGCCAGGCCCAGTGCTGCGAGCAGCCCGCGCGCGAGCGACGTCTTGCCCGCGCCGAGCTGCCCCGACAGGGCGATCACGTCGCCGGGGCGGACGAGTGGGGCGAGTGACCCGCCGAAGGTCTCCGTGGCGGCGGAGTCGGGGAGATATTGCTCCTCCCCGGCACGGGGAGGGGGACCGCCCGGCGCAGCCGGGTGGTGGTGGGGCGTAGCCTCAGGCGGCATCGCTGGTGGAGAGGCCCCTCCACCATGCCGCTTTGCGTCATGGTCCCCCTCCCCGTTCCGGGGAGGAACCAACCCACTCACCGTCGCGGCAACTCGACCGTCACCAGCGTTCCCTCGCCCGGCTCGCTCACCAATTCGATCGTACCGCCATGCGCTTCCACGAACTGCCGGGCGAGCGGCAGTCCCAGGCCAAGCGCGCGCTCGCCCCCCGGCTGGATGCCTGGTTCGGCGAAGCGGTCGAAAGCATGGGCCTGCGCCACGGCGTCCATCCCCGGCCCGTTGTCGGACACCACCACACGGGCATCCGTCGCGCTGCCGTCGGCGTGAAGCAGCACCCGCCCGCCTTCGGGCACCGCAGCGATGGCGTGGCGCAGCAGATGCTCGACCGCTTCGCGCAGCCGCTTGGGATCGCCCGTCACGCGCCCCGTCGAGCGCGCCACCTCAACCGCGAAGTCGACCCGCCGTCGCGCCGCCGACGCGCGCACCGTGTCCGCCGCTGCCCGCGCGACCGCGCCCAGATCGACATCTGCCCGCTCCAGAGCGCCCTCGTCGCCATTGCCCTGCGTCAGATCGAGAACGTCGTCGATCAGCACGCCCAACCGCTCCACGGACTCAAGGATCGCCGACACGTACTCGTCGGCCGCCTTGGGCAGCTTGCCGGCATATCCGCCGTGCAGCATCTCCGCGAAGCCGCCGATCGAGGTCAGCGGCGTTCGCAGTTCATAGCTCATGTTCGCCACGAACTGCGTCTTGACGCGATCGGTCTGTTCCAGCGCCTCGTTGCGGTCGCGCAGAGCCTGCTCGGCGCGTCGGCTGTCGGTGATGTCCAGCATCGTGAACAGCGCGTTGCCATCGGGCAACGGCACCGCGGCGAATTCGAAATGCCGACCGTCCGCGAACGCCACCCGCCCGCCGCGCTGCTGCCGGTCGCTGGTCGCGGAGCGCACCAGATCGGGGATCAGCGCCGCGCGATTGGGGGTCGCCAGCCGCGCGGCTCCAGCTTCGGCGAACACATCGACACGGGGGTGGGCAGCCAGGAACTCCTCCTCCATTCCCCACAGCGCGCGAAAGCGGTTGTTCCACAGCTGAAGCCGCCCATCGGCCGCGAATACGCCCAGCGCCTCGAACAGATTGTCGAATGTCGCGGTGCGCACCCGCAACAGCGTGTCGCGCGCGGTCGCCAACTGCACCTGCTCGGTCCGATCCTCGAAGATCAGCAACAGCCCACCGTCCGGCAGCGGCTGCGCCACGACGCGCAGATGGGTGCCGCCGCGCAGCAACCACGTCTCCTCGGCCGCGCCTTCCGTCTGGAAGAACCATTCGCGCCGCTCCGCCTTCCAGCCCGGAAAGTCGCGCACGTCGGGCAGCCGATCCGCCTCCCGCATCCGGTCGAGCACGCGCTCGAACTCGGGCCGGTCGCCGAGCCATTCGCTACGCATCGCAAACATGCGCCGGAACGGCTGATTGGAGAAGATCAGGCAGCGTTCTGACGAAAACTGCGCCACACCCGCGCTCAGCCGGTCGAGCATCGCGCGCTGCGCCTCGGCAAAGCGCTTGGCCCCGCTCCTCGCCTGCTCCAGCTCCTCGATATCGACCGCGAAGCCGGCAACCCCGCCATCGCTCAGCGGCACATCATACAGCCGCAACGCGCGGCGCTCGCCGCCGATGGTGGCGGGGAGCACCTGTTCGTGGGGCCGCGCCGAGTTACGCGCCGCCTCCGCACCGGTCAGCGGCCCGGCATGGCCGACGCCCTCGACCAGTTCCAGCCCGCGCCGGACCACGTCGGCGGCATTCGCCCCCTCCACCGCCTCGACATAGGCCGAATTGACCATCGCGATCTTCAGGTCCGGCCCGCGATACCACATCGGCAGCGGCGCTACCTCGATCAGCGCGGTCAGCGCCTCGAACCCATCCTGCAGTCGCGCCGCCTCGCCGGCCAGCCGCGCGATCTCCGCCTCGCGATCGCTGGCGTCGAAGAACCACACCACCGTGGCACCGGCCGAGCGCAGCCCGCGCATCGTCAGGGTGCGTCCTGACCCAACCGGTCGGACCACACGCTCGAACGCCTTGCCCGCGCGCTGCGCCGCCGCAATGTCGCCGGCCAGCACGGTCGCATCGGCGGCACTCAGGCCGCCATCCTCAATCGTCAGCTCGGGCAGATAGCGCGGCGGCTCAGGCAGTCCGAGCCAGTCCGCAAGCCGCCGCGGCATCTCTACGCGCCCGTCCCCATGCACGGTCATCGCCAGCGCAGGCGCGGCGCGCAGCAGCGCCGCCAGCCGCTCCTGCTCGGCTACGGATGCCGCCGCCTCCCCCCGTGCCCGCAGGCCGAGGAACAGCATCGTCACCGCCCCTGCGACCAGCAGCAGCAGCGCCGCACCGGCCATGAAGGCGCCGAAGGGAGTGAGGACGATCATCGGGTTAGGCCGGCCCGTGGGCGCAGGTCGGACGGAGCGGAATCATCATCAACGATCTAGCGATAGCCGTCCCCTTCGTCACCCCGGCCTTGAGCCGGGGTCCAGCTATGACTTGGGCGCGGACCTCGATAGAGAGGACCGCGCCCGCACCGCGTTGGATGCCGGGTCACGCCCGGCATGACGATTAGTACCGGTAATGATCCGGCTTGAAGGGCCCTTCGACCGGCACGCCGATATAGCCCGCCTGCTTCGGCGTCAGCTTCGACAGATGCACGCCCAGCTTTTCCAGGTGCAGCATCGCCACCTTCTCGTCGAGGTGCTTGGGGAGCACATAGACCTGGTTCTGGTAATGCTCCGACCGCGTCCACAGCTCGATCTGCGCCAGCGTCTGGTTGGTGAAGCTGGCGGACATGACGAAGCTGGGATGCCCCGTCGCGCAGCCCAGATTCACCAGCCGGCCCTTGGCGAGCACGATGATCTGCTTGCCATCCGGGAACTCGACCAGATCGGTGCCGGGCTTCACCTCGGTCCACTTGTAGTTGGACAGCGCCGCGATCTGGATCTCGGAGTCGAAGTGCCCGATGTTGCAGACGATCGCCATCGGCTTCATCGCCGCCATATGCTCGGCGGTGATGACGTCAGCGTTGCCGGTCGCGGTGCAGAAGATGTCGGCGCGCTTGACCGCTTCCTCCATCGTCACGACCTCGAAGCCCTCCATCGCCGCCTGCAGCGCGCAGATCGGGTCGACCTCCGTCACCATCACACGCGCGCCGCCGTTGCGCAGCGACTGCGCCGAACCCTTGCCGACGTCGCCGAAGCCAGCGACGCAGGCAACCTTGCCGGCGAGCATGACGTCGGTGGCGCGACGGATCGCGTCGACCAGCGATTCCTTGCAGCCGTACAGATTGTCGAACTTCGACTTGGTGACGCTGTCGTTGACATTGATCGCGGGAAACGGCAGCTCGCCCTTCTTGGCGATCTCGTACAAGCGGTGAACGCCCGTCGTCGTCTCTTCGCTGACGCCCTTGAGGTTCTTGACCGTCTCGGTCAGATAACCGGGTCGCTTGGCGATGAACGCCTTGAGCGCGCGCTGGAACTCGACTTCCTCGTCATTCTCCGGCTCGGCGAAGGTCTCGCCCTTCTCCAGCTTGGCGCCCCACAGCGCGAACATCGTCGCGTCACCGCCATCGTCGAGGATGATGTTGGCGGTCTCGGTGCCCCAGTCGAAGATCGAGCCGA
>NZ_JAQGLJ010000006.1 GCF_028292945.1 Sphingomonas bacterium | reverse complement strand
AGCCCGCCGCCGTCCCGCCCGCACCTGTTGCTGCTTGCCGTAGCGCGTCTTGCGCGTGCCCGGCTTGCCTTCGTTGCTGCGGCCCATGACCGGTGCCTTCTGCTCGTGCGCGGGGAGGCCGAGTTCGTCATTCTCCAGCTGGCGGATTTCGTCGCGCAGGCGTCCGGCGGTCTCGAACTCGAGGTCCGACGCGGCCTTGCGCATCTGCTTTTCAAGGTCCTCGATATAGGCGCGCAGGTTGTGGCCGACCATGTGCGGGCGGTCGTCGTCGATCGCGACCGTCACCTGGTCCTTACTGGCGACGTGCGCGATGATGTCGCCGATGTTGCGGCGGATCGTCGTCGGCGTGATGCCGTGGATGGTGTTGTATTCCTCCTGCTTCTCGCGACGCCGCGCCGTCTCGTTCATCGCGCGCTCCATCGAGCCGGTGATGCGGTCGGCGTAGAGGATGACGCGGCCGTCGACGTTGCGCGCGGCGCGGCCGATGGTCTGGATCAGCGACGTCTCGGACCGCAGAAAGCCCTCCTTGTCGGCGTCGAGAATCGCGACCAGCCCGCATTCGGGGATGTCGAGCCCCTCGCGCAGCAGGTTGATGCCGATGATCACGTCGTACACGCCCAGCCGCAGGTCGCGGATCAGCTCGATGCGTTCGAGCGTCTCGACGTCGGAGTGCATGTAGCGGACCTTGATCCCCGCTTCGTGCATATACTCGGTCAGGTCCTCCGCCATGCGCTTGGTCAGGGTGGTGACGAGCGTGCGGTAGCCGAGCGCGGTCGTCTTGCGGCATTCGACGATCAGATCCTGGACCTGCTCCTCGACCGGCCTGATCTCGACCGGCGGGTCGATGAGGCCGGTGGGGCGGATGACCTGTTCGGCGAAGACGCCGCCGGTCTGCTCCATCTCCCAGTTGCCGGGGGTTGCCGACACGCACACCGTCTGCGGGCGCATCGCGTCCCACTCGTTGAAGCGCAGCGGGCGGTTGTCGATACAGCTCGGCAGGCGGAAGCCGTACTCCGCGAGCGTGATCTTGCGGCGGTGATCGCCGCGCGCCATGCCGCCGACCTGTGGGACGGTGACGTGGCTCTCGTCGACGAACAGCAGCGCGTTCTCAGGCAGATATTCGAACAGGGTGGGGGGCGGCTCGCCGGGGAGGCGGCCGGTGAGGAAGCGGCTGTAATTCTCGATGCCGTTGCAGCTGCCGGTCGCGGCGATCATCTCCAGATCATAGTTGGTACGCTGCTCCAGCCGCTGGTGCTCGATCAGCTTGCCCTCCGCCTCCAGTTCCTTGAGCCGTTCGGTCAGTTCGTGGCGGATCGCCTCGGTCGCCTGCTTCATCGTCGGGCCGGGGGTGACATAGTGCGAGTTGGCGTAGATGCGGACGGAGTTGAGTGTCGCGATCTTGTTGCCGGTGAGCGGATCGAATTCGGTGATGCTCTCGATCTCGTCGCCGAAGAACGACACGCGCCAGGCCGCATCTTCATAATGCGAGGGGTAGATTTCGAGGTTGTCGCCCTTGACCCGGAAATTACCGCGCGCGAACGCGGTGTCGTTGCGCTTGTATTGCAGCGCCACGAGCTTGCGGACGATCTCGCGCTGGTCGGCGGTCTGGCCCTTCTTCAGGTCGAAGATCATCGCCGAATAGGTCTCGACCGAGCCGATGCCGTAGATGCAGGATACCGACGCGACGATGATGACGTCGTCGCGCTCCAGCAGCGACCGCGTCGCCGAGTGACGCATGCGGTCGATGCCCTCGTTCACCGAGCTTTCCTTCTCGATGTACGTGTCCGAGCGCGGCACATAGGCCTCGGGCTGGTAATAGTCGTAGTAGCTGACGAAATATTCGACCGCGTTGTTGGGGAAGAACGACTTGAACTCGCCGTAGAGCTGTGCGGCGAGGATCTTGTTGGGGGCGAGGATCAGCGCAGGGCGTTGCAAGGCTTCGATCACCTTGGCCATGGTGAAGGTCTTGCCCGAGCCGGTGACGCCGAGCAGTACCTGGTCCTTCTCGCCCGCCAGCGCGCTGGCGACGAGTTCTTTGATCGCGGTCGGCTGATCGCCGGACGGGGTGTATTCGGTCACCAGCGTGAACGGCTTGCCGCCCTCTGCCTTGGGCGGACGCGCGGGGCGATGGGGGACGAAGTTGTCGCCGGTTTCCGGCTCGGCGAGGGACGTGCGGATTTGTATCGTCATGCGAGGCGAATATGGGTCTGGACGCGCGCGCGCGCCAGTATCGGTCAGTAGTAGGAGCCGGTCTTCTGACAGGTCTGCCACTTGCGATATTCGCGCATCTTGCAGGTAGAATCCGAGCACAGCGCCTGGCTGGAATACCAGCGCGCCTGGCACAGCTTTGCGCGGGGCGAGGTGGCGGCGGGCTTGACGCCCGGAACGGACGATGCACGCGCGGCTGCCGTTTTGGCGGGCAGCTTCGCGGCTGGCGAGGCGGCCACGCCCGTCTTCGCACGGACCGCCTTGTCGATCTCCGCCCGCACCATCGTTGCGGACGCGACCTGATAGGGCGTCGAGCCACGCGTCGTCTTCAGCGTCGGGTCGGCCCCGCGCGCGAGCAGGAGCTTGACCATTTCCAGATTGCCCTGCTCCGCCGCGAAGTGGAGCAGCGTCCAGCCCTCGTCATTGGCCTGGTCGATGCCGAACGCGCCGCTGTCCACGATCGCGAGCGCCTGCGCATTCTGCTTGTTGACGACGTGGAACCGCGCGTTGTCGAAGGGATCGCCCTGCGTCGCGGCCGAACCGAGCGAGGGGAGCATCGCGGCAGGCGTGACGACGAGCAGCAGGAGTAGCGGCCAGGGCAAGCGCATGTCGGTTGTTCCCATCGATAATAGCTCCATGTTCCCGCCGCGTCGGCTTGGGTCAAGACCGCATCGGCTCAAGTCAGCGTGCCATTGCTTTGCCGCGCGCACCCGCTACCGGCGCCCGATGACCGCGCCCCTTCGCCTGCGCCTCGACGGCACCGCGCTCGCCGACAACTGGCGTGCGCTCGACCGGTTGAGCGGCGCGGCCGCGTGCGGCGCGGCGGTGAAGGCGGACGCCTATGGGCTGGGGGTCGCCGACACGGTGGTGCGGCTCGCTAATGCCGGCGCGCGCGACTTCTACGTCGCGACCTGGGACGAGGCGGCGGCGTTTCCGCCGTTTGGACTGCCGTTGTCGGTGCTGCATGGGGTGCGTGAGGCGGACATGGACGTGGCCCTGAACAGCCACGCGCGACCGGTGCTCAACACGGCGGCGCAGGTCGCGCGGTGGAAGGCGGCGGGCGGCGGTGCCTGCGACGTGATGGTCGATACGGGGATGAACCGGCTCGGGGTCTCGGTGGACGAGGTCCGGGCGGGGCTGCTCGACGGGCTGAGCATCGACACACTGATGAGCCACCTGGCGTCCGCCGACGAGGACAGTCCGATGAACGCGCGGCAGCGCGACGCGCTGGCCGGGATGGGTGAAGCAACGAACGCGCGGCGGCTGAGCCTCGCGAACTCGGCGGGGATCGCGCTGGGCGAGGGTTACGCGTTCGACCTGACCCGGCCGGGGCTGGCGCTGTACGGTGGAGTGCCGGTGCGGGCGCTGGCGGCGGTGGTGCGGCAGGTGGTGTTCCCGCAAGCCGAAATCCTGCAGCGGCGGCTCGTGCGCGCGGGCGAGAGCGTCGGCTATAACGCGATGTGGACGGCGGCCACCGATACGGAAGTGGCGATCCTCAACATCGGCTATGCGGACGGATATTTCCGGGGATTCTCGAATATCGGGCATGCAGCGGCGGGCGGCGCGCGACTGCCCGTGATCGGGCGGGTGTCGATGGACCTCCTGGCAGTCGATGTCGGCCCCATGCCGACGCTGGCTGAGGGCGATTGGGTGGGGGTGGACCTGACGCTGGCGGGCGCGGCGATGGTGTCGGGGATGTCCCAATACGAGCTGTTGACGAGCCTGGGTGCGCGGTACGAACGGGTGTGGGATTAGCCTGCCTTCGACTGCGGCTATGCATGCGCCGCCGTCAGCAGGAGCCATGTTGCAGCGCCGCAACGCAGCGCGTAGCATCGCCGCTTCACAAGGTAGGAACAGCCATGCGCAAGCAGGCGGCGAGCGACGTCGACAGCGAATCCGGTATCGCGCCGGTGACGGTCAAGAAATACGCCAACCGGCGGCTCTACAACACGGAGACTTCGTCCTACATCACGTTGGAGCACCTCGCGGCGATGACGCGCGAAGGGCGCGACTTCAAGGTTGTCGACGCCCGCACGGACGAGGACATCACGCACACCGTCCTCACCCAGATCATCATGGACGCCGAAGGACGTGGCGGCACCACGCCGATGCTGCCGATCAGCTTCCTGCGCCAGCTGATCGCGCTGTACGGCGACAGCATGCAGGCGATGGTGCCGGGTTACCTGGAAGCGTCGATGGACAGCTTTCGCCACAACGGCGAGCAGTTCCGCTCCGCGGTGGAAGGAGCGTTCGCGCATTCGCCCTTCGCTGAGATCGCCAAGCGCAACATGGCGATGTTCGAGGCGGCGGCACAGGCGTTCAAGCCGGGCAAGCTCCCGGTGGCCGGGACGCCGAGCAAGGATGACGAGATCGCCGCGCTGCGTGCGGAACTGGCGGCGCTGCAGGACAAGGTGGAGCGGCTGGGGCAGTAGCGGCTCGCCCATCGTCTAGATACTCTTTGCCTTCCCCGACGGAAGCCGGGTCCAGTCCGGGGTGCGGCCGACTAGGCCCCCGGCTTCCGCCGGGGGGCGCGCCGATGATGGAGTCCGCGCCGCCGCCGGTGCTGGGTGGGCAGCAGTTGGTCGGGTGTCGACCACGGCGGTTTATCGGTTGAAGCGGTGATTTTTCGGTGAGGCCGTCACGGAAGTAGATCCCGTGACGTCGGACGGGAGCGCTTGCGCTTCCCGCCGGCCGGCCTTGAGCGAGTCAGATGGGCGTGGCCGTCTGCCCCCCTGCCTTACAGACAAGCCTCCAGATACGCGCTGTCGAACCCGAACTGCCGCGCCTTGTCGAGCGTGTAGGGGCGCAGGCCCATCGAGCGGTATTCGCCGATGATCTTGCCGTCGGCGGACTCGTCCAGATATTCGAACTTGAACAGCTCCTGCGTGACGATCACCGGGCCTTCCATGCCGATCACCTCCGTGACGTTGGTGACGCGACGCGAACCGTCGCGCAGGCGCTTGACCTGGATGATCAGTTCGACCGAGTCGGCGATCTGGCGGCTGATCGCCTCCTTGGGCACCTTGATGTCCGACATCATCACCATGTTCTCCATACGCGCCAGCGCCTCTCTGGGCGAGTTGGCGTGGAGCGTGCACATCGAGCCGTCATGGCCGGTGTTCATGGCCGCGAGCATGTCGAAACACTCGGAGCCACGGATTTCGCCCAGGATGATACGATCGGGCCGCATGCGCAGTGCGTTCTTCACCAGATCGCGGATGCTGATCTCGCCCTGACCCTCCAGGTTTGCGGGGCGCGTTTCCAGCGGCAGCCAGTGCGGCTGCTGGAGGCGAAGCTCGGCCGCGTCCTCGATCGTCAGCACGCGCTCGCCCGGGTCGATCATCTTCGACAAGGCGTTGAGCATCGTCGTCTTGCCCGAACCCGTGCCGCCCGAGATGACGACGTTGAACCGCGACGCGCCCGCGATCTTCAGCGCGGTCGCCATCTTTGGCGACATCGAGCCAAAGCCCGCCATCATGTCGAGCGTGATCGGCTTGGCGGAAAACTTGCGGATCGAGATCGCGGTGCCGCGCAAGGACAGCGGGGGCACGATGACGTTGACGCGGCTGCCGTCCTTGAGGCGGGCGTCGGCGAGCGGGCTGGTCTGATCGACGCGGCGACCGACCGAGTTGACGATCCGCTGCGCGATCTGGAACAGATGCTCCTCGTCGCGGAACTGGATCTGCGCCAGTTCGAGCTTGCCCTTGCGCTCGACATAGGTCTGCTCGGGGCCGTTGACCATGATGTCGGTGATGTTGGGGTCGCTCAGCAGCTCCTCGAGCGGCCCGAGACCCAGCAGCTCGTCGACCAGCACCTTTTCCAGCGCGAACTGCTCGCGGCGGTTGAGCGTCAGCTTCAGCTCGGCGAGCACCTCGCCGATGATCGGGCGGAATTCCTCGGCGAGTTCATCCTTGCCCAGCGTCGCGGCAGCCTCGGGATCGACGCGCTCCAGCAGGCGCGGCAGCACCTGCTCCTTGATGCGGTGGATCGACGCCTCAAAGCCTTCGGACCTGCTGTTGCCGGCGTCGCCGCTGGCGTTCTGACGATCGGTCAGCCGCTGCATCGCGTCATTGGGGCCACCCGGCATCGTGCCGGACCCGAACGTCGCCACGGAATCGGGATCGCCCGGTAGCGGCAGCGATTCGATCGGCGGGAATTGCGATCCGCCTTCGGGAGCATCATGATCGGGCCTGCCCGTCCCCTGCATCGGGCGTGCGACGCCGAACGCCGGCCGCGGCGCCGAACCCCCACCCATGCCGTTACGACGCCCGAACGCACTCATGCTAGGTCACACCCTTGATAACAGGGAGGGAGGTACGGGGAGAGCGTTTAAGATTTGCCTAACCTTACCCGCGTTCCCGCTCCAGCAAGCGCCGCTTGCGGTCGAGGCCATAGGCATAGCCGCCCAGCGAGCCGTCGGAGCGCGTCGCGCGGTGGCAGGGAATCAGCACAGCGACCTGGTTGGCCCCGCAGGCGCTGCCGGCGGCGCGTGTCGCGCGGGGGTTGCCGGCGGCGGCGGCCAGCGCGGCGTAGGAGCGGGTCTCGCCAGCCGGAATACGGCGGAGCTCTTCCCAGACGCGCTGCTGGAACGCGGTGCCGGCGATGTCGAGCGGGAGTTGCGCCATGCGCGCGGGATCGGCGCACGCGGCGACGGTGCCCTCGACAAGCGCCGCCAGCGCCTCGCCGCCGGGTTCGATCGTCGCGTGCGGAAAGCGCCGTTCCAGCTCGCTCGCGTCCTCGTCGAACGACAGTCGGCAGATGCCGCGCTCGGTAGCGGCGAGCAGCATCGTGCCCAGCGCAGTATCGGCGACCGCCCAGCGGATGACCACGCCGCGCCCGCCGTTACGCCATGCCGATGGCGTCATGCCGAGTCGGTCGCCGGCATCGGCATAGAAGCGGCTCGGCGCCGAATAACCGGCAGCGTAGATCGCGTCGGTCACGTTATCCTCCTCTCGCAGCGCCGCTACTGCGCCGTTTGCGCGCACGCCGCGTGCCCAGGCCGCAGGGGTGACGCCGGTCGCGCGCTTGAACAGGCGATGAAAATGGTGCGGCGCATAGCCGACGTGGGCCGCCAGGAGGTCCAGCGACAGCCCGGTCTGCGTATCGAGCAGCCGCAGCGCCGCCTCGACCGCGACCCGATCGCGCGCGACCTCGTCGGGACGGCAGCGCAGACAGGCGCGGAATCCCGCCGCGCGCGCCGCCGCGCCATCGGGGTAGAAGGCGACGTTCTCGCGCCGGGGGTGGCGCGCCGGGCAGCTCGGCTTGCAGTAGATGCCGGTGGTCCTGACCGCGCCGACGAACCGCCCGTCCGAGGCTCGGTCGCGGGCCTCGAAGGCGGCCCAGGCCTGGTCGGGATCGATGCTCATGGCGGCGGTGTAGGCCCGTCCCCGCGCTCGTGCATCCCGTGGCTTGCGGTCAAAGCCGGCGTCTTTTGCGATCAGTTTGTCGCGAGCCAGCCCGCGACCTGCGTGGCGATGGGGGCGAAGACGCGGTCGTCACTCAGCGCTGGCGGCTCGCCCGCATCCGATGCCTGACGGATCGCGATCGTCAGGGGCACCCGGCCAAGGAACGGGATGCCGAGAGCCTTCGCCGCCGCCTCCGCGCCGCCATGGCCGAACGGGTCCGATGTCTCGCCGCAATGCGGGCAGAGGTAGCCGGCCATGTTCTCGACCAGGCCGATGATAGGCACGCCGGCGGCGCGGAACAGGTCGATCGCGCGGGTGGCGTCGATCAGCGCCAGGTCCTGTGGGGTTGAGACGATCACCGCGCCGGCCGGGCGATGCTTCTGGATCATGGTGATCTGCACGTCGCCGGTGCCGGGCGGCAGGTCGACGACCAGCGTGTCGACCGCGCCCCAGTCGGCGTCCACCAGCTGGCTCAGCGCGCCAGCCGTCATCGGCCCGCGCCAGGCGATCGCCTTGCCTGGTTCCACGAGCTGCCCGATCGACAGCAGCGGCACGCCGGCGGGCGTGGGCACGGGGTCGAGCCGCTTGTCGCGTGCGGTCGGGCGGGTGCCCTCCACGCCCAGCAGACGCGGCTGCGAGGGGCCGTAGATGTCGGCATCGACCAGTCCGACGCGCAGGCCACCCCGCATCAGCGCGATGGCGAGGTTGGCGGCGAGCGTCGACTTGCCGACGCCGCCCTTGCCGCTGGCGACCGCGATCAGGCGGCGTTGCACCCGCTCTGCGGTGACGACGACGCGTACATCTGTAACGCCCGGCAGCGCGACGGCGGCGCGAATGCGCGCCTCCAGATCGTCGCGCGCGGCGGCGTCCAGCCCCGTCGCATCGAGCACCACACCGACGCGACCTTCCGCGTCCACCCGCACGCTGGCGCGCTTGTCCGCCACGCCGGCGACTGCCGCCGTTAACCTGTCTTGATCGACCATGCGGTCCCCTTAGGCGCGCCCACTGTTTTTCACGAGCCTGCCACCCTATAAAAGCATCATGAGCTTCCTGCAGCGTTGGTTCGCGCGTCCGCGCATCCTCTCGATCGATACTCCCAAAGGTCCGTGGGGCGGTGGGGGTGACGGTGGCGAAGGCGGCGGCGGCGGGGCTGGCGGCCCGCGCAATCCGTGGTCGGTCCCGCCAGGCGGGCGCAAGCCGCCGCAGCGCCCGACCGCGCTCGACGAGTTCCTGCGCAAGGCGAAGACCTCCGGCGGCGGCGGTGGCGGCAATCCGTTCGCGAACCTGCCGGGCGGGCCGAACGCGAAGACGCTGTGGCTGGCCGGAGCGGGCGTGCTGCTGCTGCTGTGGCTCCTGACCAGCTCCTTTCACAACATCGCGCCGCAGCAGCGCGCAGTGGTGACGAACTTCGGCCGCTATGCCGGCGTTCTGGAGCCGGGCTGGCGGGTCACGGCACCGGCCCCCTTTGCCAGCGTGCAGAAGGTCGATGTGTCGGCGATCCGCGAGGAGGTGTTTCCGGAAGGCGGCGGCGAGAATCTGGTGCTGACGCGGGATCGCGCGGTGGTGGACCTGGCCTACCAGGTGCGCTGGAGCATCGCGAACCCGGAGGACTACATCTTCCAGCTCGCCGATCCCAAGGCAACCGTGCGCGCCACCGCCGAGAGCGCGGTGCGCGAGGCGGTGGCCAACGTCACGCTGGACGAGGCGATCGGCAAGGGCCGCTCGTTTGTCGAACAGCAGGTGCAGGATCGCATGCAGGGCATCCTGACCGAATATAACTCCGGCATCCGCATTCAGGGCGTGGCGATCCGTCAGGCCGATCCGCCCGAGGCGGTCAACGACGCCTTCAAGGACGTGACGGCGGCGCAGCAATTCGTGTCGACGCTGAGCAATCAGGCGCAGGCCTATGCCCAGCAGAAGCTGGCGCTGGCACAGGGCGAGGCGGCGTCGTTCAACGCCTATTACGAGCAGTACAAGCTCGCCCCGGAAGTGACGCGGCGCCGCATGTATTACGAGACGATGGAGGCCGTGCTGGCCAAGACCGACAAGACGATCGTGGAGACGCCGGGCGTGACGCCGTACCTGCCGCTGAACCGCAACCCGCGGCTGGTCGATCCGGCGGTGCAAGCGCCCCAGACCACGCCCGCGCCGCAGCCGGGAGCCGCCCAATGAACGCCGCCATCTTCCGCAACCCTGTCGTCCTCGGCGTCGCGGCGCTGTTCGCGGTCATTCTGTCGGCGATGACCTTCGCGATCGTACCGGAAACCGAGCAGGCGGTCGTGCTGCGGCTCAACAACCCGGTCCGCACCATCAACGAATACCGCACCGGCGAGGTCTTCGGCCGCACGGGGGCGGGTGTCATCGCCAAGATCCCGTTCATCGACCGCATCGTCTGGGTCGACAAGCGCGTGCTCAATGTCGAGCAGGACAACCAGCAGGTGCTGTCGTCCGATCAGCTGCGGCTGGAGGTCGACGCATTCGCGCGGTTCCGCGTCGTCGATCCGCTGCGCATGGTGATCACCGCCGGCACCGAGGCACGGGTGACCGAGTCGCTGCGCCCGTTGCTCGGCAACTCGATCCGCAACGAGCTCGGCCGTCAGCCTTTCGCGGTGCTGTTGAGCCGCGATCGCGAGCGGGTGATGGACAACATCCAGGTCGGGTTGCAGCGGCTCGCCAGCCAATATGGCGTCGAGATCGTGGATGTGCGGATCAAGCATGCCGACCTGCCGACGGGATCGCCGCTCGACTCGACGCTGCAATCGATGCGGACCGCTCGCGAGCAGCAGGCGGCGACGATCCGCGCGCAGGGGCAGCGCGAGGCGCAGATCATCCGCGCGCGCGCCGACGCGGAGGCCGCGCGCATCTATGCCGAGGCCTTCAACAAGGACGCGCCGGCGTATGATTTCTACCGCGCGATGCAGAGCTATCGCCGCACGTTCGGCGCGGATGGCGGGCCGACCAAGGACAACGGGTCGACCTCGATCATCCTGTCGCCGGATAACAGCTATCTGCAGCAGTTCGGCGGGCGGGGGCGGTGATCTCTACTCCGTCACCTCGGCCCTGAGCCGGGGTCCAGGCCTGCACCACGCAAAGTATTCGACCGGGGAACGACGCGCGTGGGCACGCTGGATGCCGGCTCAAGGCCGGCATGACGAAGCACTCGCCCCCATTGCATCGCCCTTCCGCCTCCACCACATTCAATCAGCGTTCAGCCTCCCTAGGCGACACCTAAATGACGTCCACGGACCCAAGCCAAGAGGACCTCTCCCCAGTGCGCTACGCCTTTGCCATCACTTCCGCGCTTCTCCTCGGCGGCGCGACCGCGACCCTCGCGCTTCAGCCCGGCGCGGCGCAGAACAGTCCTGGGGTCGCCCAGAACGAGCCCGGTGCTATCCAGGTGGCGACACCGCGTCCCGGTGCGCCGATGTCGTTCGCCGACATGGTCGCTCGGCTGCAGCCGGCGGTGGTCAACATCTCCACCAAGCAGACGATCGTCCAGCAGCAGCAGATCAACCCCTTCCAGGGCACCCCGCTGGGCGAGTTGTTCGGACAAGGGCAGGGACAGGGACCACAGCGGCGCGAGGGTGCCAGCCTGGGATCGGGTTTCATCATCTCGAACGACGGCTATGTCGTGACCAACAACCATGTCGTCGCCCCCGGCGCGCGCGGTGCGTCCGTGGACTCGATCACCGTCACGCTACCTGACCGCAAGGAATATACGGCACGCCTGATCGGGCGCGATCCGGACTCCGACCTGGCGCTGCTCAAGATCGACGCACGCGGGCTGCCGTTCGTGCGCTTCGGCGACTCCAAGCAGGCACGCGTCGGCGATTGGGTCGTCGCGATCGGCAATCCGTTCGGGCTGGGCGGCACGGTCACGGCGGGCATCGTCTCGGCGCTGAACCGCACCAGCGGGCTGGGCGCCTACGACCAGTTCATCCAGACCGATGCGGCGATCAACCAGGGCAACTCCGGTGGCCCGATGTTCAACCTGCAGGGCGAGGTCATCGGCATCAACTCGCAGATCCTGGGTTCGGGCGCTGGCGGCAACATCGGCATCGGCTTCGCGATCCCGGCGAACCAGGCCAAGCCGATCATCGATACGCTGATGAAGGGCGAGCGCGTCTCGCGCGGCTATATCGGCGTGACGCTGGGTGGCGCGATCAACGACGACTATTCGGCTGCGCTGGGTCTGCCCAAGAACCAGGGCGAGGTGATCGCGCGCGTCGAGCCGAGCGGCCCGGCCGCGCGCGGGGGCCTGCGTGCGGGCGATGTGGTGACGCGCGTCAACGGCCAGGCGGTGACGCCCGACCAGTCGCTGTCACGCCTGATCGCCGCCATACCGTCGGGCCAGACGGCACGGCTGGACGTGATCCGTGACAACCGGCCGCAGACGCTCAGCGTCACCGTCGCCACGCGGCCGACGCAGGAGCAGCTTGCGGCTTTGGTCGGGCAGGGTGCCGACGACTTCAATGCCGACGAGGGGGCAACGGTCACGCCGACGCCTGCCAACGGCAACGGGCTGGGCGTGACGGTACTGCCGCTCACGCCGCAGATCGCGCGCTCGGTGGGGGTCGACTCCACCATCCAGGGCGTGGTGATCGCGGCGGTCGATCCGTCGAGCGATGCCGGGCAGAAGCAGCTGAAGCGCGGTGACGTCATCACGGCGGTGAACTTCGCGCCGGTGCGCACGGCGGCCGACGTCAGCGCGCGCGTCGCCGCCGCGCGGACGCAGGGGCGCGACCGGGTGATCCTGTCGGTGCAGCGCCAGCGCGTGAATGCGCCGGTGCCGGTGAAGTTGGCGAAGGGCTGAGCGCGCACGCGATTAGCCGAGGCTAATCGCGAGACGCGTCAGCCCGGCCGGCGGGTCGCGCCAGCGAACCCGTCCGACGCCGCGGCGCGTCCGGCAATCCTTCGCCGGCGGAGCCAAACCCGATTCGCGGCCCGGCCGACTGGACCCCGGCTGCCGCCGGGGAGGTGCATTTGGCGAACGGCCGTTCTATCCTTCCGGGATGGCAGACAAGCACACGAGCATCCACATCGGCGCGAGCCCGGGCGGCGCGCATCCGCAGGCGCTCGAACTCTCGCGCGCCAATCGCCACGGGCTGATCGCGGGCGCGACGGGCACCGGCAAAACGGTGACGTTGCAGCGGCTGGTGGAGGGGTTCTCCGCCGCCGGCGTGGCGTGCTTCGTCGCCGACGTGAAGGGCGACCTGTCCGGCATGGCGATGCCCGGCTCGCCGACCGCGCGCACCCATGCCATCTTCCAGGCGCGTGCGACCGAGATCGCAATGGCCCAGTGGACCTACCGCGACGTGCCCGTACAGTTCTGGGACCTGTTCGGCGAGCAGGGGCATCCGGTGCGCACGACCGTCAGCGAGATGGGGCCGCTCCTGCTCGCCCGGCTGCTGAACCTCAACGACGTGCAGGAAGGCGTGCTGACGATCGCGTTTCACGTCGCGGATCAGGACGACCTGTTGCTGCTCGACCTCGACGATCTGCAGGCGATGCTGGCCGAATGCGCCAATTGCGCCGACGAGCTGACCGTCACCTTTGGCAACGTGTCGAAGCAATCGGTGGGCGCGATCCAGCGCGCGCTGCTGCAATTGCGTACGCAGGGGGGGGAACAGCTGTTCGGCGAGCCGGCGCTGGAATTGACCGACTTCATCCGCCACGACGATACAGGACGCGGCGTCGTCAATATCCTCGCTGCCGACAAGCTGATGACGTCGCCGAAGCTGTATTCGACGTTCCTGCTGTGGCTGCTGTCGGAGCTGTTCGAGCAGCTGCCCGAGGTCGGCGATCTGGACAAGCCGAAGCTGTGCTTCTTCTTCGACGAGGCGCATCTGCTGTTCGACGACGCCCCCAAGGCGCTGGTCGACAAGGTGGAGCAGGTGGTGCGGCTGATCCGGTCGAAGGGCGTCGGCATCTATTTCATCACGCAGAACCCGATCGACATTCCCGACACGGTGGCGGGGCAGCTCAACAACCGCATCCAGCACAAGCTCAACGCCTTCACCCCGCGCGATCAGGCGGCGGTTCGCGCGGCGGCGGAGACGTTCCGCGCCAATCCGGGCGTGGACGTGGCGACCGCGATCACCGAGCTGAAGGTCGGCGAGGCGCTGGTGTCGCTGCTCCAGCCCGACGGCGCGCCCTCGCCGGTGCAGCGCACGCTGATCGCGCCGCCCCAGTCGCGCGTCGGGCCGGTGACGCCGGTCGAGCGCGGCGTGCTGATCGAGACGGACGCGATCGGCGACAAGTATGACGAGGCGATCGACCGGGAGTCGGCGGAGGAACTGCTGAAGGCCAAGTCGGCTGAAGCAAAGGCCGCTGCGCTCGAGGCGAAGGCCGCCGCCGCCGACGAGAAGGCGTCGGCGGCGCAGGCCAAGGCCGATGCGCTCGCGACGAAGGCGGCGGAGCGCGAGCGTCTCGCGGCACAGCGCGCGGGCGACCGGCAGGCGCGTCAGGCGGCGCAGGCGGCGCGGACGGCGGAGCGGGCGGCGGCGAGCGACCCGTGGAACCGCGCTGTCCGGGGGGCCGCGCGCGGGGCAACGAACTCTGCCGGATCGGCGCTCGCCCGCGAGGTGACCAAGGCGGCATTCGGCAAGTCGGGCGGCATCGCGGGCGGGCTGGTCGGCGGGCTTGTGCGCGGCGTGCTGGGCGGGTTGTTCCGGGGACGGTGATGCCCGGCCGCCCGACGGGGGCGGCCGGGCTCGGCGCTACTGAGCGACGCGCCGCGACGAGACGATGCGGCCTGCCTGATCGGTGACGACTTCGCTGGTGTTCCCCGCCGTGTCGCGGACCTGACGGACGATCTGGCCGGCCGTACCGGTGGTGCGCGAGACCTCGGTCAGGCCGGCGCGCCCAAGATCGAGCAGCTGGCCGTTCTGCAATGCGCTGGTGGCGATCCCGCCGACGGTGCCGACGGTGTTGTTTACCACGCCACCGACGGTGGGCAGCGCGCGGTTGGCGACGTTGCCGACCGTCCCCACGGCGCGATTGGCGACCCCGCCGACGACGGGCAGCGCGCGGTTAGCGACGCCACCCACCGTGCCGACGGTGTTGTTGACCGTGGACAGCAGCCCGCGCACGATCTCGGGATTGTTGTCGATCGTCTGCAGCGTGCGCTCGATGATCGCGCGGACATTCTCCAGCCGCACCACCAGCGTCGCCTGCGCCTGCACGCCCTTGATCGTCAGCTTGACCTTGTCGATGCTCGCCTCCGCGCCGGCCGACAGCTTGAGCAGGTTGGCGAGCTGCGCGTCGAGCGCGATGCGCGCCTGGAGGTTGTCGACCTCCAGCGTGATCTCGTCGACCGACAGGTTGGGGATGTCGAGCAGCACGTCGGGCTGCGTGTTCGCGGACATCGCCTGCTGCGCGACAGTGGAGGCGGTGGCGGGCGCACGCCGGTTCTGCTGCGACTGGGCTTGGACGGGCACCGCCGTCAGCGCGGCGGCGGCGGCGATCAGGCCGATGGTCTTCATGTCATTCTCCCTGTTTCGAAGCACTGGCTGCCTCGGTCGCTATTCGCGCTTTGGCGTCGATCGTGATCACAACGTTGTCGAGTTTGGCGGCGGTGGGCGGCGCTTGGACCTGTACCGTGCTGCCGCCATCCGGCTCTGCGTATACAGACAGCCGCGACGTGCCGCGCTGTTCGACGGTGACGCTCTTCGCGCGCACCTCGGCGCGCAACTGGATGTCGGGAAGCGCGGCGGCTTGTAGTGCGAGGACCGTCAGCAACATGGGGGGCGTAACGCAGGCCGTGTCGTTTCGTTTCGGGCCGTGATCCACGTTCCGCTATGCCACCCTTGAGTCGGCATCCATGTCGCGGCTAAGCCATTGTCGTGGTAGGACTCGCCGCGCCGGGATCACGGAGTTGTTGCAATGACCCTAGACGCCACGACCGACTGGACCAGTGCCGGCGAGGAGCAGCTGGGCGATGTGATCGCGCTGCGACGCGCGATCCATGCCGATCCGGAGGTGGGCCTCCACTGTCCGCGCACGACCGACAAGGCAAAGGCGGCGTTGGCTGGGCTGCCGCTTGAAATCCACGATTCGACCTCCACCAGTGGCTTCGTCGCCATCCTGCGTGGCGGCGGCGCGGCTCGCGCGGGCAGCAACGGGCGTACGGTGTTGTTGCGCGGCGACATGGACGCGCTGCCGATGGAGGAGGCAACCGGCCTGCCGTTCGCGAGCCGCAACGCGGGCGCGATGCACGCCTGCGGGCACGACGCGCACACCGCGATGCTGGTCGGCGCGGCGAAGGCGCTGTGCGCGCGGGCGGACGAGCTGCCCGGCACCATCGTTTTCATGTTCCAGCCAGGTGAGGAAGGGCATCATGGCGCCAGGTTCATGATGGACGACGGCTTGTTGGCGAAGGCCGCGCCGGACGCCGCGTTTGCGCTTCATATTTCACCCAACATGCCGGCGGGGATGGTGCTGACCCGCGCGGGACCGCTGCTCGCCTCTGCGGAGACGGTGCATGCGCGGATCATCGGGCGCGGCGGCCATGCCGCGATGCCGCACGACCTGATCGACCCGCTGCCGATCGCGTGCGAGATCGTGCTGGCGCTGCAATCCTTCATCGCGCGGCGGATCCCGGTCGCTGACCCGGCGGTGCTGACGATCACGACGCTGTCCGGCGGCACGGGGGCGCACAACATCGTCGGCGACACCGCCGAGTTGCTCGGGACGATGCGCACGCTGTCGGAAGCGACGCGCGCGACGATGCACGCCGCATT
Organism: Sphingomonas bacterium; assembly: GCF_028292945.1. GTDB lineage: Bacteria > Pseudomonadota > Alphaproteobacteria > Sphingomonadales > Sphingomonadaceae > Sphingomonas. The sequence continues at coordinate 14,641 of NZ_JAQGLJ010000006.1, read as the reverse complement.
CGCGCGGATCGTGACCGGCATCGCCGAAGCGCACGGCGCGACAGCCGAGGCGTGGATCGACCGGGGCTATCCCGTGACGCAGAACGACGCGCGCGCCGTCGCGCTATACGAAGAATGCGCCGGCGCGGTAGGTGGCGGTTATGCGACGATGCCAGCGCCGATGATGGGGGGCGAGGACTTCGCCTATGTCCTGCGCGAGGTGCCGGGCGCGATGGCGTTCCTGGGCGTGGCGCCAGAGGGCAGCGACCATCGCACCAATCCGCCGCTGCACAACGTGAAGATGACGATCGAGGAGAGCGTCATGGCCAAGGGCGTGGCGCTGCACTGCGCGATGGCGGAACGGTTCCTGGCACGGGGCTTCAACGCCTAACAGGCCAAGCCTCAGCTGAGGTTCGGCCTGCCCAGATGCTGAAGGAAGTCGAGCTTGCCCAAGGGAACGCCGTTGGCGCGCAGGATCGCGTAGGCGGTCGTGACGTGAAAGAAGAAGTTCGGGATCGCGAAGCCGGTGAGGAAGGTGCTGCCCGACCAGGCATAGCCGATCCCGTTGGGAAAGCGCATCTCCACCGGGCGCGTCGCGGCGTCGGCGAGCGCCGCGCGGTCGAAGCTCTGAAGGTAGGCGATGGTGCGGTCGCAACGGTCGGCGAGTTCCGCGAACGACGCCTCCGTATCCGGCATCGCCGGCGCGTCGGTGCCGGTCAGCCGGGCGAGTGCGGTCTTCGCCGCATCGGACGCCCGTTGATACTGCGTGGGGAAGGGCAGCATGTCCGGTGCGAGCGCGGCCGTCATCAGCGTCGCTTCGTGATCGGCCGCCTTTGTCAGCCACGCCTTCATGTTGCCCAGCGCGGAGGCGAACACCGGCACGGATGCGTCGTAAGGGGTGAAGTCGTTCACTTCTTTACAAGTCCTATCTCGACAAGCCGTTCGTGCAGGTAATCATGCGCGGTGATCGGCGTCTCGTAGCGGTTCGCATTGTCCGCGGTCACCGTCCCCGGCAGCGTCTCGATCAGGAAATCGGGCGCGGGGTGGAGGAAGAAGGGCATCGAGTAGCGCGAATGGCCGCGGCGTTCGGGCGGCGGGTTGACGACGCGGTGGGTGGTTGACGGCAGGACGTGGTTCGTCAGCCGCTGCAGCATGTCGCCGACATTGACGACGAGCGCGTCGGCGGGCGGCTTGACCGCGAGCCAGTCGCCAGTGTTTTTGTCGAGCAGCTCAAGACCCGCCTCCTCCGCGCCCAACAGCAGCGTGATGAGGTTGATGTCCTCGTGCGCCCCGGCGCGCACGCCCTCCGCGTCGGCGGGGATCGGCGGGTAGTGGAGCAGGCGCAGGACGGAGTTGCCGTCCTTGACCGCGTGATCGAACCAGTGGGCGTCGAGGCCGAGGTTGAGCGCGATCGCGGATAGCAGCCGGTCGCCGGCCGCGTCGAAGGCGGCGAACAGCTCGACGAAGGTGTCGCGGAACGTCTCTGGCCGTGACGGCCAGATATTCGGGGTCATCTGGTCGCCAAACCGGTGCCCGGCCGGCAGCTCGCGCCCGACATGCCAGAATTCCTTGAGGTCGACCGCCGAGGCGCCCTTGGCGATCTCGGTCTTGAACGGGGTGTAACCGCGCGCGCCGCCGCCGCCGGCCACGAAATATTGCCGCTTCTCCTCGTCCGGTAGCGCGAACAGCTTGGCCGTCTCCGCCCAGGCGCGGTCGATCAGGGCCTGGGGAATCCCGTGATCCTTGACGACGGCAAAGCCGAAGCGGCGGAACGAGCCGCCCAGGTCGGCAGCGAACTTCGCTGGATCGCTGGCCTGGTCCGCGAGCGAAAGGGCGGGGACGTCGGCGGTGGCGGAGGGGGTATCGAGCATGGGGCGTGTATAGCCCCGCCAACTGCCCCCGTCATGCTGAAACAAGTTCAGGGTGACGACGCGTTCGGGGTGACGGCTGCTCACCATTCTCGCTAGGGCCGCCAGCATCGTGACCGAGCAGCAACCCCCCACGCCCACCGGCGCACCGATCGGCTTCGTCGAGTTCGTCGCGCTGATCGCCTCGCTCATGTCGCTGACGGCGCTGGGCATCGATGCGATGCTGCCGGCGCTGCCGGCGATCGGCGACGACCTTCGTGTCGCGGCGGAGAACAGCCAGCAGTTCGTCATCACCGCCTTCGTCGCCGGCTTTGGCATCGCGCAGCTGTTCCACGGGCCGTTGGCGGATCGGTTCGGGCGTCGCCGCATGCTGATCGTTGCGCTGTTGATCTATGCCGCGGCCAACATCGCGGCCGCCGCGGCGCAGAGCTTCACGCTGCTGCTGATCGCGCGCGCGGCGGCGGGCGCGGCGATCGCGGGCGGGCGCGTGGCGACGGTGGCGATCGTGCGCGACTGCTATCAGGGCCGCGCGATGGCGCGGGTCATGTCGATCACCTTCATGGTGTTCATGATCGTGCCGGTGCTGGCGCCCGCGCTGGGGCAGGGAGTGCTGGCGATCTATGACAGCTGGCGGCTGATCTTCTGTGTCATCGCCGCGATCGCGCTGGCCGTACTCGGCTGGTTCGCCTGGCGAATGCCGGAGACGCTGGCGCCCGAAAACGAGTTGCCGCTGTCGCCCAGCCGGATCGCGCGAAGCTATTGGCAGGTCGTCACCGATCGCTGGTCGCTCGGCTATACGCTGGCGGCGGGGTGCCTGGTCGGGGCGCTGTACGGATATCTGAACTCGGTGACGCAGATCATGGCCGACACGTTCGGCCGCCCGGAGCTGCTGACGGTGGTCTTCGCGGCCACGGCGGGGCTGATGGCGGTGGCGAGCCTCACCAACGCGAGGCTGGTGATGCGGGTGGGCACCCGGCGCCTGAGCCATGGCGCGCTGGTGGGGATGCTGCTGCTCGGGTGCGCCCATTACGCGCTGGAGCGGAGCGGGAGCGAGACGCTGCTGACCTTCGCGATCCTGCAGGCGTTGACCATGGCGTGCTTCGGCATCGCGGCGACCAATTTCTCGTCGATGGCGATGGGCAATATGGGCGGGCTCGCAGGCACCGCGTCGAGCGTCCAGGGCTTCGGCAGCGTCACGTTGGGATCGCTGATCGGCCTGCTCATCGGCCAGGCATTCGACGGCACCACCGCACCCTTGGCCGCTGGCTATGCGCTGAGCGCCGCGCTGGCGCTGGCCATCGTGTTCTGGACCGAGCGCGGCAAGCTGTTCCGGCCCGCCTAGGCGGAACCCGCGACCCCGTCCCGCCGTTCGCACCATACATCATCCAGGAGTGACTGACGTGGGCGGACATCAGGTGACCGGCATGGGCCCGGGCGACGACGGCTATGACGAGGAAGGCTATGACGAGAGCCAGCGCGCGGAGATCCTGGAGTTCACGCGCGACGGGCCGAGCGACGGCCTGATCCTCACCGATCTGCAACCGGACATCGGCGACGATGACGAGGAGGACGAGCCGCTCGACGAGCTGGAGATGGAGGATGGTGAAGTCGGCGAGACCGACAGCACCGTGCCCATGGCGCAGGCGGACATGGACGAGGACGATCTTCAGGAGGACTTCGACGAGGACGACGTCGACGGGGATAATCTGGAGGACAAGGACGACGCCGCCTTGAGGCCGTAGCGCGCTGCGGCCAAACGCGCCGACGTGCCGCTCGACTGTTGCTGTTGCGATCACGCATACCGTATTAGGTCACGCTCGACAGGGGAGGGCGTGATGAAGAACTGGATGACGGCGGTAGGCGCGGTGCTGCTCGCCAGCGTGGCGGCGGCGCAGGGCGGGGGCGCATTCGAGGAGGCGCAGCGGATCATCGCCGGCGACGCGGCCAAGGTGCTGGCGCTGGTCGACAGCGGCCAGGTCAGCGTGCGCGACGCGAGCACGCAAGGGTACACCCTGCTCCATTATGCCGCCGACTGGAGCAATCTGGAGCTGGTGAAGGGCCTGCTCGCGCGCGGCGCCGATCCGGCAGCCAAGGCGGCGGACGGCAGCACGCCCCTCAGCATGACCAAGCGGACGGAGATCAGGCGAGTCCTGCTGGCCGCTCTGCCCGCCGCCCCAGCCGCCCCAGCCGCGCCCGTCGCCAGGCCACGGGCGAATGCCGGGCCGGCACGGCGCGCAGTGCCTGCTCCTCGCGCGGCCACCGTCGCCCAGAGCCGCAAGGACAGTTGTTACATGTCGTACCGCGCGCGGCTTGGCGTCACCTATGATCTGTCTGGCCAGACGATGGCAATGCGGAGCTGGGAGGCCTGCCTGAAGACGGGCATCTTCAGGTAGGTGCCGGCGGTCGGCTTCCGCCGCTGCCGCCCGACCTAGTCCTTGTCGCGGTCCAGGCAACGCCGATTGTGCGCGCGCGTTGCGCTCGCGATGGCTGGACGGATCAAACGCAAATTGGGTCTCATTGACGCCGCCGCGCGCCGGGCCACCGGCGAACCGGCGGCTTGCGTCTTGTGCGGCCGTTCGCTGGGACGGCGAGTCGAGTGGCATCATCTAGTGCCCAAGAGCCAGGGCGGCCGCGCGACGGCGCCGGTGCATCCGATCTGCCACCGCACCATCCACGCGCTGATTCCGAACGCGGAGCTGGCGCGCGCGTTTGCCGACCCGGCGGCGTTGCGCGCGCGCGAGGATGTCGGGCGGTTCCTGCGCTGGATCGCCGACAAGCCGCCCGACTTCCACGCGCCCGTTCGGCGGACACGATAGCGAACTCATCGCGAATCCCGTGCTGAATCCGCCGGATCCGCCACGCCATCGCCTCTGAACGCGAGATTTTCGCTCGGTTCGCCGCTCGCTTTGCCCATCCCGCCTTGGTCGGCGTCCCTCGGTATTGTTTCGTTTACCACCCTTGTTCAGACAGCATCTTGTTGAAGCGCGGCGGGGGCTGCGGGACGGCGAGAGAGCAACCAGCCGGTGTCACGCGAGTGATGATCCGGTGAAGTGGGCGAGACGCGAATGACCAAATTGGCCTTGATCGCTGCGATGTTGATGGTGGGCGGCGCAAGCGTCGCTTCGGCGAACGACGGCGCAGGCGGCGGCATCGGCGGCGTGACCGCGGTTGCAGCGGCGGCGGTCGAGACCCACACCCAGGGTTCCGCGAACGACAACCAGGCCCGCGCTGCGTTCCTGAGCTGGAAGAAGCTCGACACGCCGGGTTCGGGCGGCATCGCCATTCCTTCCGTCCAGCCGGTCGACAAGCTGCACTTCACGAGCAATTTCGGCATTCGCTCCGACCCCTTCGTCGGATCCGCGCGGATGCATGCGGGCGTCGACATTCCCGGCTCGGTCGGCACGCCGATCTATGCGACCGCCGACGGCCTGGTTGCGCATGCCGATCGCAAGGGCGCCTATGGCAAGCTGGTCGAGGTCGATCACGGCAAGGGCATCGCCACACGCTATGGTCACCTGTCGCAGATCCTGGTGCAGCCCGGCAGCCGCGTCGTGCGCGGGCAGATGATCGGCCTGATGGGCTCCACCGGCCGGTCGACCGGTTCGCACCTTCATTACGAGGTGCGGATGGACAATCATGCGGTCAACCCGGTGCCGTTCCTGACCACCGCCGATTTCATGACCGCCGCGTCGAGCGATACCGTCCGTACGATCCCGGTCTCCACCGGTCCTGCACCGCTCGATTGAGCTCCCCTTGCTCCGTGCCGATACCGGTGGAGGAGCAGGTCTTGGTTGCCGGGGTGCAACTCGCATCCTACCTTGACGATATGACCACTCCAAATCTCGCTATCACCCCCGCCGCCGCCTCGCGCGTTGCGGCGATTGCGGCACGGCAGGGAAAGGCAGCGATCCTGCGGCTCTCCGTGGATGGTGGCGGGTGCTCGGGATTTCAGTACAAATTCGGGCTCGCCGACGCCGCCGACGCGGATGACTCGACCGCCGAGTGCGACGGGGTGACGCTGGTCGTCGATAGTGTCAGTCTGGATCTCGTGCAGGGTGCGCGCGTCGATTTCGTCGAGTCGCTCGGCGGTGCCGCGTTCCGGGTGGACAATCCGCAGGCCGCGTCCGGCTGCGGATGCGGGTCCAGCTTCGCAATCTGATCGTTGCCGGTTAGGGCGGCGGAATGAAGATCGTCACCTACAACGTCAACGGAATCAAGGCGCGCCTGCCGCGCCTGATCGAGTATCTCGGGGAGCAGCAGCCGGACGTCGCCTGCCTTCAGGAGCTGAAGTCGAGCGACGAGACGTTTCCGCATGCCGAGATAACCGCCGCGGGCTATCACGCCGTCTGGCACGGGCAGAAGGGGTTTAACGGCGTCGCGGTCCTGTCGCGCGGCGAGCCGCCGGTCGAGCGGCAGCGTGGACTGACCGGAGAGCCCGAGGACGAGCATAGCCGCTATCTGGAGTGCGAGGTGGCCACTGCCACCGGCCAAAGCCTGATCGTGGCATCGATCTACCTGCCCAACGGCAACCCGCAGCCTGGCCCCAAATTCGACTACAAGCTGCGCTGGATGGAACGGCTGGCGGAGCGCGCGCGCGCCCTGTTGGCGGAGGAGCGGCAGGTGGTGCTGGCGGGCGACTATAACGTCATCGCGCATGACGACGACACGTTCAGCGTCCGCGCGATGAGCCAAGATGCCTTGATGCAGCCAGAGAGTCGGCAGGCCTATCGCCGGTTGCTCGCGCAGGGTTGGACCGACAGCTTGCGCTGGCGGCATCCCGGCGGCGCGGTGTGGACCTTCTGGGATTATCAGGCGGGCGCGTGGCAGCGTGACGCGGGGTTCCGCATCGACCATCTGCTGTTGAGCCCGCAAGCCGCCGACCGGCTGGCCGATGCCGGCGTCGACAAGGAATATCGCGGGCGCGAAAAGGCGAGCGATCACGCGCCGACCTGGGTGCGGCTGCGCTGATCGCGCTGGTGCGGGCCTAGGCGGCCGCACCGGCCTGCCGCCGGTGCAGCTCTTCGCTGATGGCACGATCCTGTTCCGATTGTACCGTCATTGCACCCATACAACACGCCGACTGCATAGGAGCGTCCTATGGCCGACCGGATGAAGGGACGTCCTTTTCTCGATCGTCCGGGGTTTGCGTTGGCGGGCATCCGTTCGAGCTGGCTCCGCGAGGCCAGCTTCCGCAGCCAAGCTCGCACGGCCTTGGCAGCCGCGGTCCTGCTCGCGGTTGCTCGGCCTGGACCTGTCTGGACGGCGCTGGTCGCGATGTCGGCCCCGACGGTGCTGGCGCTGGAGGCTGCGAACGCTGCATTGGAGGAGCTTGCCGACACGACCCATCCGCAACACGCTCCAGGCATCGACCGCGCGAAAGACATGGCAGCGGCTGCCGTGCTGATCGCGAGTGTCGGCGCGGCCGTGGTCGGCTGCGCGGCCGCCTACAGCGTCTTTTCGTAAACAAAGTATCGCTTGTTGATCCGGCACTCCAGCGCGTCGGCGATCGAGCGCATTCCCTGATTATCCTCCAGGATCCAGCCGATCTCGGCGCGGACGGCGCCGTATCGCTCGATCGACGCGCGGCGGGTATATTCGATCAGCATGAAGGCGAGCTGCGAGGCGAGGCGTGAGCCCTGCAGCTCCTTGACGACTCCCATCAGCGGCACGCGCACCGTGCGGACCTGCGGGCGGCGCAGCCACAGCAGCAGCTTCGCCCAGCCGAACGGCAGCAGCGAGCCACGAAGCGGCTTCAGCGCCTCGTTGAGATCGGGCAGCGTTATCATGAACGCCACTGGCCTGCCGTCCAGTTCGGCGATGCGGATCAGGTCGTTGAACACGATCGGCTTCAGCTTGACGCCGACGTCCATGATCTCCGGCGGCGTGAGTGGCACGAACCCCCAATTGTCGGCCCAGGCATCGTTGAGGATGGCGAGGATGATTGCCGCCTCCTCCTCGAACCGCTTCTTGTCGACCATGCGGATGCGGATGCGTGGGTTGGCTTCGCCCGACTTGATGATGCGTTTGATCAGCCGGGGAAACTCCTGCAGGATGTCGAGGTCGTAGGTGAGCAGCTCCTTGACGCGCTCGTAGCCGGCGGCTTCGATCCAGCCGCGATAGGATGGCGGATTATGGCCCATCATGATCGTGGGTGGATGATCGAACCCTTCGATCAGCACGCCGGGCTGTTCCCAGATCGACATCGAGATAGGCCCGAGCGCGCGCGTCATGCCCTGTTCGCGCAGCCATGCCTCGGCACGCGCGAGCAGCGGCTGGAAGATGTCCTGGCGCTCCGCCTCCATCAGCCCCCATTGGCCGACGCCGGGGCCGAAGCCCTGCGCGGCGGGCATGGTCAGCGCGAGCGTATCGATATGTGCGGAAATGCGCCCAACGGGGCGGCCATCCTCCTCCGCCAGGAAGAGCTGAGCCTTTGCGTGGCTGAACCAGCCGTTCTTCTCGGGCGTGATCAGCCCCAGCGCCTCGCTCTTTAGCGGGGGCACCCAATGCGGATCGTCGCGGTGCAGACGGTAGGGCAGATCGATGAAGGCGCGGCGGTCGCGCCTGGTCGCGACGGGGCGGATGGTGAGCGTCATGTCCCTGCCTTCGCCACGTGCGCGTGCTAGTCAAGGAGGAGCAGCAGCGTTGGAATGCCACGCTGCCGCCACTATCTATGAGCTATGGCAATGGCGATGAACACGGTCACTCTGGACGCGCGCGTACCGGCGGCGCGGGCTTCCGCATCGATCAAGGCGGCGGACGACAAGGCGATGCTGCGCGCGGCGGCCGAGCTGACGCGCGATCTCGTCGCGGCGCGGCCGGGCGTGTACTGGGCCGATCTGATCGCGTCTGTCGTGACCGGCTATGCCGCGCTGGTGGGTGCGGCGATGCTGTCCGGCGGCTGGGCGATCGCAGCGGGTGTCGTCGCCGTGCTGGCGCTGTATCGCGCGATGAGCTTCATTCACGAAGTCAGCCATATGAAGCATGGTCTCATGCGCGGTTTTCGCGAGGGGTGGAACGTATTGGTCGGTGTGCCGATGCTGATCCCGTCCTTCATGTACGAGGGCGTGCACACGCTCCACCACGCGAAGACCCGATATGGCACCGTAGAGGATCCCGAATATCTGCCGCTTGCGCTGATGAAGCCGTGGACATTGCCGGTGTTCATCCTGGTGTCCGCGCTTGCGCCGCTGGGGCTGTTGATCCGCTATGGCGTGCTGGCGCCGCTGTCCGCGGTCGTTCCGGGGCTGCGGCGGGTGGTCGTCGAGCGCTATTCGGCGCTGGCGATAAATCCGCAATTCCGCCGCCGTGCACCGGAAGGCGAGGCGAAGCTGTACTGGAATCGGGTCGAGACGGCTGCGAGCGTGTGGGCCGTGTCGCTGATCGTGCTGGTCGCGACGGGCATCCTGCCGCTGCGTGCGTTCGCGATCGGCTTCGGTATCGCGTCCGCCGTTGCGGTGCTCAACCAGGTGCGTACGTTGGTGGCGCATCTGTGGGAGAATGACGGCGAGGCGATGACCGTCACCGCGCAGTATCTGGACTCGGTCAATGTACCGCCGCCGACGCTGCTGCCCGCGTTGTGGGCACCGGTGGGGCTGCGCTACCACGCGCTGCATCACCTGCTGCCGGGGTTGCCCTATCACTCGCTGGGCGAGGCGCACCGGCGACTGAGTGCGGTGCTGGACGCTGGCTCCCCTTTTCACAAGGCGAGCTATGCGGGGCTGCCGCACCTCGCGGCGAAAATCGCGCGGAGCACGATGGGGCGCCGCTGAGATAAGCGCTGTGTGACGGTCAAATGCGTCAGCCCGTCGGGTGGTGAGCAGGTGGTGGCGGCAGCAACGAGTGCCCCCTGAGCGGTGACGATGCCGAGGCGGGCCGCTTCGCGCTGCAGGTAGAAGGCGAGCAGCGGGCGCAGCTTCGCACCAACCCGCGCCGCTATGGCGTGTGCATCGCGTCCGTCGCAGCGATACCGTCATCGATCTGTCGACCACGTTCCGGCACCATCCGCTGGAAGTCGTGGTGGCGTTGGGCTGGTATGGAGCGGCGACGGCGGGGAGCGGGGCGTCGCCGGAGGCGGTGGTCGCCTATGGCTGGACCGCGTTGCTGCTGAGCATCGTCGAGCATGCCGACCGGGCGGCAGCTGCCGCGGGAGAGCGGGTCTTGTGCCGAATCGCGATGACGCCGGGGCTGCACCACGTGCATCATTCAGCGGAGCAGGCGCAGACGGACAGCAATAACGGGGACGTCGTGCCGTGTTGGGATTGGCTGTTCGACACCCTGCGGCGCGGCAAGCCCGAGCGAATCGGGCTGGCGACGCTTACGACGGAGCGGCGAACGACGCGGTCAGGCAACTCACGCTGCCCTGCGCGCGCGATCACGCCACCTTGGCGGCGACCATTTCGTCGGGCTCGCGCAGCACATAGCCGCGGCCCCAGACAGTCTCGATGTAGTTCTCGCCCTCGCACGCCAGCGACAGTTTCTTGCGCAGCTTGCAGATGAACACGTCGATGATCTTCAGCTCGGGTTCGTCCATCCCGCCATAAAGGTGGTTGAGGAACATCTCCTTGGTCAAGGTCGTGCCCTTGCGGAGCGACAGCAGCTCCAGCATCGCATATTCCTTGCCGGTCAGATGAACGCGCGAGCCGTCGACTTCGACCGTCTTGGCGTCGAGATTGACCGCCAGCTTGCCGGTGCGGATAACCGATTGCGAATGGCCCTTGGAGCGGCGGACGACGGCGTGGATGCGCGCGATCAGCTCTTCGCGGTGGAATGGCTTGGTGACGTAATCGTCCGCGCCGAAGCCGAACGAGCGGACCTTGCTATCCATCTCGTTGACGCCGGACAGGATCAGCACGGGGGTGGTGACGCGCGCGACGCGGAGCTTCTTGAGCACGTCATAACCGTGCATGTCGGGCAGGTTGAGGTCGAGGCAGATGATATCGTAATCGTACAGCTTGCCAAGATCGAGGCCCTCTTCGCCGAGGTCGGTCGTGTAGACGTTGAATCCCTCGGTCGTGAGCATGAGTTCGATCGCCTTGGCGGTCGTCGGCTCGTCCTCGATCAGCAAAACGCGCATTGCACCACATCCCCGCTACGCCGCTCATACCCGAGAGGCCGGATTCATTAACCAAACAACGTCTGTACGCAAAAGGTTAATTTGCGATTAAGCCAGCTTTTCCGGCGAGTCGCGCGGGTTGTTGAGCTCGCACGGATCGCGAAGGTGCTCGGCCAGGAACGCAAGCAGTGCCTCGACGCGCGCGGGACGGCGGCCGGGCGGGGTGAGCAGGTGGAGGCCGACCGCGGGGGCGGGCCAGTCGGCAAGCAGCTCGACCAGCGCGCCACTGTTCAGATCCGGCCCGATGATGAAGCCCGGCAACCGCGCCACGCCCAGGCCCGCGAGCAGGGCCGGCACCAGCGCCTCGCCCGAGTTGGCGGCGAGCGGCCCGGCGGCGGCGACGATCACCTGCTCACCACCGGCATGGCGGAAACGCCACGGGCCGGGGGCGTTGCTGTAGGTGAGCAGGCGATGCTGCGCGAGGTCGGCGGGGTGGGCGGGGGTGCCATGCGCCACAAGATAAGCGGGCGCGGCGGCGATGTGCGTCCGGACGTCGCCCAGCCGTCGCCCACGCAGGCTGCTGTCGGCGAGATCGCCGATCCGCAGCGCGACGTCGATCGAGTCACCGACGATATCTATGCGCGCGTCCGACAGGTGCAGGTCGATCGCGACGTCGGGATGATCGGCGAGGAAGCGCGCGACGAGCGGCGCGACATGACCGATCCCGAAACCGAGCGGGGCGGCGACCCTGATGGAGCCGGCGAGCGCGTGCGCGCCGTCACGGGCCGCCTCCTCCGCCGCCACCGCATCGGCGAGGATGCGCCGGGCGTGGTCCGCGAGCGGCTTGCCTGCCTCGGTCAACACGACGCGGCGCGAGGTGCGGTGGAACAGCGACTGGCCCAGCCGCGCCTCCAGCCGCGCAACGGCCTTGGACACCGTCGCCTTGTTGACGCCGAGGTGTGCGGCGGCGGCTGAAAAGGAGCGGTGCTCGACCACGGCCGCAAAGATCGCCCAGGCTTCGAGGTCGGGGAGGTTCACTTACTCCCCTCCCGCACGCGGGAGGGGTTGGGAGTGGGATTGTTGGATCACGGTCCGGAACATGCCCACCCCCGACCCCGCCCGCAAGCGGGAGGGAGTTCAGGCAACGATGCGTTGCCAGCGGTGCCGTTTACTTGCCCCACCCAGCGCCCATATCGGCGACAACCGAACAGGAGGTTCCGATGACCACCGACACGCTCACCCGCCCTGACATCCGCCGCTTCGCCACGCTCGGCCGTGCCGATCACGGCTGGCTGGACGCGCGGCATCATTTCTCGTTCGCGAGCTACCATGACCCCGCCCGCATGGGTTGGGGCGCGATCCGGGTGTGGAACGACGACGCGATCGCAGGCGGCAGCGGCTTTCCGCCGCATCCCCATCGCGACATGGAGATCATCACCTATGTCCGTTCGGGCGCGATCAGCCACGAGGACTCGTTGGGCAATCGCGGTCGTACGGCGGCCGGCGACGTGCAGGTGATGAGCGCCGGTTCGGGCGTGCGCCATGCCGAGTTCAACGCCGAGGCCGAGACGACGACGCTGTTCCAGATCTGGATCGAGCCGACCACCCGCGGCGGCCAGCCGAGCTGGGGCGCGAAGCCGTTCCCCAAGGGCGAGCGCGCCGGGCAGTGGGTGACGCTGGCGAGCGGTTTTCCCGACGACGCCGATGCGCTGACGATCCGGGCCGAAGCGCGCGTGATGGCGGCGACGCTCGCGAGGGCTGCGACGCTGACGCACGTCGTCGGGGCGGGTCGGCACGCCTACCTAGTGCCCGCCACCGGCGCGCTGTCGATCAACGGCGACCGCGTCGAAGCGCGCGACGGCGTGGCGCTGGCCGAGGGCAGCTACACGATCGAGGCGCTCGACGATGCCGAGATCGTCCTCGTCGACGCCGCCTGACCCCTTTCAAGGAGAAGCCAAGATGACCAAGGTACTGGTGCTGTATTACTCGTCCTATGGCCATATCGAGCAGATGGCCGAGGCGATGGCGGAGGGCGCGCGCAGCGGCGGGGCGGAGGTGGACATCCGGCGCGTCGCCGAGACCGCGCCCGCGGCGGTGGTCGCGGCGGCGCACTTCAAGACCGACAGCGCGCATCCGGTCATCGAGGGCCCCGACGCGCTGGCGCAGTATGACGCGATCATCGTCGGGGCGCCGACGCGCTATGGCCGCATGCCGAGCCAGATGGCGGCGTTCTGGGACACGACCGGCGGGCTGTGGATGCGCGGTGCGTTGAACGGCAAGGTCGGCGCGGCGTTCACGTCGACCGCCAGCCAGCATGGCGGGCAGGAGACGACGCTGTTTTCGATCATCACCAATCTGCTGCACATGGGCATGACGATCGTCGGGCTGGATTACGGGTTCCAGGGCCAGATGGGGGTCGATGCGGTCAAGGGCGGATCGCCCTATGGCGCGACGACGATCGCTGACGGCGACGGCTCGCGCCAGCCGAGCGCGGCGGAGCTGGACGGCGCGCGGTATCAGGGCAGGCGGGTGGCGGAGGTCGCGGGGAAGCTGGCCGCTTAGGTCCTCCCCGTTCACGGGAAGTGGCGGCGCGAAGCGCCGACGGAGGGGGTTCTCGACGGGCGGTGCCCTCGCTTGAGAGCCACCACCACCACCGCGCTACGCACGGCGGTCCCCCCTCCCCGTGCCGGTGAGGATTTAGCGTACTGCCGGGTTTGCCGGGTAGTCTCGCCGGGCGCGCGCGAAGCGCCACCGGGCCGCCGCAGCGCCCGGCGCGGTGGCGGTCGCACCGACCCAGCGCCAGTGCCAGGGTTCCCACTTCACGCCCTGCTTGCTGCCGACGGGGAAGCTCTGCTCGAAGCCGAAGCGCGCGGCGTTGCGGACCAGCCAACGATAGGGCGGCAGGGCCGACATGCACGCCTCGACGTCCGGGCAGTTGGGCGACGGGCGGATCGCGAAATCGACCGCATAGCCGGTGGCGTGCTCGCTATGGCCGGGAGGCGCTACCGAGATGGCGCGAAAGGCAGGGTCGCGATGCGCCTCCGCGCAGAACACGCCCGCCTGCCACGTCAGCGTGCGATGGCACGACGCGCCGCGCAGCTCGCCGCCGGTGGTCGGATCGAAGGCGGCTGCGTTGAGCAGCGCCCGCAGCGCGGCCGCGACCTCCGGGCGGACCCGGCAGCCGGTGCGCAGCGCGAAGCCGTCGGGGGCGGGGACGAGCGTGTCGGACGCGGTCTCGCCATAGGGCAGATGGCCGAGCACCCGGCCGTCCGCCGCAATGGCGGCGCTCGGTATGCAGGGCTGCGCAAAGGCGGTCGCGGGCGCGAGCGCGGCGAGAAGGATGAGGCGGCGCATGGGCTTGGCACTGGCATGCACGGCCGCGCGGTGGCAAGGCGCTGACGCATGGAACCCGACCGCATCCTCTTTATCGACGGTGAAGCGTTGGTGATCGACAAACCCGCCGGCCTGCCGGTCGACCCGCCACGCGACGGCGGGCTGTCGCTCGACAACCATATGGAGGGCCTGCGCTTCGGCTTTCACCGCTGGCCCGTGCCCGTGCACCGGCTGGATCGCGACACCAGCGGCTGCCTGTTGCTGGCGCGCAATCCGAAGGCTGGCGCGAAGTGCCAGCGCGCCTTCGAGGCGGGCGCGGTGGAGAAGGTGTATATCGCGGTGCTCGACGGCGTGCCCGAGGGCGAGGGGGGTGAGATCGACCTGCCGCTCGTCAAGGTGTCGAGCGCCG
>NZ_JAQGLJ010000056.1 GCF_028292945.1 Sphingomonas bacterium | reverse complement strand
GACAGGCGCCGCGCCGCGCCGACGCCGACGATCGCGCCGGTGATGGTGTGGGTGGACGATACCGGGATCCCGCCGACAGTGGCCATGAACAGCGTGATCGCGCCACCGGTCTCGGCGCAGAAACCCTGCACCGGCGTCAGGCGCGTGATCTTCGATCCCATCGTGTGGACGATTTTCCAACCGCCGGACAGCGTACCCAGCGCAATGGCGAGGTAGCAGGACAGCATGACCCAGAACGGCACCTCCAGATCGGCACCCAGATAGCCTTGCGAGTAGAGCAGGACGGCGATGATCCCCATCGTCTTCTGCGCGTCGTTGCCGCCATGGCCCAGCGAATACAACGCCGCGGATACCAGCTGCAGCTTGCGAAAGCGCTTGTCGACCGACAGCGGCGTCATCCGGATCGTCACCCATGCGACGACGAGCACGAGCAGCAGCGCGAAGAACATGCCCGTCGCGGGCGCAACGAAGATGCCGGCCACCGTCTTCAGCACGCCGGACCACACCACCGCGTCGACGCCGACCTTGCTCAGACCCGCGCCGAGCAGTCCGCCGATTAACGCATGGCTGGAGGACGACGGGATGCCGAGCACCCAGGTCACTACGTTCCAGATGATCGCGCCCATCAACGCTGCGAAAATGACGGCAGGGTCGATGACGCTCGCGTCCACGATCCCCTTGCCGACCATCTTGGCGACGGCATCGCCGAAGACGAAGATTGCGGCAAAGTTGAAGAACGCGGCGAACAGCACCGCATGGTGCGGTTTCAGGACCCGTGTCGAGACCACGGTGGCGATCGCGTTGGCCGCGTCGTGCAGGCCGTTCAGAAAGTCGAACAGCAGCGCTACACCGATCAGCGCGACGAGGAGCCAGAAGGAGATGATCATGGGATCGGCCGGTCAGGCGTGGTCGATCACGAGACCCTGGATCTCGTCGGCGACGTCCTCGAACCGGTCGACCACACGCTCTAGATGGCCATAGATCTCGCGGCTGATGATGAAGTCCATCGGCGCTTGCGCCTTGGCTTTGAACAGCGCGCGCAGGCCGTCCGCATGGATAGCGTCGGCATCGCCCTCGATCTTGATGATACGCTCCGTCAGCTCGTGCAGCCGGTGCGCGTTCTTGCCCAGCGAACGCAGCAGCGGCGTCGCCTCCGCGGTGAGCCGCGCCGCCTCGACGATGATCCCCGCCATGTCGCGCATCTGCGGCTGGATCTCGGTCACTTGGTAAAGCGCGATGGTGTTCGCGGTTTGGTGCATCTGGTCGATGGCGTCGTCCATCGTATTGACCAGCCCGGTAATCGCACTGCGGTCGAACGGGGTCACAAAAATCCTGCGGACGTCCTGCATCACCTCGCGCGTGATGTCATCGGCGGCGTGCTCATGCCGGGCGATCGCCGCGATCTGCTCGTCGACATTCTCGCCGTGCAACAGGCGCGAAAGCGCCGCGGCGCCCGACGTCAGCTCGGCCGCATGCGCGTCGAACTGCTCGAAGAAGCGACCTGTCTTGGGCAACAGCGACTGGAACCAGCCCAGCATCGGCACGCTTCTCCCTATCCTCGCCCGGACCTCGGGCAACATTCGATCCACGAAGCTGAGCCGCGGCGGTGGCGCAAAGCCTGCGATCAGTAACTTCAACGTCGGTTCGGCCACCGCATCGGCGGCGTCCGCCAGATCGAACCATTGTGTGACACGTTGATGACGTTCCGGCCACTCCGCCGCCTGCTCTGTCACCAGCATACAGTAGACCGCCACCAACATTTCACGCGGTGGCCCGACGCGCCGACGCTTGCGGTACCCGAACTGGCCCAACGGGGTCGCGCATACCGCGCCACGCACGCCTGCCTCTTCCCAAGCCTCGATCGCGGCGGCCTGGTGGTCGCCGACACCACGCATCAGATTACCTTTTGGGATCACCCACCGACCCGTATCGCGCGAAGTAATCAGAAGTATCTGCGCCCGGCCAGTGGCGCCGATGCGATAGGGCAAGGCGCCTACCTGTCTGGTCATCGTGCTGGCGACTCGCGATGCGGCGGCACGGCGCGGCCTCGACCGACCAGGTCGGGCGGAACGCGCGCCATCACCGAACCGTTCTGCCAACGTGGAGAGAAAAGCAACCGCCGAACACCTGCCCTGGTCGACACAGCCGTCGGACAGCGGCTACGCAATCTGCGGCTGGTGCGATCGGGCGATCTATCGCCCTGCTCTGCCATGCTCGGTCAGACCCGTAGCGGGATTGTTGACCATGCCGACTCAGCCTGGCCAGGGTGAGCGCTGCAAATTCGAGCTGTCGACCCGGACGCGGCACGACGATCGGGCAAGCTGACGGGCTTATGATTGTCAAAGTGCTGCCGGCCAGTGCCCGGGTTCAAGCACTGGCCTCGCCGCGAGATCCTCGGACGTCAGGTCGGTACTGATGCCATCATCCGAGAAGCGAATCTCGGTCGGCGACAAAGCATGAAGCCGTTCGCCGACGCCCCCGACGCCGCCCTCGCTGACAACCAGATAGGCGAGCGCCGCGCCATCGCACCGCATCATCGCCTCGATCACCTGACCCAGCGGCTCGCCATCGCGACCGGTCAGCGACGCGCGGTGCAGCGTGCCGATCGCCACCAAGGTCGGCACCCGCGCGCGGGCGCTGCGCGCAGTAGCAGCCTTGCCACCCTGCTCATAGCGCGCCTGCCGTCCTAGCCAGCGCCAGATGCCGAGCAGGTTCACTGCCGTCAGAAACAGGTTGGAATATAGCAGCTGCGTCGAATCGCCCTTCGTGACGGCGACGGTCACCCAGGCGATCGACCCGACCGTGAACACGACGAAGCCCAGGCCGGTCACCCGCGCGCCCAGATTGGCCGCGGTCATGACCGCCGCGATGCAAGTCGCCGCCAGCGCGACCCACCCGGCGATGTCCTCGACTGCCAACTATCTCTCCCTTCCCGCCGATTCTGAAACGAGAAACGCCGCGACCGGTAATCCGGGCGCGGCGTTTGCCGGAAGTTTGCGCGTTACCTGGCGAGGACCGTCAGCTCGGTGCGGCGGTTCTCCGCCTGGCCCGAGGCGGTGGCGTTGGCCACTTGCGGGTTGCCCTCGCCACCACTCGCCGCCGAAATCGAGCTTCGTTTAACACCCTTCGCGACCAGCGCATCGGCAACGGCCACAGCGCGCTGCCGGCCAAGCTCCGCATTGACCGGTTCCGACCCACGCCCGTCGGCATAGCCGTCGAGCCGCACCCGTGCCTCAGGGTAAGCATTCAGAATCAGCGCCAGTGTGTCGATCGTCGGCTGGTCCTCCGCCCGGACCACGGCCGAGCTGGTGGCGAAGTTCAACCGATCGAAAGTGAAGGTTCGTGGCGCGGCGACGTTTGACGCCAGAAATTCCTGAAGCTGGAAGTTGAGCGTGTTGGGCTCGACATCGACCTTTTGCCCGTTGGGCAGCGTCACGGCTTGGAGGGGGAGCGCAGCCGTGATCGTGGCGGTGGTGGAAGTCGTCTCGACCGGCGCCATGGCAGCGTCTTGCCTGTTGTCGACGCAGCTCTTGAACAGCAGCAACAGGAGCAACAACCCGACCGCACCGACGACCCAACGCAGGTAGAAGTTCTTGCGCGGCGCAGCACCTTCGACTGCGCGGTTCTTGACGGGTGGTAGCGGGCTGCCGACGGCGGCGGTGCCGTCCGTCGTCGCAGTCACGCCTGCGAGTGCGGCCGGCTTCGTCGTCGAGAGGTGGACGTGCTCGTCAACGCGCGTGACGGATGACAACGGGACATAGTGGTGCTGCCCGTCGGGCGAGTCGTTCTTCGTCAGTTTGATCAGGTCGCCATCAAGATGGTCGACGGTGCCGACATGCTGGCCATCGCTGCCCTTGACCGGCATATGCGGACGGATCGCGCTTGCATCCACCATTGTCACTCTCCTGATGCGACCCAGATGTACCAGCGCCGCTGATTGCGGTGGCGGTACAATCGTCTGACCGTCGGGCAGGTTCCGCGATCTGGCCCTCCGCCCGCTGCCGACGTCACATCCTCATCAGCATCCCAATATGCTCCTGCACCACCGGAACGATGGCGGCGGCGGCGCGACGCAACGCCGGCGCGGTGCCGTCGGCGGCGTACGCCTGCTGCACTGCCAGCGCCTGACCATGGGCGGCCTTCTGCTGCGCGAGGTAGCGGGCGTCGCGTGCTGGACCCTGCTCGGCGCGTAACTGCGCAACCAGTTCCGCCTGCAACGGCATCAGCATGGGACGAGCCACGGGAACGCGCGATCGTCGTGCCGCTGCGGCCACGTCGGCGGTGCTCCTGCTATGGTGCGCGATCATCATGCGCGCGAAGTCGCGGACGCGCGGATCGGTGGTGGTCTGCAGCACCAGCTGGCTCGACTGGCGTTCGTACAGGTCGGATGCGCCGGCGGTCATGACATATTCCGCAGGGGTCATGACCTGCGCGGCGACGGGGGTGGCGGCGAGCATCGTAGCGGCAAGGGCAAGGGTGATCTTCATGTCCAGCAACTCCAGATCAGCGGGCAAGGGCGGCGCGCAGGCGCGCGACGGCGTATTCGTTGGCGTCGTAAGCGCCGCGCACGACCTTACCCATGCCGAAGAACTCGTGCGTCACGCCGGGAAAGGTGCGCTGCTCGACCCGACCACCGGCATTGCGGATCGCGGCGGCGA
>NZ_JAQGLJ010000127.1 GCF_028292945.1 Sphingomonas bacterium | reverse complement strand
AAGACGCTGGTCGAGTCGGCACCCAAGGCCGTCAAGGAAGGCGTGTCCAAGGACGAGGCCGCCAAGCTGAAGGCCCAGCTGGAAGCAGCCGGCGCGACCGTCGAGGTCAAGTGAGCTGAAGCGGGAGAGACGGATTAGCCACCGCTAATCCGCACTCCCGCAAAGCCGGCAGGCGGGTCGCGTCAGCGAACCCGTCCGACGTCACGGGATTTACTCCAGTGACGTCCACGCCAGGAAGGGCGGCACCGTTTCGGCGGAGCCGCCCTTTTCTTGTCATCCACCCGGCTCCACCTCGGATGGCGGGTCAAGCGACACGGCGGAGGGTTGCCCTCCCCCGCCAGCAACATGCGCCGCCTTGCTCTCAGTGCCCTCCCTCAGGCCGCGGCTTGTGCCGTCGCGGTCGGCGGCGGCATGGCCATGGCGCGCTCGAATTCGGCGCTGAAGTCCGCTTCTCCGATCGTCTCGCCCGATCGGGCGAGGTGTTTCGCGCCGAGCCAATAAGCGTGGCCGAGTGCTTGCGTGATACCGGCCGCGACGCCGCCGCTGAGCGCCGCGGCGGCGAGGTCACCGGCACCGGGCCAGATCTTCAAGAGCTGGGCGACGCCCAGCCGGAACAGCGCCATCCCCCCACTGCGCGCGAGCGCCACCCCCGCCAGCTTGGCATAGTGAGCGACGGAGCCGGTCTGGACGCCGGCAAGCGAGTCCAGATCCGCCATCATCTTGCCCTGGACGCCGCAGATCGCCGCCACTCCCATCAGATGGCTGAAAGGTACAGCCTTTAGAAGGGTTCGTGTGCCGAGACCTCGGAACCGCGCGCGGAGTTACTCCTCCCGCACCGGCCCCTGGGCGCGTGCCGCGACCGCTTCGTAATTGCGGGGCGGCACGTCCAGCCAGAACGGGGCGAGCTTGGGCGAGTCGGCGCGCACCACGCCCACGCCCCAGCCCTGCGAGGTGCGGTGGTCGCCGGCTCCGTCACGGTGGCGCAGCGTGACGGCGACGAGTGGCACGAAGATCGGTCGGCCGGCCGCCTCCAGCGGCTGGATCTGCGCGTGCGGCAGCGCGGCGACGGCGCGAAAGCGGTGCTGGGCGCCGGGTGCGAGGGTGAACGGCGGCGCGACCGGACGGGTCACGGGCGCGGCGTTGAACTGCGCGAGCGCCGCCGCGTGCTCGCCGCCCGCGCTGAGCAGTGCGACGGCGGCGCGGATGTCGGCTGCGGGCCCGTCACCGGTGTTGGTGACGGTGATCTCCGCCTCGACTGTGGCGGTCAGCAGGTTGAGACCGGCGCGGGTCGGGCGAACATCGACCGTGAGCCGCGCGCGGCCGGCGAGCGTGGCTGACGCGGGCGCGCCGCGCTCGAAGAATGCTGGTGCCGGGGCGGCGGGGACCGGCTCGGGCGCCACGGGCGGTTCGGGTTCGGGATCGAGCGCGACCTCTTCCTCCACGGCGGGTTCGAAGCGGCGACGCAGCAGCACCCAGGCGAGGCCCCCCAGCAATCCGGCGCCTAGCAGCCACGGCCATAGCGGCGCTTCGCGACGCTCCTGCGGAAGGACGACGGTCTCGATCGGCGCTGGCGCGACGGTTGCGGCGGGTACGGGCACGGCCGTTGGCGTGGCCTCGGGCGTCGGCTCGTCGACGGGCGCAGCTGCGGTCGAGGTCGGGCTGGGAGCGGGAGTTGGCGCCACCGGCGACGTGCGGGTCGGCGTCGGCGTTGCTGTCGGGACCGGCGTGGGCGTGGGCGTGGGCCTCGCAGTCGGCAGCGGTGTCGGCGTCGGCGTCGGCGCAGGGGTCGCCGCGGCGGTGGGGGCCGGCGTGGGCGTCGGCGTCGCAATGCTGCTGTTGTCGAGCGGCACGGGAATGATCTGCGCCGGCGCGGCGGCGGCGAGCGCGAGCAGGGAGGCGCCGAGTAGACAGGTACGAGTCATGGACCGCGGGCTGTAAGCGAGGAGACCGGATGCGTCCATCGTCGCGGAGGAGAGGCGGCGTCCGCGCAGCGTTGACAGTTTCTTCCCCTCCCCCTATCTCCTGTGCTCACCATGGCTTTCGGGACATGGGGTGCCGTCGCGCAGCGCCCCGTACGAATAGGAAGCCGCTGGTCATCAGCACGCCGGGAGCCGACGCATTAATGCGATCGGCCTTTTCGCGTTCTGGTCTTCCTGCGTCCAGATTCTGGCTATCAAGGCAAGTAAAAACCCATGGCGACCAAGGCGATCGATGCGGGCAGCGCCCGTTCCGCGCGGACCACCACGGCCAAGCGGCGTATCCGCAAGGTGTTCGGCAACATCCACGAAGTCGTGCAGATGCCGAACCTGATCGAGGTGCAGCGCGAGAGCTATGAGCAGTTCCTGCGCTCGGACAAGAGCACCGGCCATGTGTCCGGTCTGGAGAAGACGCTGCGCAGTGTGTTCCCGATCCAGGATTTCGCGGGCACCGCCTATCTCGATTTCGACGATTACGTCCTCGAGCCGCCCAAGTTCGACGTGGAAGAATGCCGCCAGCGCGGCATCACCTATGCGGCACCGATGCGCGTCACGCTGCGCCTGACCGCGTTCGAGGTCGATCCGGATACCGAGGCCAAGTCGGTCATCGATATCAAGGAGCAGGACGTCTACATGGGCGACATGCCGCTCATGACGGGCAACGGCACCTTCTTCATCAACGGTACCGAGCGCGTCATCGTGTCGCAGATGCACCGGTCGCCGGGCGTACTGTTCGACCATGATCGCGGCAAGACGCACGCATCAGGCAAGTATCTGTTCGCGGCGCGCGTGATTCCGTATCGCGGCTCGTGGCTGGACTTCGAGTTCGACGCCAAGGACATCGTCAACGTTCGCATCGATCGCAAGCGCAAGCTGCCGGTCACCGCGCTGCTCTATGCGCTGGGCATGACGGGCGAGCAGATCCTCAACTACTTCTACAACCGCGTCACCTATGTGCGCGGCCAGGGCGGCTGGATCATCCCGTTCGCCGCCGAGAACTGGCGTGGCGTCAAGCCGATGTTCGACATCGTCGACGCCAAGTCGGGCGAGATCGTCTTCGCCCAGGGCCAGAAGATTTCGCCGCGCGCCGCGAACAAGTCGGCCAAGGACGGCCTTACCGATCTGCTGATCCCGACCGACGAAATCTTCGGCCGCTATTCCGCCTATGACCTTATCAACGAGGGGACCGGCGAAATCTACGTCGAAGCCGGCGACGAGATCACCGCCGAGAATCTGGAGATGCTCGACAAGGCGGGGATCGAGCGCATCGAGCTGCTCGACATCGACCATGTCTCGACGGGCCCGTGGATTCGCAACACGCTGAAGGCGGACAAGGCCGAGGAGCGCGAGCAGGCGCTGAGCGACATCTATCGCGTCATGCGCCCCGGCGAGCCGCCGACGCTGGAGACGGCGGAGTCGCTGTTCGGCGGGCTGTTCTTCGATCCCGATCGCTACGACCTGTCGGCGGTCGGTCGCGTCAAGCTCAACATGCGCCTGGGCCTCGACGTCGAGGACACGGTGACGACGCTGCGTTCCGAGGACATCCTGGAGGTCGTCAAGACGCTGGTCGGCCTGAAGGACGGCAAGGGCGAGATCGACGACATCGACAACCTCGGCAACCGCCGGGTGCGTTCGGTCGGCGAGCTGCTGGAGAACCAGTATCGCGTCGGCCTGTTGCGCATGGAGCGGGCGGTCAAGGAGCGCATGAGCTCGGTCGACGTGTCGACGGTGATGCCCAACGACTTGATCAACGCCAAGCCTGCGGTTGCCGCGGTGCGCGAGTTCTTCGGCTCGTCGCAGCTGTCGCAGTTCATGGATCAGACCAACCCGCTATCCGAAGTGACGCACAAGCGCCGCGTGTCGGCGCTCGGGCCGGGCGGGCTTACCCGTGAGAGGGCTGGCTTCGAAGTGCGCGACGTTCATCCGACGCATTACGGCCGCATCTGCCCGATCGAGACGCCGGAAGGTCCGAACATCGGCCTGATCAACTCGCTCGCGAGCTTCAGCCGGGTCAACAAGTACGGCTTCATCGAGACGCCGTACCGCAAGGTCATCGATCACAAGGTCACGCAGGACGTGGTCTATCTGTCGGCGATGGAAGAGGCCAAGCACACGATCGCGCAGGCTTCGGCCGAGCTCGACGGCGAAGGTCGTTTCACCGAGGAGCTGGTCTCGTCGCGTCAGGCGGGCGAGTTCCTGAACGCGCTGCCGGACACGGTGACGCTGATGGACGTGTCGCCGAAGCAGCTGGTGTCGGTCGCGGCGTCGCTGATCCCGTTCCTGGAGAATGATGACGCCAACCGCGCGCTGATGGGTTCGAACATGCAGCGCCAGGCGGTGCCGCTGGTCCAGGCCGAGGCGCCGTTCGTCGGCACGGGCATGGAAGAGACGGTCGCGCGGGACTCCGGCGCGGCGATCTCCGCCAAGCGCGCGGGCATCGTCGACCAGGTCGACGCGGCGCGCATCGTGGTGCGCGCGACGGGTGACGTCGATGCCGGCAAGTCGGGCGTCGACATCTACACGCTGATGAAATTCCAGCGTTCGAACCAGTCGACCTGCATCAACCAGCGCCCGCTGGTAAAGGTCGGCGACGCGGTCGACGCGGGCGACGTGATCGCCGACGGTCCGTCGACCGAGTTCGGCGAGCTGGCGCTGGGGCGCAACGCGCTCGTCGCGTTCATGCCGTGG
The DNA here is from genome assembly GCF_028292945.1 of Sphingomonas bacterium. Taxonomy (GTDB): domain Bacteria; phylum Pseudomonadota; class Alphaproteobacteria; order Sphingomonadales; family Sphingomonadaceae; genus Sphingomonas. The sequence continues at coordinate 2,086 of NZ_JAQGLJ010000127.1, read as the reverse complement.
AACGGGTATAACTACGAGGATTCGATCCTCATCTCCGAGCGGATCGTGAAGGACGACGTGTTCACGTCGATCCACATCGACGAGTTCGAGGTCATGGCCCGTGACACCAAGCTCGGGCCGGAGGACATCACGCGCGATATCCCGAACGTCGGCGAGGAAGCACTGCGCAACCTCGACGAGGCGGGCATCGTGTATATCGGTGCCGAGGTCGAGCCGGGCGATATCCTCGCCGGCAAGATCACGCCCAAGGGCGAGAGCCCGATGACGCCGGAGGAGAAGCTGCTCCGCGCCATCTTCGGCGAAAAGGCATCGGACGTGCGCGACACGTCGCTGCGCCTGCCGCCGGGCGTGTCGGGAACGGTCGTCGACGTGCGCGTGTTCAACCGCCACGGCATCGACAAGGACGAGCGCGCGATGGCGATCGAGCGCGAGGAGATCGAGCGCCTGAAGAAGGACAGCGACGACGAGCGTACGATCCTCAATCGCGCGACGTGGAGCCGCCTGCGCGAGATGCTGCTCGACCAGACCGCCACCGCCGTTCCGAAGGGCCTGAAGAAGGGCGCGAAGATCGACATGGACCTGCTCGACGGCGTCGATAAGCACGAATGGTGGAAGTTCGCCGTTCAGGACGACGCGACGCAGACCAACCTGGAGGCCGTCAAGGTCCAGTATGACGACGCCGTGAAGGTGATCGTCGACAAGTTCCAGGATCGCCGCGAGAAGCTGGAGCGTGGCGACGAGCTGCCGCCAGGCGTGCTCAAGATGGTCAAGGTGTTCGTCGCGGTGAAGCGCAAGCTGCAGCCGGGCGACAAGATGGCCGGCCGTCACGGCAACAAGGGCGTGATCAGCCGCATCCTGCCGGCCGAGGACATGCCGTTCCTCGCCGATGGGACGCCGGTCGACCTGGTGCTCAATCCGCTCGGCGTGCCGTCGCGCATGAATGTCGGGCAGATCTTCGAGACGCATCTGGGCTGGGCCGCGCGTGGTCTGGGTCAGCAGATCGCGGGCGCGCTGGACGAGTGGCGCGAGGCCAATCCCGATGCCAAGCCGGGCGCGATGCCCGACGCGGTGCGGGAGCGGTTGCGCGTCGTCTATGGCGAGCATTATCTCGACGACATCAACTCGCGCACCGGCGACGAGATCGTCGAGCTGGCGCAGAACCTGCGCGCGGGCGTGCCGATGGGCACCCCGGTGTTCGACGGCGCGGTCGAGAAGGACGTCACCGACATGCTGGCGCTGGCCGGGCTCGACAGCTCTGGTCAGTCCGATCTGTTCGACGGCCGCACGGGCGAGATGTTCGATCGCAAGGTGACGGTGGGCATCATCTACATGCTCAAGCTGCACCATCTGGTCGACGACAAGATCCACGCGCGCTCGATCGGGCCGTACTCGCTGGTCACGCAGCAGCCCCTGGGCGGCAAGGCGCAGTTCGGCGGGCAGCGGTTCGGCGAGATGGAGGTCTGGGCCTTGCAGGCCTACGGCGCCGCCTACACGTTGCAGGAGATGCTGACGGTGAAGTCCGACGACGTGGTCGGGCGCACCAAGGTGTACGAGGCGATCGTCAAGGGCGACGACACGTTCGAGGCCGGCATCCCCGAGAGCTTCAACGTGCTCGTCAAGGAAATGCGCTCGCTGGGCCTCAACGTCGACCTCAAGACATCCGAGGTCGACGAGGACGGACTGGCGATCGCGGCGGAGTGATCCCTACCCTCTCCCGCAAAGCGGGAGAGGGACAGGCGCGCAAGCGCCAGGGTGAGGGCCTGACCTGCCAGACATATCCTCACCCGACCTCGCTACGCTCGGCCACCCTCTCCTGCACGCGGGAGAGGGAAAAGAAATTCAGAAAGGTTCATCCCCATGAACGACATGACTCCCTTCGCCAATCCGGTCGCCAAGGCCGAGACGTTCGACCAGATCCAGATCGGCATCGCATCGCCCGACAAGATCCGTTCCTGGTCGTTCGGCGAGATCAAGAAGCCCGAGACCATCAACTATCGCACGTTCAAGCCCGAGCGTGACGGCCTGTTCTGCGCGCGCATCTTTGGTCCGATCAAGGACTATGAGTGCCTGTGCGGCAAGTACAAGC